>NZ_CP151101.1 GCF_038096175.1 Nostoc sp. UHCC 0302
ATGCTCATGAAGTGGCTTGATTACTCTGCTGGGCTAACCGCAGCATGACCTTGGCTTGTTTGCCAAAACCTTGACTAAAAGCATTTTGGATTTCTGTGTTGTCAAAAATATCTTTGAGTCTTGCTCTGAGGCTAGGAATATCTCTAATTTCAATAGAAATATTGACAAACTTCGGTGTAGTTTCGACATGAAATAATCCGGCATTGTTGCTCAAAAAATCACCAGTTAACATTGAACAGTGAGCCAAGGATTCTTTCCATTGGGATGCATATTTATTCTGAAAATAGGAATTCCCTAATTTTTTGATGAACGTAGGTGATGTGTGAGGTTGTGTTTGTGGAGAGGAGATTTGATTGGATGTCTTCGAGGGTGGTTCAGGAGACGCCCCTTTGAGCAACGAGGAGCTAGTTTGATTCTTTAACTTTCGTTGTTCAATAAAAGAGAGAGCGAGTATGCGATTTTTATGTCTATCTAACCCTTCAATGTATAATTCCCAGGCTTTTTTCGTAACCAGAGGTAATGAAGGCTCAATCATTTTGACAATCTCGCGCCAATCTCCCAAAGTAAATTCAGCAATTGTTTCAATGAAGGTCATGAAAATAGCTTTGTAGATTTTAGCAGGAGGGGAATGTTTTAAGTGTTGTTTGTAAAGGAGGTCATCAACCATTTCTAGCTTCTGCCCAGACACAGACAAGTCAATTTCAGTGATGTCAAGACTGAGACTGTGTTTGAGCCGAATTCTTGTAAGGCTTGGGTTTTGCGCTCTTGTTTCTTTAGTCGTAAACTCAATACAATCACCACAGCTAGGACAAGTGCAGGAGTGATGTTGAATTAGTAAACCATCTTCGCCAATTTCTGCATAAATAATCGCAAGTTCATCTCGCAGCGGTTGAAAAACATGGGTGCAACTAGAACATTGGATTAAACCAAAAGTTGGGGATTCAATTCGGCTTTGTGGTTCTAAGCTCCATTGACGTGGTTCATCAGGAAGTCCGTGTTTCTTCCAGTTATCGGTAACATCAATGATTACCGCAGTTGGTTTGAGGGGGTGAGTCCTAAGAACACGTCCAGTCATTTGAAGCCAGAGGGTAGAACTTTCAGTAGGGCGTACACAGTAGATACACTCGATGTTAGGACAGTCATAACCTTCAGTAATGATTTCATAATTAGTGATGACTTGAGTAGTTCCGCTACGGAAGCGTTGGAGAATTTGAAACCTAGTTTCACTTGGTGTAGAACCATCTAAATGTTCAGCATTAACGCCGTGACGACAAAATTCTTTTGCCAAGGCACGAGAGTGTTCAAGGCTAGAAGCAAAGATGACTGTGCGGAGATTAGAAGCATATTTGAGAAAGTTTTGAAAGATTTGGCTAACACCAATCTGGCTAGTAACAGCAACAGCTAATTGTGAAGCTTTAAAATCGCCGCCGTATTTCTCAACTCCAACAGTAGAAATAGTTTGATTAGTCGCAAATAAGCGAAATTTACTTAAATAACCAGTTTTAATTAATTGGGCGGTAGTTTCACCAATGACTAAATCATCAAATAAATCAATAAAGCCTTGACCATCAATTCTTTGGGGAGTAGCAGTAACACCTAATATTTGTGCAGTTTCATAATGCTCAATCAACCGTCTATATGAAGAGGCACTCGCATGATGTGCTTCATCAAAGATCACGACGCCAACATTTAAAGGAAACTCTAATACTTTTCGTCTAGCTAAGGTTTGAACGCTAGCAACTTGAATTCTACGTTCTGGGTGAGATGGGATACCTGATTTAATAATCCCCACGCTTTCACCAACAATTTGTGAGAGCTTTTCGGCAGCTTGAGAAATTAACTCTTGGCGGTGAGCGACGACTAAGACTTGTTGCTGCTCTTGAAAGAATTTATGACAGATATGAGCAAAACAGACTGTTTTCCCTGCACCTGTAGGGAGTTGGGCAAGTACCCGCCTATTACCATTAGCCCAAGAATGACGAATATCTTTTATCCATTTATGCTGATAATCTCTAAGTTCATAGGTAAGAGACATTTGGGCCATAACTTCAGAAATTAGTTATTATTACTGTTATGGGCATTATATAATTACTTGGGATCTATTAATAGTAATGAATAAAAATATTTTGCAATTATCAATAGTAATAAGTCTGGGCTAGATAGCAACTTGAGATAAGCTAATGTTGTCCTTAAGAATATCTATCTCGACAGGAGAAAGGACTTTAGCTTTCATTTGTTGTAGCTCATGTAGGGCAGCGTTAGCATCGGCAGCACCAAATTTGAAGTACTCGGTTAAACTGCCGATGCGATAATTGAAATTCTGATAACGATGCTTAAAATATAATTCAACATTACCCCTGTGTGACCAAGTTCCAAGTAGTTGAATAGTAATAGTTTTATAATGTGCAAGTAAATCCGTTTCTATTTCTGCCAATCGTTGTTGTATGGGTCTAGCGGTAACGCCTATTTTGTGCAGAGTACGTTTAGGCGTTTGAATCTCTAAAAAATACAGTTTACAAGATAAAATGCGCTGAAGTTGAGCGCGGTAAAGTGTTAAGTCAGTGAGGCGATATGACTTATCTGGCGTATTTTTGTATAAGGCGTGAGCTCAGTCTTGCCACTACCAACATCTTCAACACAGACTAATTTTCCATCTGAGGCTATACCAAATTTGAGCCACATTGTCACGCTTACTCATTAACAGAAAACCAATCGAAGCAGATAGCCGAAAGTTAAAGCAAGCTTTAAATAATTTGCAGAGGGAGCAGAATTTAGCTCAAACTAGTGCTAGTGTACTATAAGATTTCTAGTTTAGGATTTAATTTGCTTGGAAATGGCGTGAAAAGCGAGACTGCTTGTGGTGGAGCTACCTTTGGGACAAGAACCTGTCGCTACAACTAGAAAGATAGTTCACGTTGATATGGACGCCTTCTACGCATCAGTGGAACAGCGGGACAACCCTAGCTACCGAGGTAAACCGTTAGTAGTTGGTGGCAGTCCGAATCAACGAGGCGTAGTTGCAGCAGCTAGTTATGAAGCTCGGAAGTTTGGTATTCACTCAGCAATGCCTTCTCCTGTCGGAGACCAAGGCGAACAATAACTGCGATAAGCAAAGCTTAAGCCTTCTCCAAAGGAGACGCTAGCGCGAACGGCTATCGCTAAATGTCCTGGACTAATCCTTGTAAGGTCGAAATTCGATGTCTAAGGTCGCAAAATTTTCTCCCACCAGTCTAGCATTGCTTGTTATCTTTAGCACCCGATTTCAATTACTGTACTGTATTTGCTGTGCTGCTTCTTAAACCCTTTGCAGCAAGTCTTTCAAGGCTTAACGGTAAAAGTCAGAATCAGGTAGAATTTCCATGTATTACTACATGAAATTGTGATTATTCTCAAAAATCAGACAAATTTTCAGCTTATCTTGGAATGAAAATCTGATTCCGGATTGTGGCTCATAAAGTTGAGCAGACTTGACCAACTATCAAAATAAAGATAACGAGTTGAAGCTCATTTATCAAGTAAAAATTAAGAGCCAAAATTGCCATAAATACCTCTGAGGATTCATGAAAATCGTAATAAGCTTGCCATAAATTGAGGGATAAATTCTCCTCTAGACTTGTGGTATAAATTTTAAACGGATAAAATCATTATGAATAATGTAATTAACTACAATAATGATAAAGGACTCCTCGCCTACATAGAATTTTTAACTGCTAGTAGCCTAAAACCCATAAATGGTAATACTGATCTAGTATTTGAGTTTGAGGATGCTCTTGATCAAACAGAAATGGCACAGTTAGCAGTTGATGAACTAAAAAAAATTCCAGAAGTAAACGCTTTATTTCAAGAACGCTGGCTGCCTGCACCTTTGAATTTAGATGATTTAGCCAAACTCCCAGAAGGAACTTTAGGGCAGATTTACGCCACAGAGATGAAAGCTAGAGGTTTCGATCCTTATTTTTACAAACAAGTTCCGGTAGTTGATGATATTTCCTATCTCAAAATGCTGTGGCGTTCTACCCATGATATTTATCATGTAGTCACTGGATTAGATACTGATGGTATTGGAGAAATTGGACTACAAGCATTTGTCTTAGCTCAGACTCGAATTCCAATTAGTGTGATGTTAGTAAGTTTTAGTATGGTCAAAATCAGTCTCTATCAACCAACAAAGTTCAATGATTTAATGATAGAAATAGCTCGTGGCTATAAGCTTGGTTCTCAGACTCCTGGTAAACTAATAGCCCAAAAGTGGGATCAATTTTGGAATGTACAGATGAGCGAAGTTCGTGCGAGTTTAGGAATGAGAGCCATAGACCATGATTTAGCTGCAATTGCCTAGCAAATACTTCACCACAGCGAAAATGCTGTTTGAGTCAGTTGGGCTATGAAAATCGTAGTATCAGGTTGTAAGGAATTGCCCAGATTTAATAATGCAAAACAAGCGAGGCGCTTCTCTACGAGACGCTTCTCTACGAGACGCTTCGCGAACGCGAACGCGAACGCGAATGCGAATGGCATCGCGCTGTCTAGGCAGTGAAAGCATATTTCTGTTTTTAGTAATTATTTATACTATATTAAGTATAAATAATTACTAAAAATTTAAGGCGCACCTTCATTGGAACTTACTACATTTTTGCTACAGAAAACCGCCAGTAAGGTTGCAGTATATACATAAAAACTTACTACAGATTTTTATTCTACATACGAATAATAAAAATCATAGCTCTACTGTTTGTTAGAGCTAATTACCTTATTTAAAGGTATAACTTAATTCTAGCTTACCCACAGAAGTCATCCACGCGTATATCACGCCACACATCAGACACTTGCCAGCCAGAGTTGCCCACGGAGCGCAGAGGACGATATTCGGGGATGTATGCAGCAGATTCAGGTATTTCGATGTATGCGGGTGGTGTGGGTTCTTCAACTACTGGTTCTGGCTCAACTAGGGGTTCAGGAACTTGGCTCTCAGGTTGAACAATTTCGTCTTCTGGGGGTGGGATTACTTGTGTTCTCTTACGAACTGGTTTTTCAATTTTTTTGATGAGTCGGCGCATTTCTATAGGATTCATTCGGGTTACATAGAGTAGGGTAGGATATCCCAGAATACAGTAAGTTAGAACCAAATCCGAGACGATTTGCTGTTTGTTGTATGGGTGCAGATTGCTAGCAAGGAAACGTGTAAGTCTAGCCTGCTGTAGATGTAGCTTTAACTATAGCTATGAAGTCGTCTACTCCCATATTGACAAATATTTGCCGACCACTGGTCGGCAAAAAGATAATGAAAGTAAAAGCTTGCGGGTTCACCTTTGTGCCTTACTCTGTGATGTGTGAGTAGTGAATAAAAATGTCTTTATGAGAATTGCCCATGAGTCAGTCAAAAGATAAAAACAAGAGTCTATCTGTAAAGTCAAGTAACCCAAAGAGTAAGAGAAGAGAGATAATTTTAAGGTCTAGAAGTCAAGAAATTATACAGGTTATAGCATTTCTTCAGCCTCTGGGTTTTCTAGAGAATACTGATTACACTTTTAGCTTATCGGGCAACATTCATCTGGTGACGAATGCCAGTATAGAACAGTTTAAGCTGCATCAACGTGCATTAATGTGGCAGAAATCGGGGATAGTGAACTGGGCAGGGTCTGCGCCTACAAAGAAACGTCAGAAAAGCCTGGAAGACTTTGAACAGGAAATTCGATTTGGCGTAGAATTATCGGGCGATGCAACAACAACTTAGCCGCTATACGCTCACCCGATACGGAGAATGAAAATCAGTTTACTCTTATATTACCGAGCGTTAACGCTTGCCTAGGAAGTCTTTTTTGCCAAGCTCTACGCCGGAGTGTCTGAGAATATCATAGGTTGTAGTGACATGGAAATAAACGTTTGGCAAAACAAAATATAGGAGAAATGGCATTCCTTCAAAAGATAGACTCTTGTCACCCTGCGTAATGGTAATTGTTTTATCTTCCGAACCATCTATTTGTTCAGGTTTAAATGTGTGTAAATAAGAGATAGTTTTGTGAACGCGGTCAATAAGTTCGGGTAATGTAGTTTCATTGTCCTCAAACTTAGGTGCTTCTGCCCCTGCTAATTGTGCAGCACCTCTCTTGGCTATGTCAGAAGCAATTTGTACTTGTCTTGACAATGGAAACATATCTGGAAATAGACGACTATTGGGCAACACATACTGATCTATTTTTTTTGTTTGTGCATATGTAGCACCTTTTTCAAGAATACCTACAAGGTTAGTTAGTGTGTGAATAAACACTGGTACTGAAGCTTGATACATTGAAATGGTCATTAATATTTCTCCTGAAAAAGTTCAATCTTCGTATAGTATCTGTATTTAATCATTTATAATGCCGTGTACGCTGCTCTCTCGAAACACGGTTGCAATGGATATCGCCTTTGCTTCCAATTGCAAAGATATATTTATCAGTTTACGCTCATTTACAAGTTAACAATGTCGTGCGATCGCTAAATTTTCTTGTCAAACGGGTGAGATACCTTGATTTACAATACACTCACAGTAATAAGCCGCCCTTTCTCACAAACCAAGCTGTTGACGGTAAGCGTAGCCATGCCGTCAGGTTTATCGCTTTTGTTCACTCTCGCACAGTGAATCGAATTTGCATATCCTTGGGCAGGTGAGAGATATATCTTTTTAAACTCCCTGTTTTACTCCTGACTCTAAAATTTATGGGTTATTGCAAACTTAGTTTAACCGTATTAATCACTCTCATCTTGACTGTTTCACAACCCATCGCAAATTTGTCAATATTATTCCAAGCATCGCAGGTATTGGCGCAAACACCAGCCGACGGCAAAGCAGAAGCAGACAGACTTTTAGCTCAAGGTATGGAGGAATTTCAAACCAGTCAATTTGAAGCAGCATTACAATCTTGGCAACAGGCGCTAATTATATATCGAGAAATCAAAGACCGTTTAGGCGAGGGTAATGCACTGGGCAATCTGGGACTTGCTTACTATGCTCTAGGAGACTACACCAAGGCGATTGAATATCAGCAGCAGAGTTTGGCGATCGCACGCGAAATCAAAAACCGTCAAGGTGAGGGTAATGCTCTGGGCAATCTGGGACTTGCTTACTATGCTCTAGGAGACTACCCTAAAGCTATTGAATACCAGCAGCAAACTTTGGCGATCGCACGCGAAATCAAAAACCGTCAAGGTGAGGGTCAATCTCTGGGCAATCTGGGAATTGCTTACCAAGCTCTGGGAGACTATAGCAAAGCCATTGAGTATCACTCCTCAAGATTGGTGATCGCTCTTGAAATTAAAAACCACTTAGGGGAGGGAAATGCTCTAGGCAATCTAGGAATTGCCTACTATGCTTTAGGAGACTATGCTAAGGCCATTGAGTACCACCAGCAGAAATTGGCGATCACACGCCAAATCAAAGACCGTTTAGGGGAGGGACAATCTCTGGGCAATCTGGGAATTGCTTACCAAGCTCTAGGAGACTACCCTAAAGCTATTGAATACCAGCAGCAGAGTTTGATGATCGCACGCGAAATCAAAGATCGTCAAGGTGAGGGTGGTGCTTTGGGCAATCTGGGAATTGCTTACCAAGCTCTGCGAGACTACCCTAAAGCTATTGAATACTACCAGCAGAGTTTGGCGATCACACGTGAAATCAAAGACCGTCAAGGTGAGGGTGGTGCTTTGGGCAATTTGGGACTTGCTTACTATGCTTTAGGAGACTATAGCAAAGCCATTGAATACCAGCAGCAGAGTTTGATGATCGCACGCGAAATCAGAAACCGTTTAGGCGAGGGTCAATCTCTGGGCAATCTGGGAATTGCTTACCAAGCTCTGGGAGACTATAGCAAAGCCATTGAGTATCACCAGCAGAAATTGGCGATCGCACGCGAAATCAGAAACCGTTTAGGCGAGGGTCAATCTCTGGGCAATCTGGGAATTGCTTACCAAGAAACTGACAAGCTTACCGAAGCAGAAAGAACCCTCCGCACTGCAATTGAAGTCTGGGAATCTCTCAGGGAACAGTTGGGTAAAAATGATAGCTATAAAGTCTCAATTTTTGAGGAACAAGCTCTCACTTACCGTACATTACAACAAGTCCTAATTGCTCAGAATAAAACCAATGATGCTCTAGAAATTTCTGAGCGGGGACGCTCTAGGGCATTTGTTGAATTATTGACTTCACGCTTATCTAGCCAAAATTTCAACCAGTCCTCAGAAAAACCTAAAATATCGCTGCTGCAACAAATTGCCAAAGAGCAAAACGCCACCCTCGTTGAATATTCAATTATTTATGATGATTTCAATATTCAGGGTAAACAAGAAACTCATGAATCAGAACTCTATATTTGGGTAATTAAACCCACAGGTGAAGTCACCTTTTTTCGCAATGTTGACCTCAAACCCCTGTGGCAAAAAGAAAACACAACTCTTGCAAAGCTCGTTATTACCAGCCGTAACTCCATTGGTGCAAGAGGTACAGCTTTTCGTGGCATCAATGTCAGTTACAACCCCAACGCACCTAAAGCCAAAAACAATTTAAAGCGTCTACACGAATTATTAATCAACCCTATCGCTGACTTATTACCCAAAAATTCTAATGACAGAGTTATTTTTATTCCTCAAAGTTCTCTATTCCTAGTCCCCTTCGCCGCATTACAAGACGCAGACGGTAAATACCTGATTGAAAAACACACTATTCTCACATCACCATCAATTCAAGTTTTAGACTTAACCCACAAACAGAAACAACGAATCGGCACAAAACCCATAGAAGGGAAAGATACGCTGATTGTAGGTAATCCAACAATGCCTTTTATCGCACCAAAAATCGGCGAAACTCCGCAACAATTAATTCCTTTACCTGGTGCAGAACTTGAAGCGATCGCTATTAGCAAATTACTCAAAACTCAACCTCTCGTTGGCAACAAAGCAACAGTTTCAACTGTAGTGCAGCGTTTACCCCAAGCGCGATTTGTTCATTTAGCAACCCACGGTTTATTTGATGATATCCAAGGATTAAATAGCGGTATTGCTTTGACTCCATCCGGTAAAGATGATGGTTTATTAACAGCCTCAGAAATCCTTGACCTGAAGCTAAATGCCGAGTTAGTTGTTTTAAGCGCTTGCGACACCGGACGCGGACGCCTAACTGGGGATGGAGTAATTGGTTTATCTCGTTCCTTAATTAGTGCTGGTGTACCCAGTGTCTTAGTATCGCTTTGGTCGGTTCCAGATGCGCCCACAGCACTATTAATGACGGAATTTTATCAAAATCTTCAAAAAAATCCTGATAAAGCGCAAGCACTGCGGCAGGCAATGTTGACGACGATGAAAAAGAGTCCAAATCCTGTTAATTGGGCGGCTTTTACTCTTATTGGGGAAGCAGAATAAGTTTAACTAATTCGTAATTGTTAGAGATTCCTAAAAGATAAATTACATAACGCTAATATGACCAAACTACATCCTCTAAGATTAATCCTGTTGCTGTGCCTATCCTTGTGTTCAGAAACAGTCAGCGCCTATCCCAAACCAATACCCTCAACCTCTCAACTAATAACCCAAACCAACACCCCAGATAGCAATCGTGCTGCGGCCCAAAAAGCAGAAGCAGAAGCCTATCAATTAGGCAAACAGAAAGCACCCTTCTTAACCCAAGTCATTCCTAAATTTGAAGAAGCCCTAAAATATTGGCGTTTAGCAAAAGACCGCAAAAAAGAAGCCACAACTCTTGATCAAATTGCTAAATTCTACTGGGTTCGAGGTGAATATCCCAAAGCTTTGGAATATGCTCAGAAAGCCCTACTTATTTGTCAAGCTTTAGGGGATAAGGAATGTGAGGGTGGAGCCACTACTTCACTTAGCTTGATCTACGACCAAATGGGAGAATATCAAAAAGCGATTGATATCCGTCTGCAAATTCCATTACTCTCTCCTAAGAATGTTGATTTACCATCTATCGTTTACACCACGGTTGGACAGATTTACAGTGACAAATTAGGCGAAAAAAAGAAAGCACTTGAGTATTACAACAAAGCTTTGGAATACTGGAAAGAAAAAGGTGATGTCCTCAAACAAGCTGAAATACTCGATTATATTGCTTTTTTTTACATCAGTTTAGGTGAAACAAACAAAGGCTTTGATTCCCTAAATCAGGCTAATAATCTCGATCCAGAATTGAAGAGAGATACAGGCAATTACGATGTAATATACCTCGTGTTAAATGGCTCAATTTGTGCCGATAAATTAGCATCAATAAAAAAGACTCCCAATATTGAGAAATTAGAGAATTCGTCGAAGCAATCAGCAACTCCAAATTCTGACGCAGCTACCAATAATAGTATCGAATACTACAAACAACTAGTTCAAAAATATCACACACAAGAACTTCTTAGGGCTGAAGCGGAGTTTCTATCAAATCTTGGTAATTTGGTATATACAAGAATTGGAGAATATCAAAAAGCCCTAGAAGTTCATCGACAAGCACTAAAACTGAGGCAAATAATGGGCGGTAAGCCAGAAGAAGCAGAGACACTTAAGCATATTGCTAATATTTTAAATAAGCAAGGTAAAAAACAAGAAGCGATTGATAAACTCAATCAAGCCTTAGAGATTCAACGTCAGATAAAAAATCGTCCAGAAGAAGCTAAGACTTTAGAGACTCTTGGTGATCTTTATTTGTCTTTAGGCGCATATCCTGAGAGTTTAAATGTTTATGAAAAAGCATTATCCCTAGATCAAATTATCGGGGATCATAGCGATGAAAGCCGTACTCTGAGCAACATTGGAGATGTCTATCGCAAGTCGCAAAATTACCCACGAGCTCTGAATTATTATCAGAAATCATTAGAAATATCCAAAAAAGCTGGAGATTGTAACTATGAAGCCCAATCACTAGAGCGTATTGGTCGAACTTACCTTGCTGCGGGCAATTCTCAACAAGCAATTAATTTTGCTAACCAGACTCTAAATTTATCTCGTAATTTAGGGGTTAATGAGTATAAATCAGCCACAGAAGCAGCTACATTTAATATCCGCGCTCAAGTTGAGCTTAAACAAGGAAATTATTCCCAGGCTCTAGAATCCTCTCAAAAAGCCAGAAAAGCAGCACGAGAATCTCGCTATAGGGACTTAGAGGCAAGAGCGATCGCCCCAACTGCTGAAGCTTACGTAGCCCTTAAACAACCAGATAAAGCTATACAAGCCTATCAAGAACAACTTGCTCTGTATAAGGAAATAGGCTTTAGTGCTGAACAAGCCCAAAGTCTCTACAATATCGCCAAACTTCAACGCCAAAACAACCAATTACCAGAATCCTTCACAGAAATAGATAAAGCAATCAAAATCATCGAAAACATTCGCAAAGAAGTCGTTAGTGAAGATTTAAAAACTTCCTTTTTTGCCACAGTACAAGATTATTATCAACTGAAAATCGACATTTTGATGGAACTGCACAAACAAGACCCATCAAAAGGATACAACGCTCTTGCTCTCAACACCAGCGAACGCTCCCGCGCCCGCAGTCTGCTAGAACTTCTGACAGAAGCCCATGCAGATATCCGTAAAGGAGTAGATCCAAAACTCTTAGAAGAGGAACGTAGTTTACAACAACAAATTGATGCCAGAAGGAAAATCCGGATTGAACTCTTATCAAGTAAAAAACCCCCAGAACAAGTAGATGAATTAAATAAAGAAATTGAGGAACTTTCAGAGAAATATCAGCAAATCCTAGCTTCTATCCGCGCTAAAAGTCCGGGTTATGCAGCAATTACTCAACCCCAACCCCTGACACTCGCAGAAATTCAATCCTTAGTTCTTGATGACAACACAATTCTTTTACAATATTCCCTCGGACAGGAACACAGTTATCTTTGGTTAGTGACAAAGACAGAAATAAAAAGTTATGAATTACCCAAAGGTGAAGATATTGAAACGGCAGCTAAGAAGTTTGCTCAAAATATCAAAGGCGGTGGGGAATTATATTCACGAGGTGGAATTACAGTTCAACCTGGAAAAAATGCTGAAAATCCTGAAAAAGTTGCTACTAAATTAAGTCAAATGTTGCTTCAGCCTGTGGCGGAGGAATTAGGAAATAAGCGATTGTTGATTGTGGGTGATGGAATTTTACAATATATACCCTTTGCAGCGTTGCCAAATCCAACACCAACAAAATTACAACCGTTGTTAGTAGAACATGAAATTGTGAATGCGCCTTCGGCTTCTACAATTGCGGTGGTGAGGAATGAAATTAAAAACCGCAATATTGCTGTAAAAAAATTAGCTGTGTTGGCAGATCCAGTATTTAGTAAAGATGATAATCGCTTAAAGCCAAACGTAGCTCCAGGTGGTCAAAATAGAGGTAAAAATCCCAACTCTACTGAGTTAAATGCTTCAGCACTGAAGCGTTATAGCTGTGATTCAAATCTTAGCTTTCCTCGCCTTGAAGGCACATACACAGAAGCCACAAATATTTTGAGTTTAGTTCCCAAATCATCAAGCAAATCAGCTTTTGATTTTGATGCTAATCGCACTACCGTAACGAATCCAGAAATGAGTCAATACCAAATTGTACACTTTGCAACTCACGGATTTTTCGATACTAACAATCCTAAGTGTTCTAGTGTAGTGCTATCTTTGGTAGATTCAAAAGGAAATGCTGAAGATGGTTTTCTTCAACTTCAAGATATTTTTAACCTCAACCTTCCAGCAGAATTAGTGGTGCTAAGCGCTTGTGAAACCGGACTTGGAGAACAAGTAAAAGGTGAAGGTTTGGTAGGATTGACAAGAGGATTTATGTATGCCGGTAGTCCACGAGTTGCTGTCAGTTTGTGGAGTGTAGACGATAAAGGAACAGCAGAATTAATGACAAAATTTTACACAAAAATGCTCAAAGATAATTTACGACCTGTAGCAGCGCTGAGAGCTGCACAATTAGAAATGTGGCGCAGTCCCAATCCCAATTATTCTCGGACTAATGTCTGGGCGGCTTTTACTTTACAAGGTGAGTGGCGATGATATGAGGTGATACTGCGAAAATTTTGAGCCGGGAAATAAATTTATAGCACCAACGCACTGTTAATAATTCAAGGTGCAATTTTGCCCTTTGGTGGTGCAACGCTTGACTGGCGAATAGAAAGCAACGGCTAACAAAATATAACTGATGTTATCTAGTTACGCTGCTTGGGACTGGTTCAACTGTTGCAGCCAAAGAATAATTCTCTCCCTCTGGCTAGCATCAACCTTAGTACTAGAACACCGATTCAGTAATCGGGGAACAGAAGAGAAATCAACTGAGAGTGAAGTAAATAATGGAGGATAAAATAGAGTAAACGGTTGCCAGCCAATGCTTACAACGGCAATGAAGGCTTGAGCGATATTTAACAAAGTCTCAAGGAGAGGTGAGGACTGAATTAGGGTAAATTCGTGTAATAAATGTGCAATGAGCAACCACGAATATACGTATGCGACCAGGAAATTGGCATCCACCGATAGAGTTATCAGTATCAGAGCAAAATATCGTTAAGCGCATTAAACGAGCAAAGCTGTTTACATTTTTACGGCAATATCGCCATCAATTATTTGATGAGGAATTCCAAAAAGAACTGAGCAAGCTGTATGCAGATTCTCCAAAAGGGCATCCACCAGTACCACCAGCACAGTTAGCATTAGTAACCATTTTGCAAGCGTATACAGGTGCTTCAGATGCCGAAGCAATTGAAGCATTGAGCATGGACAGGCGTTGGCAGTTAGTACTTGATTGCATAGATTGTGAAAATGCCCCTTTTTCTCAAGCAACACTGGTCAGATTTCGTATGGCGCTGATTATCCAGGGTCTTGACCGTAGACCTTGAGGGGGGACAAAAAGGGCTAGGATGCAGATAGAATAAGCCTCATAGCCCTTTCTCCTTGTTGATAATACTTACGCTTATTAGGAGCTAGTGTCATTAACTCAGCCACCAGTTCATAAGAATTTTCCATGAAATCGACCCAGTTAGACCCATATAATCCAATATAAAAACTACTATGACGGCGAACTGTTCGCCCAGATTCTTTTACTCGACCGACATATTTTTGAACACCCATGCGTTTAATTTTTTGACCAGATATTGTTGCAGCCGTATATGCAAGTGAGATTAATAATATTAGGGAAATTAAGCGTTGACCTGATACATTAGTATCTTCTAAATTATAACCACCGCTCTTAAAATCTCTAAACATCTCTTCAATATCAAAACGTTGTTTATAAGCCTTAATAGCCGAATCTAGGCTATCTAAATTAGTTAGAATAAACCAACCCTCCTCCGGCGCAACTCCAAAACGTTTACGTTTCCATTTAGCAGCAAGATTAAAGCTAACAAACCCTTGAGATTTTGTATATTTAATACCTTGGTAAAAGAAGGAAAGACCAGGGGACAAACCCAAATCTCTTAATTGCAACCAAATTTCTGGTTCTATTTCTATAAATGCATCTTTTTTTAAGCGCAAACAGAAATATACTTTCTGCTCTGTGAGCCAGTTAGCCAGCTTTATCGAACAAAATTCACGGTCTCCTAACACTACAGTTTTGTAATCCTTGAAAATCGGTAATGCTTTCTTAAATACTGCCTCTTGTTCATCAAAATTGCTTGAACCCAACTTATTTAATAGCTCAAAATATATTGGTATAGACCTCTTGTCCCAAACTACACTAATCATTAATAAATTAATGCATCCCCAATTAGTCCGATCTATAACTACATAAACAACTTCAGTTAAAGGAAAATTTATTTCTAGCCAACTTTTAACTATGGGGAACCAAATCTCTTCAATATTAATGTAGTTTAAAGATAAAAACCGCTGAATTCTTTTCCTTCTACTTTCAAATAGTATTGGTATTGGTAAAGCAGTCGCTAGCGCCTCAAGGCTAACAGTTTTAATAGATTGTAATAAATAAATGAGGAGTTTTAGTAATAAGTATTCAGTACGTCCAAGCTCTCGCTTGAGGTGTGTCTCGTAGAATTCAGGGAATATTATCATTAAATAGAGCTTATTGCGAATGAATGCTCTTTTTGTTTTACCATAAATTGCTACACTCCTTGCCATACATCTATTTTAGGGTATTTTGTCCCCCCTCAAGCTACTAAACTCAATAGCAAAAGTCAGCGTGGGCTAGCGGTTGCATTGCAGATTCCACCGGAGTACCTCGATGCTGTTGTCCGCGGTGTTGCTGTCGTTACGTCAGATGTGATAAGATTTTGCCCCCAGTGTTGGCAAGCTGGTACTCCGCCAGAAGACATCTGGTTGCTGCCGCGCTCTAAGTTTTGTTTTCTGTGCGGGACTGGGTTACGTAACAGTTGCGCTCAATGTAATGAACCGATTACGTCTTTAAAATTCCGTTTCTGTCCCTACTGTGGTTTTCCTTATAAGGAGTCGAAAGATTCTAAAACGAATGTTTTCCATTAGCCCCTAAAATATTGATATCGTCGCTGATATCCTTATGCCAAAAAAGCCGGAGAAGGAAGATACAAAGCCGCTAAAAAGCAAAATGATTCGGGTTCCAGTTGCTTTGATATCAGCGGTGAGAGAACTATCGAGATTACACCGAGATGGTCATACAGGTGCTATTCTTCAGGGATTGCAGTCGTTAATTAGTGAAATTGATAGCCTTGATGATGCTTATGGCATTAATCCGAGTCAGCAACAATCGCAGCAAGAAAACCCTGATGTGAAACAGTTAGAGCAACAAGTTTCGACTTTAAGCGAACGCATACAAAAACTAGAGACGGCGTATAACCAGTTGGCGACTTATATCAATACGCAAGGTTCAAAACGGCAATCATACTATCAGCGAGGCTCGACGGCAAAGCCGAAGCAACTAATACATACAGAAGTTGAATTAGCAAATCAATTGAAGGTAGATATTGAAACTTTAAAGAAAGTACGTAGTAACTCGAAAAGTATAGGTGAATTTATTAGCTGGAGTAAATCGAAAGACCCCAGTGGATTAGGTTGTGAGTATAACGATAAAGACCAACGATATTATGTAATGCAGTGAAAATTAATCGTTTTTCGACACAGGATTGAACTAGTGCTTAGTAGAAAACAATTAATAGAGACATCTTATGTAAAGATGTTTTCTAAACAGAGTAAATCACCAATATTCGAGGTTATCCTTCCTTGTCTACCGCCCGTTACCTCCTTGCTGGAGAAGATATTCCCAGATATAGTTGCGCTCAATGTAACGAACCAATTACGTCTTTAAAATTCCGTTTCTATCCTTATTGCGGTTTTCCTTATAAAGAATCCAAAGATTCTGTGACTTAAACAAGATTTTGGACAACCTGTCTACTTTCTTGTGACAATATCTGGTAACAGCTTGGGAGATTCTAACTAAAAACAAGCACTTGTAAGCTTCAAGTTGTCCAATTTCTTTTTCCAAAACTGTCTATGTTTCTTTTTCAAGGCATAATTTTGTGCAAATTGTCTTAGCTGATAATCAATATGTTACAAATATTTGCTCGTGATTAAGCAAAGGATTGTTATTAAAAGTTGCAATTTGCACAGCGGGAGTGGCTCCGCTCCCGTCTACATCAAACCATAAAGAGCCATCATTTGAATTGTAGATGAATCGCTCAACTGGATTCTGAGCTTTAGTACCCAAAACGAATTGATTAAAGTTAATTACCTGTCCTGATGTCAGCCCCCCACCAAAACCAGTCGCAGAAACTAGAATCAAGTCTTTCTGGGTCAAAGTGGAATTAATGATGGGATCAACAGCATGATTTAAATCTGTAAAGATAAACTGGTCAGCACTGAGACTACCTGTCAGAACATCGCCTTCAAAATTTCCTGCTAAGGTATTATTACCTCTACCAGTGAGCGAATCGTTTTCCTGATTCTTTGATGATAGGGTGGGGGTATGGGTGGGAAGGTTGAAAACTTCGCTAGTACCATCGGAATGTACCAGCAATACTTGATTAGTTACCTGAAAACTCACATCAGCAGCTTTAATCTGCCGTCCGTCTTTCAGCTTAACCTGAGTTACGCCATGAATTATATTACCATTAACAGTTGTACGCTGATGGTCACTTGTCAGGTTAATAGAGTTAATACCTAAGCTATCTAAAGTCTTAAACTCGCCAGCATCAGTCACGGCATCACTGTTATTGTCTACCCAAACTCCAAACTGATTCCATTTGTTGTCGAGGTTGCTAA
Source organism: Nostoc sp. UHCC 0302 (assembly GCF_038096175.1). Lineage (NCBI taxonomy): Bacteria > Bacillati > Cyanobacteriota > Cyanophyceae > Nostocales > Nostocaceae > Nostoc > Nostoc sp. UHCC 0302. Next base: position 17,194 of record NZ_CP151101.1, read on the forward strand.
ATATCCCATCATCGTTAAAGTCAAAAGCAGATAAACCTTCAAGATCGGTTTTTGCTCCTGGCTTATAATCAATAAATGCGATTTCGCCCCTGTGATTAATGATGTGATCACTATTGTAATCGTAAGCTAGGATGCCGTTGCCAGAACTAACCCAGCCAGTATGGTGACGCCAGCCGTCACCAAGTATATTAAAGAAAGATTGAGAGGTATGAGCATTAGTAAGATGGAAGCCAGTCCCTAATAGATCGAGGACGATAGGGTCGCCACCACCGCCACCGCCACCACCATCGCCACCGCCACCGCCACCACCATCGCCACCGCCACCGCCACCACCATCGCCACCGCCACCGCCACCACCATCACCACTGCTACCAGCACCAGCACCACCATCACCACTGCTACCAGCACCAGCACTGCCATCACCACTGCTACCAGCACCAGCACTACCATCACCACTGCTACCAGCACCAGCACTGCCATCACCACTGCTACCAGTACCAGCACTACCATCACTATCACCTGGAGCAGTGCCGGGACTGTCGCCTGGAGCAGTGCCGGGACTGTCGCCTGGAGCAGTGCCGGGACTGTCGCCTGGAGCAGTGCCAGGACTATCGCCTGGAGCAGTGCCAGGACTATCGCCTGGAGCAGTGCCAGGACTGTCGCCTGGAGCAGTGCCGGGACTGTCGCCTGGAGCAGTGCCAGGACTGTCGCCTGGAGCAGTGCCAGGACTGTCGCCGCTAGGAGCATCGCCACCACCAGTATCATTTGGTACTGGAATAGGTAGGGACACAATGAAGGTGTGATCAGCTACTGCACCGTGTGGGTCTTTAATCTCAACAACAAATGCATCTTGAATTCCCAGTGCCGCACTTGGCGAAAAACTGAAATGCCCTATATGCTCGTCAATGGTAGCATAACCGTACCGAGCCTGATTTTTAATCGAGAATGTTAGACTTTCGGTGGCATCGTCAATATCGTGTACAAGGATTCGTCCATTATACGGGTCATCTTGTAGTAAAAAATTAGACTGTTGAGAGTCAGAATCAGACGGAACTTGTACTTGTACTTGATCGTATACTACACCATCAATTACAGGCGCTCGGTTTTGGTGGATAACGTTCACTGCAACTAATGTTGTGCTGGAATCTGCGTTATCATTAGTGCTTGTGTAATAGTCAAATCCGGCATCAGTACCGGAATAGTCGATCTCTGGAACGAAGTGTACTATCCCATTTTGCAAAGCTGCTGTGCCATGACGCGTATTACCTACACCAGTGATAGTTAATTTATTAGATGAGGTAATGTCGTTTGCGAGCAAATCACCGAGAAAAATATCTACACCTAAATTTTCATATGTCGTCACGCCGTCACTATTCGGCTGAAGATTAGATAAGTCATCAACATGATTTACCACCAGCGAAGCATGACCATCGGTACTGGTAATCAGGGTACCATTTTCAACAAGCTGAAACTGAGAACCTTGAGTATCTGCGGCGAGTTCGGGAGAAGATATCTCGCGTGTTGTATCGCTAACGTTATAACTACCAATTGTATAGTTGATTGAACTAATCCCAAGTTCTGCTAAAGTCTTGGTTTCATCTTGATCAGTAACTCCATTACTATTAGCATCGTGCCAAACCCGTAGCTGATTGTAAACTGGATCTGCTGCGGTGATTTGACTATCGGCATTAGCATCCACCCAATCTAGGCTTGCTAAACCACGAACATCTACTGCGACTTCAATATTGGAGAATAGCTCTTTGCCAGAGGTGACATCGCCATCGAAGTTCCGATCAAGTACTAAGAAACCATCATTTTTATCTATCCAACCCGTTTGTTTGATAAAACCACTGTCATCTACATCAAAAGCAACGTTGCTGTGATCTCGATCAACTATTCCTACTCCATCACCATTCAAATCTAAGATAATCGGTTTGAAAGACTCAGTAGTAGCATTAGAAGTTAATGCCGGAGGCAACTTGCCATTTTTGGCTGCTCGTTCTTCTTCAGTCAATCCGGCATTATAGCTACCGATTTCTGTCTGTAGCCTAGCAGTGTCTACTTCCCATTGTGGTGCGATCGCTCCGCGCTTGAAAGTGGCAATTGTATAATCTTGACCGAGATTGGTGAAATATTGGGAGCTTCCTATTACAGCATTGGAATATCCATCGCGATCATAGTAAATATCTTTAGCTTGCCCACTAATCAAATCGATTTCATGTAAAATGAATGAGCCATTTCTTAGAGATAATCCTGGAATTCGATTGGCAATTAGCCCAAGTTGGAAATTTGGAGAGCTACTCTGAGCATCTGAAACTATTTTATTGAGAGCAGTAAGAAGTTGATTGGCTACATTCTGTACGGATTCATCGCCACCATGATCACCTACAATTGAAAGCCCAATTTGGTTACCTTGCCAAATAAAATTGCTATCACCCCAAGGCTCTGGTGGATCGCTGAAGAGATCGACTATAATTTCAACAATTTCCACCCCGATAACAAATGGTTGAAATGCAGGGATGAGAGACAGGACACCAAGAGCAGCATTGAAATAATCTTCGTGATAGAGACTATTAAAGATACTAATATAAGGTATGGTCTTGTCAACATCATCTGCAAAGTTCCAGAAATCAATATTATCAGCCAGTGCTGCAATACCATCACCTCCATACTGAGCTATCAAGTATTCTTTATATAGATTAGCTGCATAAGAAACAATTTGTGTACCCGTGGTAATTGCAGCTACTTTATCGCCATTGCGGAGCAAATTTTCCAGATTGATGAGATTGATAATTGCACCACTAGCCGCAGAAGCACCTATTAGAAGTGCATTGTCGGGGGAAAGTTTGGTAGCTATACTCAGTCCAGAAATTGCTATGGATGTAGGTTGTCCATTCTGGATTGCTTTAATAAAATTGAGAGAATCAAGTGTAGTTGTCAACGACTGTCCAGGTAGTTGATATTGGCGGGGATTAGAGGGATCGGTAATATCTGTTGAGGTAAAAGTAATGCTGTAAGTCGAGCCATCGTCTCGCTCAACAGTTTGCTCACTTACCTGACCTAAAGCATTATATTCGACCGAGTAACTATTCCACTCTTCACTATTATCAGTATCATAAACTACATCTGTAACAGTGTTGTCATTCAAGGTAAGAAGTACTTTTTGTGGTCTATCTTCTACATCAAACGATAGGTTGATAGTTGACCAATCTTCAATTTCAGAAGTGTCTGTAAAAGCAAATGTGGTGCTTCCATCAGGATTATCAATGATAGTTGGCTCAAGACTCGATATCTTTCCTCCATGCTGAAGGCGAATATCTCGAATTTGATTAAGCCTATTTGCCGTATCTGGATCTGCTTCGATAGTAAAAGAAGGTAGTATGTCTGAACTTATGGGCTGTAAAAACCACTTTTGCTCAGATGGGCTATAAAACCAACCATTTACCAAATTAGGATTTCCAGTATAATTTCCAGATAACCAGCGTGTAAAAATTTCTTGTTTGACAGATAAAGGAGCTTCTGCACCCACTGCTGTTTCGAGCGCTTCCCAAAATGGGGTTTTACTACGAGCATCAGAGATCGCTTTGCTATTGAGTGTCAGAAATTTTTCATATTCATTCGGGTCTTGTAAAATTGTTTGGCCAACTGTGCGGCCATCAGATAGCGGAGCGTTCCAATAGTAAAATGCTCCTCCCCAACCACCTATTGTTTGCCCACCGACTGCGAGCGAGTTTTCGATATCTCTACTCAGCATTAAACCAAATTCTGGAATTCCGCTTTGGGCAACAATATCAGATAAAACTGCCCTGGCAATACTGTCGGATATGGCTTGAATGTTTTCAGGTGACTTGCCGTCATAAATTAATCCATTAGCTGTTACTGAACGAATATAAATATTACCGGAACTGTTGGGATCGTTAGAATTGATTTCTGGTGCTTTGCTGAACCAATATTGTGTTTTATCACTAACATTAGAATTGTCTTTGATAATTTTATAAATGTAACGGTATCCTTCTGGAAAGTTCGTTGTTAAATTATTTGTAATCTGCTTTAATTCTGCAATCTGCGTGTCAGCCAGAGAAATTTGATTTTTTGGTGTTGAATTAGCGTCAATATTAGGTTGTGCAGAAACACTAGGGGAAGAAGTATTAATACTTTCTAAAGAATTATTGTTGATGGCTGATGTAGAAGTATCATTACTAGATTCTGGTAACTGAGTATTGCTACTATCATTGAGGACTAAGCCAGAATCATCAATATAAGTTGGAGAATTTAACACCATAGGTTACTAGGATTAACTTAATAATTTAATCAAACTATATAATACTTACGGCTAAAATGTTTTATTAATTTTAAAATAAAATTAAGTTTTATAAAGTTACATCTGAATTTGGGTTTTGTACAAACGTAAGCTTTTGAAATAGGCGTTTTTTACTCCTGCAACGTAGAAATAAACACATTTAAGCTAAGCCAAAAATTTTGGCTGTTTACCGCTTAGTAAGAATTCAGGTGAACAAAGAAGAATAAACGAAGACAAGCAATTTTATGACCAATGTATACCCGTAAAGCCAACGCAAAGAAGTCGATAAGAGAACGCCTCAGTTAGACAAGTTTACACAACAATTAGTAGGCTTGCAGTATCGAATATTAATTTTTTCTCGCGCTATTTTGGAAAAATAACATTAGTTATAGCAGTTCTCAAGAGCAAAGGATTTTCAATATATAGCGCTATATTCTTGAAAAGAATATTACCCTTACGGGTAATACGTATTTCCTTTTTACGCATCGGTGGAACAGCGGGACAACCCTAGCTACCGAGGTAAACCGTTAGTAGTCGGTGGCAGCCCGAATCAGCGAGGCGTAGTTGCAGCTGCTAGTTATGAAGCTCGGAAGTTTGGTATTCACTCAGCAATGCCTTCTCCTGTCGGAGACCAAGGCGAACAATAACTGCGATAAGCAAAGCTTAAGCCTTCTCCAAAGGAGACGCTAGCGCGAACGGCTATCGCTAAATGTCCTGGACTAATCCTTGTAAGGTCGAAATTCGATGTCTAAGGTCGCAAAATTTTCTCCCACCAGTCCAGCATTGCTTGTTATCTTTAGCACCCGATTTCAATTACTGTACTGTATTTGCTGTGCTGCTTCTTAAACCCTTCGCAGCAAGTCTTTCAAGGCTTAACGGTAAAAGTCAGAATCAGGTAGAATTTCCATGTATTACTACATGAAATTGTGATTATTCTCAAAAATCAGATAAATTTTCAGCTTATCTTGGAATGAAAATCTGATTCCGGATTGTGGCTCATAAAGTTGAGCAGACTTGACCAACTATCAAAATAAAGATAACGAGTTGAAGCTCATTTATCAAGTAAAAATTAAGAGCCAAAATTGCCATAAATACCTCTGAGGATTCATGAAAATTGTAATAAGCTTGCCATAAATTGAGGGATAAATTCTCCTCTAGACTTGTGGTATAAATTTTAAACGGATAAAATCATTATGAATAATGTAATTAACTACAATAATGATAAAGGACTCCTCGCCTACATAGAATTTTTAACTGCTAGTAGCCTAAAACCCATAAATGGTAATACTGATCTAGTATTTGAGTTTGAGGATGCTCTTGATCAAACAGAAATGGCACAGTTAGCAGTTGATGAACTAAAAAAAATTCCAGAAGTAAACGCTTTATTTCAAGAACGCTGGCTGCCTGCACCTTTGAATTTAGATGATTTAGCCAAACTCCCAGAAGGAACTTTAGGGCAGATTTACGCCACAGAGATGAAAGCTAGAGGTTTCGATCCTTATTTTTACAAACAAGTTCCGGTAGTTGATGATATTTCCTATCTCAAAATGCTGTGGCGTTCTACCCATGATATTTATCATGTAGTCACTGGATTAGATACTGATGGTATTGGAGAAATTGGACTACAAGCATTTGTCTTAGCTCAGACTCGAATTCCAATTAGTGTGATGTTAGTAAGTTTTAGTATGGTCAAAATCAGTCTCTATCAACCAACAAAGTTCAATGATTTAATGATAGAAATAGCTCGTGGCTATAAGCTTGGTTCTCAGACTCCTGGTAAACTAATAGCCCAAAAGTGGGATCAATTTTGGAATGTACAGATGAGCGAAGTTCGTGCGAGTTTAGGAATGAGAGCCATAGACCATGATTTAGCTGCAATTGCCTAGCAAATACTTCACCACAGCGAAAATGCTGTTTGAGTCAGTTGGGCTATGAAAATCGTAGTATCAGGTTGTAAGGAATTGCCCAGATTTAATAATGCAAAACAAGCGAGACGCTTCTCTACGAGACGCTTCTCTACGAGACGCTTCGCGAACGCGAACGCGAACGCGAATGCGAATGGCATCGCGTTGTTTAGGCAGTGAAAGCATATTTCTGTTTTTAGTAATTATTTATACTATATAAATACAAATGCTTTCCCAAAAATTTAAGGCGCACCTTCATTTGAACTTACTACGTTTTTGCTACAAAAAACTGTCATCAAGCTTGCTGTGTATAGATGAAAACTTACTACATATTATTATTTTACATAGGATAAATAAAAATTATAGCTCTACTGTTTGTTAGAGCTAATTACTTAATTTTAGTGTGTAATTTAATTTCGACTCATCTGCAAAAGTCATCCACGCGGATATCGCGCCAGACATCAGACACTTGCCAGCCAGAGTTGCCCACAGAGCGCAGAGGACGATATTCGGGGATGTATGCAGCAGATTCAGGTAGTTCAATGTATGCGGGTGATGTGGGTTCTTCAACTACTGGTTCTAACTCAGCTAGAGGTTGAGGAACTTGAATTTCAGGTTGAACAATTTCGTCTTCTGGTGGTGGTATTACTTCTGTTCGCTTACGCACTGGTTTTTCAATTTTTTTGATGAGTCGGCGCATTTCTATAGAATTCATTCGGGTTACACAAGGTAGGATATCCCAGAATACAGTAAGTTAGAACCAAATCCTCGCACATCTTGCCGTTTGTTGTATGGGTGCAGATTACTAGCAAGGGAACGTGTAAGTCTAGCCTGTTGTAGATATAGGTTTAACTATAGCTATGAAGTTGTCTACTCCCATATTGACAAATATTTGCCGACCACTGGTCGGCAAAAAGATAATGAAAGTGAAAGCTTGCGGGTTGACCTTTGTGCCTTACTCTGTGATGTGTAAGTAGTAAATGAAAATGTCTTTATGAGAATTGCCCATGAGCCAGTCAAAAGATAAAAACAAGAGTCTGTCTGTAAAGTCAAGTAACCCAAAGAGTAAGAGAAGAGAGATAATTTTAAGGTCTAGAAGTCAAGAAATTATACAGGTTATAGCATTTCTTCAGCCTCTGGGTTTTCTAGAGAATACTGATTACACTTTTAGCTTATCGGGCAACATTCATCTGGTGACGAATGCCAGTATAGAAAAATTCTTGCTGCATCAATGTGCATTAATATGGCAGAAATCGGGGATAGTGAACTGGGCAGGGTCTGCACCTACAAAGAAACGTCAGAAAAGCCTAGAAGACTTTGAACAGGAAATTCGATTTGGCGAGTAAGCTTGCTCCGTATTCACTTAGGAATTTGTGTGAAAACGGGAAGTTGATTTGCTCTTACAGCGCGATGCTAAAGGCGGGTGGGTACGCCGTCACTTTTGTTGTCCCAAAGACGAATGGCACGCTTGAAAAGCAGAAATGCTTATGAGCAAGCACTTTATAATTGTTTACGTAATTCATTCCGGGGTTTTGTCATCAAGGGGTAAGCTTTCGGCATTGAGGCGCTTTGTGTGAGTTGCTGACTATTTGTGCGCTCCTTGAGGTATATTTAGTTGAGGTTTAGCTTTGAGAACTCGGCGCAAATCTCGCCAGACTTGAGTAGCAGCTAATGCTCCATCTGCTGCGGCAATTACAACTTGATTTAATCCAACCTTGAGATCACCAATCGCAAAGATACGGGGATGTGAAGTCCTTGCCATCTTATCAGTGACTAAGTTTCCACCCTGCTTTTCCAGATTGAATTTATCCAGATAATCAGCGTGATACTTCGACCCCATTGAAATTAATCCAGCCTCTAGCCCGATGACAGTGCCATCTTCGAGTTCCACACCGTTTATGTGATGGTCTTCACCCAGGAATTGCTTAATCGGCATTTCGACGACTTGATAGCCATGCCCCTGTAATTTCTGCCGTAACTCCTGGCTAATCTCAAAAAATCCTTGGGTGAACAAGGTGATGTGGGGAGTAAACCAACCTAATGAAAAAATCACTTCTGCGTTGCTCTCGGTGTTAGCAAATACTCCGACTTGTTTATCTGCCATTTCATAGCCATCACAAATCAGACAGACGTGTAGGTTATACCCAGCATAGTCATATACATTTCGCATATTGTCTAAGTTGGGTAAGTAATCAATGATGCCACTAGCAGCAATTAAGTACTTAGTGCGAAATGTTTGAAAAATACTGTCTTGCCGACCGATTTTGACCTTGACTACAAAGGTTTCGCCCTCATCCACAATGTGCTCGACAACACCATCGAGCATATCCCCACCCAAGGAAAGATAGTGTTCTTTGCCTTGTCGCAGAAGCGAGCGCCCTGGTGTATCAGGTGGCAAGCCAAGATAGTTGTGCAGTTCTTGCATCCAGAAGGAACGGGCTTTGCCTTTGTCAATAATTAAACTGGACAGAAGGTACCGTTGTAGATAAATCCCAGCAGATAAACCGCCTGCTCCACCACCAACTACAATCACATCATAGATATGCTCTGTACGTTCAGCTAGATTTTGCTTTGTTAGTTTCATAACATTCTCCGGGATGTGTGAGCGTAACTAAAAATGAGCTTGTCTACAATTAAAGTTAGAAGCCAGCAATCTAATATCTACTTAGTTAATCACCTTACTCAGACGAGTAGTCATCTGAGTTTGTTATGCTTTGGTAAACAAACCTATCCATGCGTAGAAGTTGTTGTTCAGGCACAAGCCTAACCTCTGAGTGAGTATCTTCAATATAGGGGAGTGCCAAGAAAGTGTCTTCATTCTGTCAGCTTACCTAATTGGGCGATATAAAGATAGCACTCACGATTAGAAACAGCAAAAGTGAAATTGCTAAATTCACCAATTCTGGCTTCTGACTTCTTCAATTAGAGTGAGCGCTGTAATTGAATAAGTTTCAAACATATTCTATTGCCTCAAGACTTTTTAGGAATACTCCTGAAAAGCTTGCCTAGAGCATTCTTTGAGGTTTTGAAAGTACTTCTGTAAGAAATACACTGTTCTACCTCTAAAACCAAAAAGTTAGGAAAAGCAGTGAATTCCTTTTACGCTGCTTGAGACTGGTTCAACTGCTGCAACCCTCATGATAATTCTCTCCCTCTGGTTAGCACTCACTTTGACACTAGCGACCTTCAGCGTTTGCCTGGGAAATATCTCTCGTAAATCCGCCAGCCGGAGCGAAATTCTCACACGCTTCCAGACACTCAACGATGTAGTCGATTGAGTCGATGGCTAACGATTCCTTCGTCGCGTCTAAGGTACAGATATGGTGGTTCATAACATTGCACTGACTCTAACCACCATTTTAGGATAATTTTCGCTGATTACAGATGTATATGTACTATTTCAGGCCACGTGCTGCTACCTGAAGTCGAGCGATCACTTATTCAACCGGATTCATCAAACAGGCTATCGCTGGATGAATAGCGCACTTTACTCTTGGGAGCGATAAGCGTTCGCGAAGCGTCTCGTTGGCGCAGCCTCTCGTAGAGAAGAGAAGCTTAAGCATAAAGGCGATCGCACAATTGTCCCTGCGTGGAGTTATTCGGGACGGTGATGGTATGCCGCAGAAGGGCAAATGTAAACCATTGGTTGCCACGTATCTGGCTGGGTTACATGGGTGATGGTGTTGATACTGGCACTTGACTCTTGTGTGACGGCAGTTTCAAGAGTTTTCGTTACTTTTGCATAAAACACAAAGCTCTAGCTGAAGAATATTACATACCAAACGAATTATATGTAAACCAAGGGACAACGCTTAAAAGTCCCGTTATTTAATCTTCCAAGTAAAGCATTGCCCTAGTAGCCCAGGGCAATTTTTTCACTGATGTAACACTAGTGGGTCAAGTGGCGTGGTCATAGCCATTGTGAAAAACAGGAAAATCTTATCCTGAAAAGGCTTTGCCGATTTTAGCATAGCCTCATTTATGACATTTGACTCACTAGTAGTTCACCTACGTTGACGCAAGTGTAGCAGGGGAGGGTGAGATTAAAAGGCAAAGTTAACTGATTTGTTTAATGCAGAGGTAGAGACATTCTCAACAGTAACTAACTTCACGGCTCGACCCTTGCCAGCAGTACCGTCTGGGTCAATCAAGACAACAGTGTTACTGCCTTGAGAAGCAAACTGTAAGTAACCCTTGGCGATGGCATTCGTATAGTTCAAACTAGGCAGATTAAAACTTTGGAAAAGTTGACGCAGCACAATCTTATCTGTACTAGATTGAAAGTCTGTGATAGTATCACCTGCATCCTGAATGCTGGTATAAGTAAACGCGTCAGCACCACTACCACCAGTGAAGGTATCTCTCCCCTTGAAGCCAGTAATAATATCGTCATTACTAGTACCGATGAGAGTATCTGCTTTAGAAGTACCATTAATGACATTGACTTGTGCCTCATAAGCACCGATGTCTACTCGACCACCAGAGACTCGTACAAAACCTCTTCCACGTTGGTCATAAGGAACAGGTTCAGTGGTGTTGCCGTCGCTGTCTATATCTATGATGTCAGCCGGGATATCTGCATTATTCCCAGCATTGATAGCTTTGCTACCAGTGACGAGTGCATGAGTTTTAGTTGCACCGCCATTATCGCGCAGCGTCAGATCCAGCACCTCTGTTATGGGAACGGTTAACTGTTCGCTAGTATTGAAGCCTGTAGAACCATTGAGGTTACCAATTAGGTTGTAGCCGTTACTGATGAAGTCGCCTACTACGTCGGGGTTAGTAACGTTAATTGTCCCATTGTCAGGAGTGTAAAAGTTGCCAGCAATAATGCTGTTATTAACCGTGATAGTGCCATCCTCAATGTATATGCCACCACCACCTATTGCTTCAGATTCATAAATAGAAGGGTTGTTGAGAGTAATTGTGCTGTTACTCACTGTCAGAAGACCTTGGAAATTATAAATACCAGCGCCAAGATTTGCTGAGTTGCCGCTGAGAGTGCTGTTGATTATCGTCAATGTACCACCATTAATGATCCCGCCGCCCTCAGCAGTTGCTGAGTTATCGCTGAGAGTGCTGTTGATTATCGTCAATGTACCACCATTACTGATACCGCCGCCGGTTCCATCTGCTGAGTTGTCGCTGATAGTACTATCGCTTAGTGTTAAAATACCATCATTCAAGATACCAGCAGCGAACTCAGCACCGTTGCCATTAACAGTGCTTTTGTTTATAGTCAACGTACCAGAGGCATTGTAGATGCCACCGCCGAACCTAGCTCCGTTGTTACTGATAGTACTGTTGTTTAACGTTGCAGTCCCAGAGTTGAAGATACCGCCACTGCCATCGCTACCAATAAACTCACCACCTGAGTTGGACTTGATGTTACTGTTATCCACTATCAAAGTGCCACTATTGTAAATGCCTCCAGCACCGTAGTATCCTTGTGACCTGTTGTTGCTGATGGTAGTATCGCTTAACTTGAGAGTGCCAGAGTTGAAAATGCCACCACCACTTGCAGACTCTGCTATGTTACCGTTGACAATACTATTGCTCAACGTTAAAGTGCCAGAATTAAGAATACCAGCACCCCCAGGAAAATCTTCAAAAATATAGCCATTGGCAATAGTCAGTCCAACAATCTCTGCCGTTGTGCCACTATTGATCTCAAAAACACGACTGTTATTATTACCGCTAACAGTAAGCAAATTTGCACCTGTGCCGTTAATGGTCAGGTCATCTGTAATAGTAAGACTACTACCACCAAGGGTGATGGTATCAGCAATGGAGTCAGCAAACACGCCATTAAAATTGAGCAAGTCTTTCCCTGTTAGAGCATTAGCATTTAGTATTGCCTGCCGTAGTGAACCAGTACCGCTATCATTGGTGTTGGTAACGTTAAATGTAGCCATGAATTATGTGACTCCGTTTTTTCTTGGTAAATATGACTCGAAAAAAGCCATCCCTAGCATCTAAAGAAAGATAATTAGAACGCCTTGAGAATCAGGAACACACGGATTAATAAATACAAGCTAACTAAGAACTATTTAAGACCTTGCTGAAACAGCTTGGCAATTAAATGTATATAAAGACACTCTAACGGAATAAATCCTATGATAAAAAATTAAATAAAACAATCTCTCATTAGGTATAAAACAAGTAGCAAATATTCACTTGGTTGAGGAGTTTGACTTGATTTGAAGAGGTCATGGTACACTTTTGTCCGCACCTACCCCATCAAACACCGCCACACACTCTCCACTGAACACCTTCTGCCTCCGCCCCCCACAGCGCACCTCCAGAAACCCCCCTTCCAGTAGTCCTTCACTACTCCCGGTTGCCACTGGCGGGAAGCGAGATTGTAGACTTATACTGAAGTTCCGATTGCCACATCTGCGCTCGCTTTTACATTTTCCCATCCGGGAGTCAGATAGTCGTAGCTCTTAACTCTACCCAGTAGTTCAGGGATGGTCAAATGCGGGCGTAGTAGATTTGACTTAAGTAAGGGTAAGGGTACTGTGATTGTAAGTACTCATTACTTTATCTATAGTTGCTTTGGTGGTCTTTGGAAGTTACGCCAAAGCAGTAAGGTGGGTACAACCGCACCTCAACTGTCTGCTAAACTCTGGTTCTAGGGAACTCAGATATCTAAATATTAATAATGTCGTTAATTTCAAATACATTAGCAACCTTCGTGGCTCTTTTCCCAATCGCTAATCCAATAGGTGCAGTTCCGGTTTTTTACAGCTTAACAGCAACGGAAACATCATTTGGGCGTCATCAGCAGGCGAAACAAACTGCCACAAATGTAGTTTTAATTTTAGCTGTGTTTTTAGTAGCTGGCAGATGGATACTAGAATTTTTTGGAATTTCACTAAATGTGTTGAGGCTAGCAGGAGGATTACTGGTTGCCCATACAGCGTGGGAAATGGTTACAGTTCGTCAACGACTAACTGCATCAGAAAATGATGAGGCTATGGAGAAAGAGGATATTTCTTTTACACCAATGGCAGTGCCGTTGATCAGCGGCCCTGGAGCAATTGGGGTAGTAACGAGTTTATCGATTAGCTTTAATCATTGGGTAGAGTATCTAGAATCTTTGATGGGAATAGTTTTAATCGGGATAAGCCTTTACTTGTGCCTTGTCTTAGGAGAACCACTGATTAAGAGATTAGGAAAAAATGGTGTAGGAGCCTTAAATCGAGTTTTTGGTTTTTTCATCCTAGCAATTGGTGTGCGGTTTATTGCTGATGGCTCTATTTCATTGTTGAAAGAGGCGTTTCCTGTCAAATGAAATAATCTTTACTCTTAACTTGTTAAGAAGAAAATTGCATCTGGTCAAAACAAGCCAAACGGGTTAACGGCGAGTTTAACTTCAGCGGCTCACGACGTACCCGCCCGCCGCAGGTATCGTCTGTCATTTGGGGAGAAACTAGTGCCTGAAAGTCTTTTTGAGCTTTACTTTTGGGTTTTTGGCTACAAATTTTAGTTTCTATTAGAAAAGAAAAGCTCAAAACTTAATTAAATAAAAGTTCCAGCGTTTCGCTACGATTATTGTTTTCCGGAAGTGACAAAACAGGGATAAGCTAAATGTTGATAAATCAAGCATTGGTTATTATATACTCTGCTAAGTGAATAACTTGGTAGAGTATTTTTGTGAGAGTGCGTTTACCATGAGCGATAAGCTCTAGCTTTTGCATGAAGGCGATCGCTTCTCCCCTACCCTTGCCACAACCGCCCTCTACAGCCCGCGATTGCAACCTTGCGGGTGATGCGCTTGTCCGGCAAATGGGAACCATTGGTTCCCAAAATCTGACTGATGGTGTCTAGTTAAGCAGCTTGAGACTGGTTCAACTGCTGCAACCCTCATGATAATTCTCTCCCTCTGGTTAGCACTCACTTTGACACTAGCGACCTTCAGCGTTTGCCTGGGAAATATCTCTCGTAAATCCGCCAGCCGGAGCGAAATTCTCACACGCTTCCAGACACTCAACGATGTAGTCGATTGAGTCGATGGCTAACGATTCCTTCGTCGCGTCTAAGGTACAGATATGGTGGTTCATAACATTGCACTGACTCTAACCACCATTTTAGGATAATTTTCGCTGATTACAGATGTATATGTACTATTTCAGGCCACGTGCTGCTACCTGAAGTCGAGCGATCACTTATTCAACCGGATTCATCAAACAGGCTATCGCTGGATGAATAGCGCACTTTACAAGCAGAGCGATCGCCCCTGTGTGGAGTTATTCTCTTCGATGATGGTATGCCGCAGAGCTTGAGGGGGGACAATATACCCTGAAATAGGTACAGGGCAAAGAGTATAGCAATTTGTGGTAAAACAAAAAGAGCATTCATTCGCAATAAGTTCTATTTAATGATAATATTACCTGAATTCTACGAGACACACCTCAAGCGATCACTTGGACGTACTGAATACTTATTACTAAAACTCCTCATCTATTTATTACAATCTATTAAAACTGTTAGCCTTGAGGCGCTAGCAACTGCTTTACCCATACCAATACTATTTGAAAGTAGAAGGAAAAGAATTCAGCGATTTTTATCTTTAAATTACATCAATGTTGAAGAAATTTGGTTCCCAATTATTAAAAGCTGGTTAGAAATATATTTCCCCTTAAATGAAGTTATTTATTTAGTAATTGACCGGACTAACTGGGGGTGTATTAATCTGTTAATGATTAGTGTGGTTTGGGATAAAAGGTCTATTCCAATATATTTTAAGCTATTAGACAAATTGGGTTCAAGCAATTTTGATGAACAAGAAGCAGTATTCAAAAAAGCATTGCCGCTTTTTAATAATTATAAAACTGTAGTGTTAGGAGACCGTGAATTTTGTTCTATAAAGCTGGCTAATTGGCTGACAGAGCAGAAAGTATATTTCTGTTTGCGCTTAAAAAAAGATGCATTTATAGAAATAGAACCGGAAATTTGGTTGCAATTAAAAAATTCAGGTTTAGCACCTGGACTTTCTTTCTTTTATCAAGGTATTAAATATACAAAGTCTACAGGATTTATTAGCTTTAATCTTGCTAGTAAATGGAAACGTAAACGTTTTGGAGTTGCGCCGGAGGAGGGCTGGTTTATCCTAACTAATTTAGATAGCTTAGATTCGGCTATTAAGGCTTATAAACAACGTTTTGATATTGAAGAGATGTTTAGAGATTTTAAGAGCGGTGGATATAACTTAGAAGATACTAATGTATCAGGTCAACGCTTAATTTCTCTAATATTATTAATCTCACTCGCATATACGGCTGCAACTATATCTGGTCAAAAAATTAAACGTATGGGTGTCCAAAAATATGTCGGCCGAATAAAAGAATCTGGGCGCACAGTTCGCCGTCATAGTAGTTTTTATATTGGATTATATGGTGAGACAGCGCTGCGGGAGGGTTTCCCTCCGCAGGCGACTGCGAACCCGAAGGGATCTAACTGGGTCGATTTCATGGAAAATTCTTATGACTTGGTGGCTGAGTTAATGAGACTAGCTCCTAATAAGCGTAAGTATTATCAACAAGGAGAAAGGGCTATGAGGCTTATTTTATCTGCATCCTAGCTCTTTTTGTCCCCCCTCAAGGCCGCAGAGTGACGAATGTAAACCAATGGTTGTCACACATTCAGCCGAAGGTATTGCATTAGGCTACTGCCGTTATATGATGCCAGGTTCAAAATTTTTTGCCACCTGTCCGGAAAGTTTAAAACTATAGCTGTATCCCATTACATACCGAATCTACTATATGTAAAGTCAGGGACGACAGCCTAAAAGTCCCGTTATTTAATCTCCACTACTCAAAACTGCTCTGGTACAAATACCAGAGCAGTTTTTTTACTGACGTAACATTATTTTTTCACTTACGTTCATGCAAGCGTACCAGGGGAGGGTAAGATTAAAAGGCAAAGTTAACTGATTTGTTTAATGCAGAGGTAGAAACATTCTCAACAGTAACTAACTTCACGGCTCGACCAGAACCCGCAGTACCATCTGGGTCAATCAAGACCACAGTATTACTGCCTTGGGGAGCAAATTGTAAGTAGCCGCCAGCGATCGCACTGGTATAATCCAAATTGCTGAGATTTAAATTTCCGAACAGTTTGCGTAAAACAATCTGATCAGTACTAGACTCAAAATCAGTAATGGTATCGCCTAAGTCCTGGATACGGGAGTAGACAAATGAGTCTGCACCACCGTTGCCAATTAATATATCTCTGCCACGTAAGCCAGTGATGATGTCGTTGTTATTAGTGCCAAAAAGAGTGTCGTCATTATTAGTGCCATCAATCACATACGCTTGTAGCTCGTAAGCCCCAATGTCAACTGTAAAGTTAAAAATCCGATTAAAGCCAGCACCACGTTGATCGTAGGGGATGAATTCAGTAACGTTGCCGTTACCATCCCTGTCTGTAGTATCAGCCGGGATATCTGCATTCAGTCCGGCGTTAATGGCTAGACTACCAACGACGAGGGCATGGGTTTTGGTTGCACCGCCGTTATCTCGCAAGATGGTATCCAGCACGTCGGTAAGCGGAACGTTTAGCTGTTCACTGCTGTTAAAGCCTGTACTACCACTCAAATTCCCAATCAAGTTAAATCTATTAGTGATAAAACTTCCCGCAACATCAGAAGAAGTAGCATTAGCTGAGACATTGCTGGGATTGTCAAAATTCCCGGCAATAATACTGTTTTTAATAGTAGCAGTTCCTTCTTGGGTGTTGTAGATGCCGCCACCCCCTCCTAAATTACTAGAGTTTTTGAGGATGGTACTGTTAACTACAGCCAGGATACCTTGATTATAAATACCACCCCCATAATCTGCTGCTTCATTGCTGCTAATAGTACTGTTAATTACCGTTGCAATACCATCATTGCTGATGCCTGAGCCATACGATGCTAAGTTATTGTTGATGGTGCTATTGTTTATCGTTAAAGTAGCTGAGACATCATTGTATATACCACCGCCATTGAATGCTGAGTTATTCCTGATGGTACTATTGTTTATCGTCAAGGTAGCAGACTGACGACTATTGTATATGCCACCACCAGTTTGTGTACCGGAAGAGTAGCTACCATTGTTGCTGATGGTGCTATTGTTCACCGTCAAAATACTAGTGTTGAAGATGCCGGCTGCTACCTCTGTGAGATTGCCATCAATAGTGGTATTGTTTAGCGTGAAAGTGCCGTCATTATAAATACCGCCGCCGATCTCTGCACGATTGTTACTAATGGTGCTGTTGCTCACTACTGCGTTGCCAGAGTTATAGATGCCGCCAGTGCCACTATAACGATAAACGCCTCCACGATTGCTATTAATAATACTATCGGTGACTATTAATTTACCAGTGTTATAGATGCCGCCAGCATCACCGTATTCGTCTGTACTATTGTTACTGATGGTACTAAAACTTATGCTGAGAGTTCCATCGTTATAAATTCCTCCGCCTTGACCTGCTGTATTGTCATTGATGGTGCTGTTGTTTACTATAGCGTTGCCAGAGTTATAAATTCCTCCGCCTTGACCTGCTGTATTGTCATTGATGGTGCTGTTGTTTACTATAGCGTTGCCAGAGTTATAAATTCCACTACCTTCATTTGCTGTGAAGAAGCTATTGTTTACTATGAGACTACCAGCATTATAAATGCCTGAGCCAGTGAATGAGAAGTTATTAATGATGCTGCTGTTACTGACACTGAGAGTGCCAAGATTATAAATTCCACCTTCATAGTATGTTAGATTGTCGCCGATAATGCTATTGACTAGATTCAAAGTACCCCTGTTGAGAATACCTGCTCCTAAACCATCGCTAGCACTATAACCATTAGCGATCCTTAACCCAATAATGTCAACATTTGCACCACTAGTGATTTCAAAAACACGACTACTATTGTTACCGCTCACTGTCAGTTTAGATGCATCAGGAGCGTCAATAGCAAGATTATCTGTAATTTGAAGACTACTACTACCTAGAGTAATGGTATGAGCTAAGTCCTGAGCGAACAATCCAGCAAAATTAATAACATCGAATCCTGATAAAGCGTTGGCGTCATTAATCGCTTGGCGCAAGGAACCAGTCCCGCTATCGTTGGTATTACTAACGCTAAATATAGCCATGAATGATGTGACTCCAGTTTTTGAAGGTTAAATATTACACAAGAAAGCAACACTTAGCAGCCGCATCAAAAGCATGAGAATTCCTTCTAAACCAGGAACACATGAATTCAGGAAACTAAAATTACTAAGGCTATTAGAAATACATTTAGTTTCACAAGTATATATATACACTTAATAACTAATCTTAGGAGAAAAATTGTCTAAAACAATCTCTCTATTGGTAGTAGACAAGTAGCAAATATACACTTATTTGATAGATTGATGTAAGTATTCCTTTGTCGCGTCTAAGTCATAAATACGGTGGTTCATCGTCTTTAATCCGAACTCGGGTTAATTTACGGAATATTACCCTTGAGGGTACTACTGGGGGTAACCCATGACTGTAAGTATTTGAATATTCACGTTAAGGCATAAACACTTAAAATATGAGAGTAAAGATAAGTGTAGTGTTATTTAATTAAGTCTAATAATTATTCTTTTTCTAAAAAATATTAATAATCAATATATTACTGATTTATGACCATAGATTTACTAGAGTTTTTCCAGCGAACAGACCCCAGCCGGACTTTACAGGTCAATCAAGGTTTAGATAAGAAGTACTACATTGATTTCTCCCCAGTGAGAGGCGGCGATATTATTGGCAAGCTGAAGCAGAAAATTACGTTCTTCAAAGTGAACGAACCGACCTGCACCCTGTTCACTGGACATATCGGCTGCGGGAAATCGACAGAATTAGTCAGGCTACAGGTGGAACTAGAGGCGCTGGACTTCCACGTGGTGTATTTTGAATCCAGCGAAGATTTGGAAATGACCGATGTAGACATTGCAGATGTGTTACTGGCGATCGCCCATCGTGTAAGCCAAAGCCTGGAGAAAATCACACTCTCTGAACCGAACAAATTCCACGAACTACTGCAAGGGGCATTGAGGGCGCTAGACTCCGAGGTGACGGGGTTGAAGCTAAAAACACCAGTTGGTGATGTTGGCTTGTCTACTGAAAAAGAAAAATTCTCCCTCGCTTTAGGAATTGGGGAAATCACAGCGAAGACGAAAAGCAACCCGATACTGCGGGAGAAACTCAACCAGTACTTGGGGCCACAGAAAACTAGACTCCTCGAAGCGATTAATCGAGAACTGCTAGAGCCAGCGATCGCCAAACTAAAGCAGCAGGGGAAAAGAGGACTGGTGGTGATAGTCGATAACCTCGACCGCATAGACAACCGGATTAAGCCGTGGGGTCGTCCACAACAAGAATATATGTTCGTGGATCAGGGGGAGTTTTTGACAAAGCTCAACTGCCATTTGGTTTTCACAATGCCCCTGGCGCTGAAGTTCTCCAATGATTACGGAACGCTGACCCAAAGATTCCCAGAAGACCCGAAGGTACTGCCGATGGTTCCAGTGCAATGGCCAGACGGTAGCATACATGAGCAGGGGATGGGGCTGATGCAGCAGATGGTACTGGCAAGGGCATTTCCCGATTTACAACCAGATGAGCGGTTAAACTACATTAGTGAAATCTTTGACAGTGCAGAAACCTTAGAACGTTTGTGCAGAGCGAGTGGTGGTCATGTACGAGATTTGCTCAGGTTGCTGAATACCTGGATTCAGGAAGAAATGACACTGCCGCTCTCCCGTAATACCCTGGAGCAAGTGATTCGCTCTCGACGCAATGAGATGACAATGCCGATTTCAGATTCGGAGTGGCAGTTACTACGTTATGTTAAGCAGAAGAAGAAAGTCAGTGATGACCAAGGCTACCAAAAGCTGATCCGTAGTAGATTTGTGTTTGAATATCGAGATGGGGGCGAATCCTGGTTTGATTTAAACCCGATTTTGGCAGAAGCGGCAGACTTAAACAATTGAGGGAGCAGTTCACGGTTACCAAAATTCTATGGATATACAGCGCCAATCAGATGAACCCATAGACAACGAGCGTTCACTACAGCAGTTAGCTTGGACACTTCAAGCTTCGGTGGGACAATTTAAGCTGATTTGGGCGCGGTGTAATTACAGCGATTTAAGGACTCGTTTGATAGCAAGGTTAAGCGAAATCTGTAAAATTAAAATTCAGGTACTGCAACTTAAAGAATCAGAAAAGACGCTCTACACTGCAATCCGTTCAGAATTACAGTCAGATACCCAAGCTCTGATGATTGTGGGCTGGGAGTCATTGCAAGATTTACCGCAGATGTTGACAAGTGCTAATCAAGTACGCGAAGAATTTCGTAAAAACTTGTCTATTCCCGTAGTCGTGTGGATTAGTGAAGAAATCCACCACACCATTATGGAGATTGCCCCTGACTTGGAAAGCTGGGGAACTAGCAGAAGTTTTGCGATCGCGCAGCCTGATTTAGCCCAATTCATTAAACAACTGGCTGATGAATATTTTGATAGTAAACCAAGTATAAATGATTACTCTATACTAGAGTTAGAACTAGAGGCAGCACAGAGAGAATTGCGGTCTAGTGACAACGAAACAGAAGCTAATTTAGCCCCTGTGCTAGGTTTTGTCAAACAAACTAATAAGAAAATAGACGAAGCTTTAAAGTATTACCAAAAAGCTAGAGCTATATGGCAACAACTGAATAATACCCAAAGGCAAGGAAAGATTCTCGGTGAGATAGCTTACTGTTATTATCTCAAAGCTTCTAAAATTAAAGATACTGCTCATGGAGACTGGCAAGCTACTCGGCAATATACGCAAGAATACATTGCCTTTATTAACGAAGCTAATAGGCAAGATTTAGCTGCTAGTTCTATTGCCAAGTTTGGTAATATTTTGCGTGATTTGAAAGAGTGGGAGCAACTCAAAAAATTAGCTCAGCAGGCTTTAGAAGTACATCAAGCTAACAATCAGCCAATAGAATTAGCTCTAGATTACGGGTTTTTAGCCCAGGTTGCACTGGCTCAATCGCACTGGAGTGAAGCCAAAGAATTAGCACAAAAAGCATTAGATGTCTTACCAGGAAATTCTAGTGCAGAGGTAATACCTGACCTCTTGCAAGAATCTGTAGAATTACATGATCCGAGTTTTTATAAATATATTTTGGCGCAGGCTGAATATGAATTAGGTTTAACTCAACAGGCAATTGCTAACTTAGAAGCTGCAAGAGATGTTAGCAGCCCTATTAAAGATTTACAGCTTCACCTGGATATTCTCAGTTACTTGCAGCGCGTCTACTGTGAGCAAAAAGAATATCTCAAAGCATACAACATCAAACAACAGCAGAGGTCTGTTGAACAACAGTTTGGTTTGAGGGCGTTTATCGGTGCAGGTCGATTACAGTCAACTAAACTTGCTCAAGTAGCACTGAACAAAACTGATATTCAAGAAAGTATTGCCCCAGAAATTGCTGCATCAGGTCGGTTATTAGATATTGAACGATTAGTGGAACGTCTGGGACGGCATGATCACAAACTAATAGTCATTCATGGGCAATCAGGTGTAGGTAAAAGTTCGCTAGTTAATGCGGGATTAGTTCCGGCTTTAAAGAATAAAAGCGTAGGTATTCAAGACTATCTACCTGTGGCAATGCGAGTTTACACTAATTGGGTGGAAGAACTCGGGCGATCATTGCAACAAGCTTTTCATGAAAGGAGGGGAGCTGGAAATGAGCAAGTTTTAGAACTTGAGGTTGACGCTTTAATTGCCCAACTGCGCGAAAATGAACAGCACAATCTCAGAACAGTGCTGATTTTTGACCAGTTTGAAGAGTTTTTCTTTGTTTACACCCAGCTGCATCACAGACAGCAATTTTTTGAGTTCCTGGGTGAATGTCTTAATATTCTTTCAGTGAAGATAATTTTGTCGTTGCGGGTGGATTACTTGCACTACTTGTTGGAGTGTAATGATCTCTCTAATATGGCAATTATTGGTAAGGATATTCTTAGCAGTAATGTTCTTTACAAGTTAGGTAATTTTTCATCTGCTGATACCAAGTCAATCATTCAGCGTTTGATCAAGACTACCAGTTTTAACTTAGAGTGTGCTTTAATCGAGCAAATAGTGCAGGATTTGGCTGTAGAGCTAAGCGAAGTACGTCCCATTGAATTACAGATCGTGGGATCGCAACTACAAACAGAGAACATAACGACTCTGGCAGAATATCAGCAGCGTGGTACGAAAGAAGAACTAGTTAAACGCTATTTGGCTGAGGTGGTTAATGATTGTGGTGTAGAGAACCAACAGATAGCCGAGTTTTTGTTGTACTTGCTGACAGATGAAAAAGGGACTCGTCCACTTAAAACGCGTGTTGAAATAGAACTAGAACTGCAAGCCTTAGCCGCAGAGATAGCCACTCCTAGCAATAATTTAGATTTGGTGTTAGAAATTTTAGTCAAATCTGGTTTGGTGATTTTGTTACTAGAGAATCGGGCTAATCGTTATCAGCTAGTACATGATTACATCGCTGTGCTTGTTCGCCAGCAGCAAGAGCCGAAGTTAAATCAGTTGATGGCTCAACTGGAAGAGGAAAAGCAGCAAAGAAAACTCAGTGAAGAACAAAGAAAGCTGGGTGAGGCTAAACTTAATAGTTTTTTGAAACGCGCTCTATTTGGTTCAGTTGCAGCTGGAGTAGTCTTAGCTGTGCTGGCAGTTACAGCGTTCTTTCAAACACAGCAAGCCGAAAAACAAAGATATCTTGCCTTAGAACAGAAAAAACTTGCTCAAGAACAAAGAAATCTTGCCCAAAACAGCGAAATTAAAGTACTAGCTAATTCTAGTGAGGCACTTTTACTTTCAGAGCAGTATTTTGATGCTTTAACACAAGCTTTAAATGCAGGGGGAAATCTTAAAAAGACAGAAGTTTCAAAATCAAATAATATCAGGATGCAGACAACTGTAGCGTTACGGGAAGCGATCTACTTACAATTAGATGAAAATCAATTTAGAGAACGTAACCGTTTAGAGGGGCATAGCGGTGCAGTCACAAGTGTAAGTTTCAGTCCGGATAACCAGACCATCGCTACTGCAAGTGATGACAAGACAGTAAAACTGTGGGATAGGAGTGGCAAGCAACTTAAAACACTCAACGGGCATAGCGGTGCAGTCTATAGTGTAAGTTTCAGTCCAGATAACCAGACCATCGCCACTGCAAGTGATGACAAGACAGTAAAACTGTGGGATAGGAGTGGCAAGCAACTTAAAACACTCAACGGGCATAGCGGTGCAGTCTATAGTGTAAGTTTCAGTCCGGATAACCAGACTATCGCCACTGCAAATCAAGACGGTACAGTAAAACTGTGGGATAGGAATGGCAAGCAACTTAAAACACTCAAGAGGCATAGCGGTTATGTTAGTAGTGTAAGTTTCAGTCCGGATAACCAGACCATCGCCACTGCAAATCAAGACGGTACAGTAAAACTGTGGGATAGGAATGGCAAGCAACTTAAAACACTCAACGGGCATAGCGGTGCAGTCTATAGTGTAAGTTTCAGTCCGGATAACCAGACCATCGCCACTGCAAGTGATGGCAAGACAGTAAAACTGTGGGATAGGAATGGCAAGCAACTTAAAACACTCAACGGGCATAGCGGTATGGTCAGAAGTGTAAATTTCAGTCCGGATAACCAGACCATCGCCACTGCAAGTGATGACGGTACAGTAAAACTGTGGGATAGGAATGGCAAGCAACTTAAAACACTCAACGGGCATAGCGGTATGGTCAGAAGTGTAAATTTCAGTCCGGATAACCAGACCATCGCCACTGCAAATCAAGACGGTACAGTAAAACTGTGGGATAGGAATGGCAAGCAACTTAAAACACTCAACGGGCATAGCGGTGCAGTCTTAAGTGTAAGTTTCAGTCCGGATAACCAGACCATCGCCACTGCAAGTGATGACAGTACAGTAAAACTGTGGGATAGGAATGGCAAGCAACTTAAAACGCTCAAGGGGCATAGCGGTGCAGTCTTAAATGTAAGTTTCAGTCCGGATAACCAGACCATCGCCACTGCAAATCAAGACGGTACAGTAAAACTGTGGGATAGGAATGGCAAGCAACTTAAAACACTCAACGGGCATAGCGGTATGGTCAGAAGTGTAAATTTCAGTCCGGATAACCAGACCATCGTCACTGCAAGTTATGACAACACAGTAAAACTGTGGGATAGGAGTGGCAAGCAACTTAAAACACTCAAAGGGCATAGCGGTTATGTTAGTAGTGTAAGTTTCAGTCCGGATAACCAGACTATCGCCACTGCAAGTTATGACAACACAGTAAAACTGTGGGATAGGAGTGGCAAGCAACTTAAAACGCTCAAGGGGCATAGCCTTGCAGTCTTTAGTGTAAGTTTCAGTCCGGATAACCAAACCATCGCCACTGCAAGTAATGACGGTACAGTAAAACTGTGGGATCACAGTGGTAAGGAACTTAAAACACTCAAGGGGCATAGCGGTGCAGTCACAAGTGTAAGTTTCAGTCCGGATAACCAGACCATCGCCACTGCTAGTTCTGACAACACAGTAAAACTGTGGGATAGGAGTGGCAAGGAACTTAAAACACTCAAGGGGCATAGCGGTACAGTCTTTAGTGTAAGTTTCAGTCCGGATAACCAGACCATCGCCACTGCAAGTTATGATGGTACAGTAGTTTTATGGGATTTAAATTTAGATAATTTATTAAAAGATGGTTGTAGTTGGCTGAATAATTATCTCGCTATTCATCCTGATACCTTGGAAGAATTAACAGTCTGCCAGATTTCAGAAATCAAAAAACAAGCGGCTAGTGCGTTAGTTGCTCAAGGTGAAAACTTAGCACGCAAGGGTAACATCCAAGCTGCTGTTACTAAGTTTCACAAAGCACAGGAGTGGGATGTTGATTTAAAACTTAACCCAACTGATCCAGGTAAAAAAGCGCAGCAATTAGCTGATTCTTCTTCTCTAGTTGCTCAGGGTGAAGAGTTAGCACAAGCAGGTGATCTTGAGAGTGCAGTTGTTGATTTTCAAAAAGCTTTGAAACTAGATTCTAAATTAGAGATTGAGCCAAGGACGAAAGCTGCCTCAATTTTGCTTGAAGAAGGTACAAGTTTTGTTTTCAATGAAAAGTTTAAAGAAGCCTTAGAAGCTTATAATAAAGCCCAAGCATTTGATATTAAGGTAGAAGTTTCTGCTGAAAATTGGAACTCACTTTGTAGGCAAGGTAGCTTAAAAAGACAAGCCAACATTGTGTTACCTGCTTGCAACAAAGCCGTAGCCCTTTCGCCAAGCGATCGCAATATCCAAGCCATACGTGGGTTAGCCAGAGCATTAACAGGGGACTTCAAAGGAGCAATTGCAGACTTTGAGTCATATATTGCCCAGACCGATGATAAAGATAGTAAAGCACAAATACAACGCTATGTAAAAGAGTTGCGCGCTGGCAAGAATCCGTTTACAGATGCAGAACTTAAAAAACTGCGTGGCGAGTAGATGATTTTTACTACTGCACAGTAGACTTGGTTACAGTCTTCTCTACGCTACCAAACACCGCCACCCCCTCCCCACTGAACACCTTCTGCACCCGCCTGCCACAGCGCACCACCAGAAAGCTCCCTGGTTCCCAATAGTCCGTCACCACTCCCAGTTGCCACTGCCGGGAGACGAGATTGTAGACTTGCACCTGTGTTCCAATTGCCACATCTGCAATGACCTCTACATTTTTCCAGCCGGGAGGAAGGTAGTCGTAGCTCTTAACCCCACCAAGCAGTTCAGGAATAGTTAAGTGTTCGGTAGTAGATTTGACTGGGGCAAGGATACTGTCATTGGCAGTACCCAAGGTTTCGGTAGGCTGTTCTTTTGGAAGAAGTAGGGTTTGGCTGGCTGCACCTTTATTAGTGTTTGACTCAGGAACAAAGTTGTAATATTGTTTACTTTGTGTTTTGTGAGGAGTGTGGGTATCGGTTAACCCGTTACCCTTATTTAATCCGGCAACAGTTTCAAGGGTGCGAATTAAGTTCGTATCCTTTACCGCCTGACTAACTTCCCCACCCCACATTTGAGGAAGCGATCGCTGCACAACTTCCCGCCCAACGATATGCCTATGGCAAAAATCTCCGGTCTTCTCGAAACAACACAGTGTAATATCTGCGCTGGACTGCTGCTGTTTCCGAACCCAAAGGTCAATCAACTGTTGCCGCTCCTGAAGAACGAGCAGAAACTGACGCTCGTATTCAAGTTCAGCTTCAGCATCCTGGGCTGAAGACTTCCACCATTTCAGGAGTTCTGGAGTTGGGGCGAACAGTGGAAGGTGTTTGCCTTTCCAATTTTTGGGAGGGTACAGGGAGATGGAGATGCCCTCACCTCGAATTTCACCACGGTAATATGATGTGTAGACTGTCATAATCGCACCTTCTCCAAGTCGTAGTCAGTCACCCGCGCAATAGAATCTCTGGAGGTGAAAACCTCGTCGCCTTTTTCCGATATGCCAGGGGACATCCATTCGATACTGTAAAACCAAGAACTGTTAATCAGTTGAATGCCCTGGACAATCCGAATCGGTGGCCCATCACCATGAAATCGAAACTCGACCAACTCACCCAAGCGAAACACAGGTTTTTCTTTAGTAACCGGTTGCAAATTTCCTGTACCGATGAGTTCGTTACCCCAAACATTAATGTTGTCATTACCAGTAGATATTTCGTATTTCCAACCCTGTGGCGACCACTCCACACCGCAGCAGTAACCGAACGCTTTGACTCTTTTGACGTACACGCGCTCAAGCAAACTGACTAGCAACGGCGGGATTCGTTGACCCCAGGGTGGGGAGATGTACCAGCATTGTTCTAAGTCGTGGACAAGATTAGTCATACAGTCACTCCTAATAATTTGCTCTGTACTGATGCGAATAATTGACTTGCGAAACTGGGAGGCACGGAATACCCTATAATTGACCCCGCCGTTGCTGCCTCTCGCGGAAATTCGTACCAATCGGGAAATCCTTGTAACTTCGCTGCCCCCTGGATTGACAAAGACTTGACCTCACCATCGGGTAACCAAATATTAGCGAACTTGTTTCTGTTGCAACCTTTGTGATCTGTGAAATGGGAGCGCAGTATTGTATTGCAGGGTAAATGTGCAGGCTTGTATTTCACATCTTTGCGCCCTCCGACTCGTTCAATAAGCAGTGGTGTGGGAACGCCCGTCGCCAAAAACTGTCCTACCGCTTGCTGTTGTTTGGGCAGTAGTTGGGAATCGGTCATGGTGGGGATGAGGTGAGCGATTGCATCATACCAACCAATAGGTTTAGATGTGGATGGTAGTGCAACGCGAAACCCACTACTTGCAATCAGAACTAACCGCCGCCGCGCTTGGGGTAGCCCGGATTTATCCATGTTGACCACGCTGTAATCAACCGAGTACCCCTCTTTTGCCAAAGCTGACAGAATGATACTGAAACTCTGGCTATTCTGATAGCGCGGAACGTTTTCGAGAGTGAACACCCCTGGCTGCAACTGTCGGATAGCTTCTGCTACAGCTAATGCAGCTGTCAGATCATCAACCGTTTCAATGCCCTTGCCTGCTTTGGCTGTGTGGGCTTGGCTGAAGTTGGCGCACACCGGCGAGGCATGGAGGTAATCGGGGCGGCGGGGAAACCCTATGAATCCTAACCGCGCTACTTCTTGAACTGTTAGCTGGATTATTCTACAGCCATACTCGCTGAAGTTACGATGATGGGTTTTGGCGATCGCCCGGCTCAGTTCTGGTTTAGTCGGGTCGAACTCCACTGCGATGACTGGACGAATTCCGGCTTCGACCATACCCGCTTCTATGCCGCCGCCACCTGCGAAAAGTATTACGGCGATCGGGGCATCATCTGGAAGCGTTGGTTTTTCATTTGTGTTATCAAAATTTTTGCAGACATCTAAAATTTTTGGTGATGTCTTTTTGGATTTCGCTTTTTTGATAAAAGCGATTATATCTTCCCTGGTTGCCCCATCAAGTTGCAGTGTCCGAATCATAGGGACAGCGCCGCACGAACAATTCGCAATTCGCAATTCGCAATTGTAGAGAAAGTTGAAAATTGATTCATTTAGAATACAAGCTCCTTAATTTCATGACTTATTGCAAAGAAAGCTTGAAATTGTTATTTAAGTCCTTAACTTTTCGCGTTGCACTCGCACTGAGGTAGGCAATAACTGCGAATTGCGAATTGCGAATTGATTTTGCCCCATCGGTAATGAGCCGCGTTGTCTGGGTTACGTTGGCCTATAACTCGTGGGTAAAAAGCTATAGTTCCATCAAGTAGCTTTTTCTTTTCTAGGTACGGGTATAGGCATCCTTGACTATGGAATTGTGAGGCTCTAAGTCCGTTCTCTAAGAATTTTTCGGGTGTTGCAGAGAACGTAACTTCCACTAATGCAATAGAAGGAGGTACTTGATAATCTACTTCAGTCTCATTAAGTAACTTTTTCTTTTCGAGGTACGGATACAGACATCCTTGGCTATGAGGTTGTGGGGCTTTAAGTCCGTTCTCTAAGAATTTTTCGGGTGTTGCAGATAACTCAACTATTACTGATTTGGGTATAGTCTGACGGAGGCCTGTTTTAGTCATGCGATCGCCTCCATGACCAAATCGTCTGGTACTTCAAAAAGACCCAACTGCCCAATGTAGGGAATCGGTGTGATTTCTCGCGCATTCTCAAGATGCCAATGGTACTGCCCAGGTACACCCCACCCAGACGCAACTTGTGAGAACCGACAGTCAACTATTGTGACAATGCCGATAACTTGACCACGACAGAGACTTTTTAACTCTGGGATAAACACACCCATGCTTTGACAAAAGATGGAGGCACTTTCGTATTCTTTCTTGGTACACTTTTTCGCAGCATGAATGAGAAT
The DNA here is from genome assembly GCF_038096175.1 of Nostoc sp. UHCC 0302. Classification (NCBI taxonomy): domain Bacteria; kingdom Bacillati; phylum Cyanobacteriota; class Cyanophyceae; order Nostocales; family Nostocaceae; genus Nostoc; species Nostoc sp. UHCC 0302. Next base: position 46,357 of record NZ_CP151101.1, read on the forward strand.
ATCGCCTCGGTAGTTGATGGGCCAGCCGCGATTTTCTATATCCTTGGTAGAGTAAATAATTCCCCAAGCCCAGGGTTGACGGACGGAGATCGCTTTCATGTACCACCCTCTAGAAATTCAGTAGTTGAACATAAGCATCTAATGCTGCAAGTGCTGGATGTGGATGTATTTGCGACTTCAACCCGTTGCAAATTGTGGCGATAGTTCCTTGCGAGGAGAAAGTGAAATTGATATTAGTCTGACGGACAGAACAGCGATGTAGAACTGTCAGAAGAACGAAATTTAACTGCCGGAGAACTACATCTTCAGCTACATGAAGCCGCCAAGCCGAATTTTCGGAAGTGACCGAACGCCAGGGGTTGTCAAAAGAACATTTTTCAACTTCGGGCAGCACTTTTACCTTAAACCTGTAATCCCGCTCAGTGGTAGAGCATTCATTAGGGGCAAGAGATGCCCATTGTTGTAGAAGTCGTTGATAGGTTTCAATCATTCTCAGTTTCCTGTCTTGCATAGAAAACAATTTTTACTTCGTCGGAGCTTCTTTCAACTTGAAATGTGATCATCTCAATTTCATGGTCAGAATTAGTCAGATCCTTAAATGCTTTGGCAATAGCGGATTCAATTTGTAAGCCAGAGAAGTTCTTGAGATGTCCTGATTTAGCTTGGTTGTGCATATTGTTGTATTTATTTAGTGGTATTTCTTACTTGTTGGAGAAAATCAGGTAGTAAAGATTTCAAAGAGTTATTGATCACAAGTTCTTTATTCCTGACTTGACGAAAGATAATTTTTGTAACTTCACAAGCTTCATCAAATGAACAATCAAGCTGGTCTTGAATTATTAAAGTTAGCTTTGTGGTTTCGTTTAACAGTTCGATGCTGTATTTCATAATCTTCAAAAGCCCCGATACTTAACCCATGATTTCCAAACATTGAATATTGGTTTGTTCAAACTTTCAGCATATTTAACACAGTTACCAGTACCACTAGCCGCACCATTAAAAAGTGCTAGTACTTCATTACAGTGATCCACCATATACTGATTACGCTTGTACATCTTCTCACTGCTATATCCTGATGATGATGCTGAATATTCTTCAAGGAGATCAACATAGATAATTGATGACGTTTGAAACAGAATGTGTTCGTAATGTTCTTTATCTTGTGGTTGCCATTTCTTATCCTGTCCTTTGAATGGGATTGCTGCAATCAAGGGGATTTGTAACTTAATTGCAGCCGTAGCAAACGCTTGGTCAAATCCCAATGCCATACCGCTAATGACTTCTGTAGCCTGCATTTTCTGGAGAGAGGCTTTGCATAATGCTATTAATCGCGTGAAAACTTCTTCGTTATAGCCTCCCAGTTTTTCGGGACGATGGCCTGTTCCGGCAATGATTTTAGTCATGTGTAAGCCTTTTTTCTAACTTTTCAGTAATGATGATGGGTTTTTCACATGAATGCTTCAACTAATTAAATATTATTCCAGATTTCTCCATAAATGCTTGAGTTTAGTAACAAAAGTCTAATGTAAGAATGAGCTAATTTCTGCCTTTTGACAGAGTAGGATATATGCCATTAAGCCAGGAATTATTGAATGTAATGCGCCACTATAAAAATAGTCTTTTATTCATAAAAGCCGAGGATTGCGTCCGATTTCCCTCCGGCTTTTTTATGTTGATAAACTCATTTTAATAAAGCGCAGGAATATTAAAGCTAGTTGATTTTGTTGTAAAGCAGAGGTTTTTATGCACCAACCTCTGCTTCTTTTTCTTCTGCAAGTTATTCAAATTGAAGAATTGCAATTTTTCAGGAGGGGAAGTCAAGACTGAGTGTTAGTCGGTTGATGATTTAACCAATTGGTTAAATCATCAACCGATACAAAATCTAAAAAAGCTTCACCTAATACCTCTAACTGCTCAGTAGATAACACTCTAATTCGTTCAATTAGTGAGGAATCTATTTCACCAAAACGCCGATTTAATTGACGATTTAAGAAACGAAAAGCTTCCCGCTGTTCTCCTTTCTGCAAAATATCCTGATAGATAACTGATTCCTGCATAATATCCTCCCGTAAAAATTGGTGAATCAAATCTTTTTCAAACCTTAAACCTGCAAAAATCTCCGTACAGCCAGCAATATTCTGTTTTTCCTTTCTATCTGAAATTCTAGCTACTCTTTGAGAAACCTGAGATAATAAAGCGGCAGGTGAATCAGTTCGAGTTAACGGTGCAAGAGGCAGCAGTGCTGGATTATCGAGAAAGAATGTTGAATCCTGCTCCCACAAACGAATTACCCGATAACGGTGAGTGGTTTGTTCATCAGTATATTCTTCAGTAAATGCAAGTAGATCACTAGTTTCTTGTAAGAAAATCACCACTTGGGTTACTGGTTTTCGATACTGTCGTGTTAATCTCACATAATAATCTAATATCCGTAAAGGAATTGGGGGATTAGATGTAGCTAGTGTCTGAAATTCAACGTGCAAAATCCGATTAGTTGTTTGGAGAAATGTTACAAAATCTGCGCGAATAGGTTCAAGGGAGAGTTCAGTTTTTAATACTGTAACTTCTTGCGGCTCTGGGATTAATAACCATTTGGCAAACTCGGCAGGATACAATTCAGCTAAATACTTGGCAGTGTTATCGTAACTCAATTTATCTCATCCTTGTCTAAATAAAGACCTAATGATTTTATGAACTAGAACTCTACATCTTCATCTTGTGCCAACCATTCTCGTGCAATTGCTTTAGCATCGATTTGGGAAGTTGGAACTTGGTAACCGCTAATCTCATCAAAAACTGATGTAGCTGAACGCCATAAACTTTTATTTCTCATTGCAAAGCTAAACTTGGTCATAAACTGCTGTTTAGCATCTTTATCTAACTGTACAAAATAATCCAATCGCCCAGAATCAATTTGCCAATCATAGCGAGCAAAAGCATTAAGGCAAGCTTGCTCTGGTGAAATATCAAGACCATTTGAACGTAAAGAGAGAGTTTCTAAGACTCGACGAATTGATGGGGACTTGGTTGATAAATCAATTGGTCTACTATCAGATGACTGTGGAATTACTTCAAGAGGATACTGCTTTGATGGTGGTGAAGGTGGTAAAAACTTTATGTTGTCATGAGTTGCACAATAAACAGTTATAAACTGTTTCTCCAACCTGTGTAGTTGCCATTCTTCAGCCATTGCCACTGGCTGCAATCCTCCAATAGTTTTAAGTGCAACATGAGCGCGTTCTTTTAAAGGTTGAAGAATCTCTAATTGCCATTGTTCATTAGAACTTTTTGCGGCTTTTATAATCATACGCCAATCAGCGATCGCTTGCACTTCATAACTGGCAGTGGCAAACTCGACTAACTTCTTGGCACTGGGAAAGAAATCTAAAGTCAGAATTGCTTCTTTAACCGCACAGGTAAATTCTTGATCGTCAAGATGTTCATTGAGATATTCTGACCAAATTGCGATCGCTTCCGGGCATAATTCACGGTTAAAGTGGGTTTGCAATATTGAAATACCTTTTTCAAACTTAGACTGTGTAATCATAATTGGCAAAAAGAGGAGAATGTATATTACGTTGGAGTAGTTGTGTAGGCTCTTACTTCCTTAAAGTTCAAAAGGAGTGTTAGCAGCTTGCCGAATACGCTCTAATTCCTGTTGGTGATTAACAGCAGCGGCAACATTAACTTGCTGTCGGGTTTGACGAGCTTGTTGCCACTCGATCACCCAAATCACTAACTTCTGCCAACACCGAGGGTCAGCTTCGCATTTGTTGATCACGTTAAAGCCGAGTGCAATGGTTGGTTCTTGCCTCTGTTTGCAATTCTGTGAAGCGACGTAAACTGCAAATTCGTGTGAGACATCGTTACCGCCAGTGAGGATGCAGCCGCTTTGACGGTAAGTTTTGACGTATTGACCAATTTCTAAACAAGCCCAGTCAACTAACTCTGGCTTTTTGAGGGTGATGCCTTTTTCATCAAGTTGTTGATATTTCTGGAGTTTGGCAAGATCACGAGATGAGCGCTCTGTTGAGGCAGGGAATGAAATAATGTTCGTTTGTTCGGATTTATCGAACAAACCCAGGACTTTTGACCCAAATGCAGAATCTTCGTTTTGAGTCATAGATTCTGGGTTTCTTGGTAAAAAAGAAAATTCTGGGCTTTGGTATTCCTGTTCTTGAGGTTGCGGTAATGGGTTGGCTTGAAGGAGTTTTTGAAGTTGAGTCTCTGTAGGAGAAAAATCTTCAACTTCAATCAAGTCGCTTGAGATAGAGGGCGATTCTTCTCTGTTGTGTTTTTCTTCTAATTGTTTTTTTTCTAATTGTTTTTCTATATGAGGGGTGGATGATCCAACGTTGGATAGCCCACCTATGGATGACCCACCGTTGGATGAGCCATCGATGGACGAGCCATCGACGGGTAACCCACCTATGGATGACCCACCTATGGATAAATGATTTTCTCGAAAAAACTTTGTGTCTTCTTTGCTAGTGAAAATGTAATATTGCCAATCAAACTTACCATTATTTGGATTGTTTTCTTGGACTCTAACTAAATAGTCATTTTCTTCAGCATTTTTAATAGCGCTACGAATTTTGTCTCGTTTATACCCCAGATATTTTTCGATTACTGTAAAACTAATATCAAAGTTTTCATCGTGAGAAGCGACCCAACAAATTAACCTAAATGTTGAATCAGTAAGATTATAATCACGAATTAAACTGTTGGGAATTGCTGTAAACTGTTTGGAGGGTTTACCATTACGAAAGCCCATAGAATTCTCCTCAAATATTGATAATTTTGGATGTAAACATTACCAAGAGTGATAACAACAGATCATCCTTTACCCCCAACGTGCGGTCGAAATGTGAGATTGAACCGTGTAGTCACAAACTTAGTGGTTTTGGGTACTTGATGCAGATGGGTACTCTGACAGCCTGGAAGCATCACCAGCAGACTCCCATGCTCCAGCCAAAAGTCAGTAGGCTTGCCCCCGATGGGCTTGATTTGGAATTTCCTCGCTGAACCTAAACTGATGGATGCAATCGCCGGATTTAGCCCCATCGAAGCTTCACTATCGTTGTGCCACCCGATACTGTCTTGGCCGCTTCTGTACTGATTGCCAATCACAATTCGGAAGCTGTAGGCAGTGGTCGCGGTGATAGAGTCACGTAACTTAGCTAAAGGTTCTGTCCAAGGCGATGGTTTGAGTAAGACGCTCTTGGAGTAGAGGTAATCACAGCCTTCATCACCATAAATGCACTCTAGGCGTTCGCGTAGCGTCTCCCTTCGGAGAGGTACAAGCAACGTTTTACCAAGCATACGTATTTGGTTTTGTTTCCATTGCAGTTGTTGACAATGTTGGTAAAGTTCTGAGGCTTCTTCCTTAGAAAGAAAATTTGGATAGTAATTGACTGGTAAAACTGCCGTCGGTTCATCAAAAAATTTATCTGTTTCATAAATACTTCCCTTGAGCAATCGTCCGAACAATTTCTTCTGCCCGTTCTTGAGTTATGGCCTGTTCTGGATTCTTGTAAAAACCCAGGATTTGAGACTTGGGGCGAATAATAATTTGTTGTTCCGTTGCGCGTTTATCCCACACAAAACATGAGATGGTGATATTATCCGTCGCCCAACGAGTACCCCTTTTGTCCTTACGAAAGCAAAAGCGGGGCATGATGATGACAAGTGACGGCGGATGCTGCTGTAAGAAATCCGCCCGATCATCACAGGGTTCGAGAAAACTGGTTAACAAGAATGCCGCGACACCGATACGAGCTTTCTGGTAGGCATTCTTAATAATTGGGGATGCAAACTCTGAATATGGGGGATTAGTGCAGATCCAATCGCACGCTGGAAAATCATCCCAGGACTCGGACAGTGTTGCATCCAAATGGTAATTAGCCTGTTTGTTGGGGTCAATATCGTTAGTCCAGATATTTGTGGTGTGTGGCCAAACCCGAAGTAAAGAAGCGATGGCGTAAGCGCCCGCCGCAGGCATCGCCCCATGTCCGACACATGGCTCACCAATCACACCAGATAACGGAACGTGGCGCAGTAGTTCAGTTGTAAACCACGATGGAGATTCGTAGAAGTTCAGAAGATGCCTACCAATAGTTTGTAGTTGTGGTGTCAACAGTTGTGCAACAGTCATACTGCCTCCTGTGTCTGGTGTATTTTTGCTGGTGGTAGATAAAACACATAAGGGGTATTAAACCCAAACTCCAAGCGATAGTATTTCAACGCCCACTCTTCTCTTAGCCTTTGATTTGGTGCAATCTCTAACAGTAATTGGCGATATTTATCTCGAACATGAGGAGTTGATTTTGGGAACAATACCCCTTCAAACCATTCAGTACGAGGTCGCATATAAGCACGGGCGAATCGTTCTATGCAGGTTGAGAACCACATCCCCTGATTCTGTGACTTGGCAGTTTCAAAAGCATTGCGCCAGTCTTTTATAAACTTTTTACGTAAATCTTCTAATCGAGATTCCCAATAATTAACCCAATAGTCATCATCTAATTTGTGGAAATCAGATGCACAAGATTTCAACAAATCATAAGCAGCATCTACTCTGATAAATTTGGCATTACTGCCCCCACAATCAGGATGTGTATTAAGGGCTGCGGTTCGGTAGGCTTTCTTTAGGTCAGCCATTGCAAAGGGCGATCGCAGTTTGAGGATTTGTAGGGCTTGGGTTATTGTTAGTTTCATACTACTTCCAAAAACTCTTTTATCTCTAATGCTGAAATTTCTTCACCCCTCACCCAAATTTTTAGATAATGGCAATACCTAAAGTCTTTGAGAAGTTTTTTTAGACTTCTATCATCATCTTCATCAACAACCAAAATCTGAAAATGGTCTGCGGCGTATGGATAATATTCTGCAAAATCTCCATCAAGCCATAATCCAATTAGGTGAACTAAATTAACTCCCTTGACGTCATCAAAGTAACCTGCGATTACTAGTGGTTGTTTTTGTATCCATCTTTTGACATCAAGAAAACGATTTTGGTGATTCACACCTAAAGAATCATTTACTAGTTGTTCAATGAGTTCTTCTTTTTGGTATCCGAATAGCATTCTCTGCTTCTCCTTTGAGCTTTTGAGTAATATTAACGCGTGTCCGATGCGCTCGCTGGCTGATTGCACTGGTATACTAAACACGTGCGGTCACTCTTACCTCCACGGGGTAAAATTATTCCACTGAAACCAACTTGAGCCAGCCTCCGAATAGCTAGCGGTGCGGTGGACTGCCAAAGGATTGCCCCAGCAGACCAAACAATTCGCAATTCGCAATTAGGGACGTAATTGATAATTGATCCACCTTGGAGCCAAAGCCTCTAATTTTAGTTATGAGAAGAAAGAAAATATGTAGTATCAATACCCAAGTCCCCGCATTCATGCTGGGGTATTATTAATTGCGAATTGCGAGTTGCGAATTGCGAATTGGAAATGGCTCCAGCGAGATGAAAGCCAACGCGATTCAACAGAGCGGTCGTAACGCCACAGTTTGAAAGAGATGTTCCAGTGCGCGAGAAACTCTAACGCTACCGGCTTGGACTGCATCAATATTTCCTTATCCCCAGGAATTAAAGTTAATTCTTCACACAGGCGGGGAAGCTTTACAGCCATACCACCGTACTCTACGGTGTACCACTCGATACCGCTGATATTTTGGCTTACCTGCTCTGTCCAAAGTGCTTGTCGCTTATCGGCTGTATCTTGCGCTTTTGTAAGGAACATATCGAAACGCAATACTGCTGCTACTGGGGACAAACCGCCTTTTGCTGTGTGGTTTTGTAGTGCTAAGTCGCAAGCTCCTTCCCAACCGGTTGCATTGATTTGGTCTATCTGAGTAGCGATCGCTGCGGCTCTTGGGTCTTGAAATCGTGTCATTAACCTCTCCTTATCTGTTACTTATTCTTTGTTTCATCAGCAAGCTTTAGAATCAATTTGGAATAGGCGACTCAAAAGATATCGGTTTAATAGCCAGCATTTAGCAAAAGAAAACTCAAGTTAGTGATAACTTCTGGCAGATGGTTACTAAACCGATACTCTTTCCTTCTTACTAGCGAAAGCCCCCGCCTGTCTGAGGGCAAAACTGGGGTGAGGATGTGCAAAGAATTCTTCTACAGCTTTGGTCAAGCCGGCTGCAACTTCTGGGTCATGGCAGGCGTAGACGTAGACATCTTGCTGAGTACCATTAACCAGTCGTGTTTCTTGGCGCGAGCCTAAATGTGGGTAGAATGTTCTCACCCATGTGCCAAGATGTCCCCGGTAGTGAGTGCCGCTTAGGGGGACTTTCTTACCGAGTTCAATCTCAGCAAAGTTGACCACCCCTAGCCAGCGTTCTTCTTTTGGGGTTAGCAATTTTGTGTTGTGTTCAGCCAAAAGGTTCCCGGCAAAGTCTTTAAATTGTTGTTCCATGTATGGGTTGAGTCTGCCACCTGTAAGTTCAGCGAGAGTCTTCATCGCCAGGACGAAAGTTTGCAAACGCTGTTCGACTGGGGGAAGCGCTAGGACATTGCTAACCTCAACTTTTGGTGTAATATTTGGTACTTGGACAATTAGTTCTAAGATGATAGTTCGCACTTGTGCAGCTACCTCAGATTCAGTTAGCAGCATTGCAATACGGAGTGTACCAAGGGGTGAAAATACCCTGGCTTGGGATGTCCGGGATGGTAACCCCAAATAGGAGCGACCATCTAACAACTCTTTACCAGTCAACTTCTTAGTTTCGTTAGCCCGAAACTCTTGACCATTTCTCTCGTAAATATGCTTAACACCCTGTATAGAACATTGGAAGTATTGAGCTAGCTGTTCAACTGTTGCCCAACCTTGCCCATTCCAAACAGCAAACACAAGGGCTTTTGCTTTGTTTAATACATATTGAGAATGCGTATCATCTAATCCATCTAACGCAGATGTTCTAAGAGATGGAGATTCAACTAAGGCGCTTGGATTCAAAGATAAACTCATGCTGGCTCCTAATTGTGCTTCAGCAGGAAACAAATAAAAAGTTTGGCAGTGCTTGAAAAAATGTATCTGCTCTAAGTAGAGATGAGCAGCAATATTTACTGCTGCCCACTTCTGGTTTTATGCTGCGATTAATTCTGGCTCGTGCTTTCGTCGCCGCTGCATTCATCAGAACTCAGTAATTCAAAGGGTCGAGCTAATAATTCCTTACAATCAGCAAGTTTTATCTGGATGCTGGGTAAGATTTCTAGCATTGATAAGCGCCAGACTGCATCGAATGCAGACTTACACATCACTTGTTGATTCTCCCGACTGCTTATCACCCACCAATTCCCGTCAGTGCATCCGACTTCACCCAACAGATGGTGATTATGGTATATGCGACCGTCATTGTAGATATCGAAGCCGTATTTCTCGCATTCAACAAAAATCTGGGACATGATTTCATTACCAGTGATGCAAATTTCTTCTGGTAACTGCTCTTGTACTGGTAATGTGCCTTGCTGGTACTGTTGCTTGATAAAGCTGTGGCATCTGGCTGCGGAGAGGTCGCGGAAAATCTCAACTGAGTTTACCAGAACTCGCCAGTATAAATTCTCGTAATTGTCATGATCGTAAACAATACTGGCTACAAGATAGTCATCACCAATAAACGCTTCCTGGTCATAGTCTGAGATTTCCAGGATTCTTGGCGCTTGTGGGACTTCAAGCGGTACAGGGAATGTTTCCCTGAGTGTGCCGTCTTTGTGATGCCATTCAATGAAGCGTTGGCATCGAGAAACAGTAGTGTAGCGGAATCTCTCCTTACCATTGACCATCACCACCCAAGGCTGAGTTGCGAACTCGTCATAATCATAAGCGATGTAAGCGACGAGTTCTTTGCCACAGTAGACCTCGTAGTGATTAGAAGTGATTTCTACTGTTGTCAAGGGTTCAGGTGCAACAGCTTGGGCTTGAACGGTGATGTAGCTGTTGAGTTCGGTTTGGGCAACAGCTTGTTCATTAGCGACTTTGTAATTTAGGGTGGACTGGTGTGTAAGAATAGCTTGTACCCAGCATTCTTTACAGCGTTTGTCTATAACTTTGATAGAACAGGTAAGCTGAGAGTAAATAGTTTTAAGTTGCCTGAGAGTTTTGTGTTGCAGCTGTTGATAGGTGTAAACGGGGTAAGTCATAATAGAAACTCCTGTGAAAGGGTCAAAGGGCGATCGCTTAGTTTGCGAGACGGGGCGGTCGTCTTTTGAATTAGTAATATAAGCGTTTAACTATTTGCTTACGCTTATGTTAATATTTTAGTCTAGTGTCTCTAGACTGTCAATAGATTCTAGAAAAATTTTGGCGGAGTTTGTCAAAAATGATTCGACGTTAGAACCCAATGCTTCTAAGATAACTTTAAGTTTTTCAGTAGAGACGCTTGAAGCTGCTGTAGGATAACGAGTGGGGTCTTCCAGCATATGGATATATTGAAAAGATACTTTTTCTCCTAGTTCAGTTACTTTTTCAGCAACTGCTCTAACACTCTGTTGTCCTCGCAATCGCCTAAGTTTTTGTCCTAAATGCTTGTTCCAATAAATTGAGGCAACCATTTTTAAATCAATCATAGTAATTTCCTGTCTATTTTCTATTGACATAAAGCTAACAGTTTACTTAATCTAGAGTCAATGGTTAATAGACAGCATAGAGCGATAGCTCCGTAAGTGATCGTCACTTTGGCATGGTTTGATAAACTAGACAGGTTTTGTCGCTTAAAGAAATTGTTGGCCGAGAATTAAAAAAGAAGCTTGCTGCATTAGAGACTCAAAGTATTATTTCAATTAATTCTGAATTAGCTGTCGAATTTTATTAAAGAATAAGCTTGCTGTGAGTTCCACGTGTTTATAAGGTTTCAGTAGAGTTTTTGTAATTTCCGATGGCACACCCGTCTGCCGGAGGCAATGGCATTAGTCGGCTATGGGACAATAAGAATTTATGAGAAGCAGCAAAACCTGTGTTGAAGCACCTGGGAGAATTGAAGCGACCGTATTTGACTGAGTTTGAAGAATAACTTTTGAGGTTTATCGAGCAAGAATCTTTATTTGTCAATTAGTTCAGGCAACATTAAACGCTCACCTGCACTAATTACCGAGAATGGCAAGGATTACCCACAGGCCTATTAGCACTACGAGTTTTGGAGCGAAGGCGATAAGCTCCCGCTTAAGCCAAGGGCTATTGCACTCTCAAACCCTCAAAGTACATTCCCAAGCGGTTATTGAAGCGAGTTCAGCAGATGGAGCGGGAGAAGGTGGCAGTGAAGGGGATATTGCAGGTGTTGGGGGTGTTGAAATCGTAAGCAACCCTTTGCTGAATTCTAGGATCAAGGAGTAGTAAATAGACTGTAAACATTTAGTCAAAGAGTTTAGATTTTCTTATGCTTAACCACTATCGTAAATCTACTGAATATTGTTAATATCAATCTGGAATGAAGTTTTGTGCATTTGTAGCTTTGTATAGACACTATTTAGAATAACCGCTATGCATATCAGTATTGCAGACGACTTGAAAAAACGTTTTCATGCAGCTTGCGCTTTACGTGGGCTGAAGATGAGCCAAGTGATAACTGAGTTAGTTGAGCAATGGTTGAAAACCAACGAAACCTCTCAATTACTAAGAGAAAGAAGGGACTAAGCTAATTAGAAGAATGCTCTACGAAATGGCTTTGCAGGAGTAAATTTAATGTGCTTGATGTAATTTTTAAGGAATAGTTATATGGGCTTTCAACGTGCAGTATTGTCAATTGATGGTGGTGGTATTAAAGGTATCGTTCCAGCCATGATTTTAGCTAAAATTGAGGAAGAAACACAAAAACCAATATGCCAGCTTTTCGATTTAATTGCAGGAACATCAACAGGCGGTATATTAACGTTAGGACTTACAAAACCAAGTGAAAAAGATCGTACTAAACCTAAATTTACAGCTAAACAATTAGTAGATTTATATGTAAAACAAGGAAAAATTATTTTTCAAGGGAGAGAACCAGAAAAATCAAATTTTGATAATAACATAATAAATATTGTAAAAGAGTTAGGAAATTTATACATAGAACAAGGAAAAGGAATTTTTCAAGGGAGAGAACTGGAAAAATCAAATTTTGATAACGCTAAAGAAAATCTTTTAAAAGCTATACTGAATAAATTTCTTCCACAGATAGAAGCAGAAGATTTATTTAGTAGCAAACATTCTCGCAAAGGGAAGAAAAAAGTAATTAATGATTACTTAAAAGATACATATATGAAAGAAGCACTTGCTGAAATTTTAATCACTAGTTATTCTACTAATTTTAGAAAACCGATTTTTTTCACAAGTAATTCCCAAAAGGAAGAAGAATATAAAACATCTAAATTATACCGAGTAATATGTGAAGGATACACGATGGAAAATGCAGCATTAGCAACTTCGGCTGCACCTACATACTTTAAACCCTATTGGGTTGATGCTATCAACCATCCAGATAAAGGGTATACGTTAGTTGATGGTGGGGTATTTGCTAATAATCCAACTTCTATTGCAATTATAGAAGCAATGAATTCTTACAAAGCCAAGAAAGGAAAAAATATTCCTTTAGATGAGTTGTTGGTAGTATCATTAGGTACAGGAAGAAAAGCCCGTGGATTAGATATCGACGAGATAGCTAACTGGGGACAAATTAAATGGATAGAACCATTGATTGATATAACTTTGAATGGTCAAAGTGAAGTAGTAGACTATCAAATGGAACAATTACTATCAGCTAAATTGCAACGAAGTATTCAGGAGCAACAGTATTATCGATTTCAACCACAATACTCAGAAATAAAAAACTCAAAACACTATAGTATGGGGGAAAATGATTTAATTTATGTAAATGACAAAATGGATGATGCTAGTACTGACAATATTGATAATTTAGTAGAAGCGTCGCAGAGATTTATCAATAAAGAAATATATAATTTAAAAAGATTAAGTAATGAGTTGTCTAAAATCGTAAGATCTGATTTGTAAAGAAAATTTATATAAACAGACCCTCGTTTTACTCTGGCTCTAGGCTGAATCGATAACATTTATGTTGTTGTCGATGAGCAGTCTACCCCCAGTTGAAAGCGAAGAGCGCAAACCCTACTCAAATGACTTAAGCGATGCTTAATGGTTAATTCTCAAGCCTAAAGGATTTGGACATCCAGTAGAAGTAGATTTAAGAGAAATTGTGAATGCTATTTTCTACGTCTAACGTACCAGATACTAGTAAATACTACTACCTTGCCGCCCTCCTATTGCACAACTGCGTAGGGTCATTGATTCGTTTAATGGTCAAGCGAAAGATATCTTGAGCTTTTGTTTACGAATCAGATCTAATTTATTAAGTATTGTTTGTCAGCGATCTTTATTTTGAGTAATGATATGAATGAGTTTATAAAAGAAAAATTAAAAAAGCGTGGCTATTTTATTAAAAAAGAACTAGGTAAAGGTGGCTTCGGCATTACCTATCTTGCTATTAATACAAATAGTCCAAATAATTTAGTTGTTATTAAGGCTATAAAAGATGAATTACTGCAACACATACAATCTGATAATATTAATCGACAAAAACTATTTCAAGCAATAGATTCATTTAAAAAGGAAGCTGATACTTTATTTAAGATTCAACATCCTAATATTGTCAAGATTTATCAAACTTTTTTAGAAGAGTTAAAACTACCAAATGGCGGATCTTTCAACACTCAGAATAGCAATGTAGCTCCATTAGAATTACTATTCCTTGTAATGGAATATATTGAGGGAAAAAACTTAAAAGAGCTTGTAAGTAGTAGAGATTCTTTCCTACCAGAAGCAGAAGCATTAGGTTATGTTAAGCAAATTGGTGAAGCTTTAACAGTTGTTCATAATCAACGGGTGTTGCATCGTGACATTAAGCCAGAAAATATTATGGTGCGTACAAATAATAAAGAGGCGGTACTGATTGATTTTGGAATAGCGCGAGATTTTATCCCTGAAATTACCCAATCGCAAACCGCGATATTTACAGAGAAATATGCTCCACCTGAGCAGTTTCACAGAAGGGATAGACGAGGGCATTTTACCGATATTTATAGTCTAGCTGCAACATTATACTATCTGCTAACTAAAAAAGATCCAATTAGCTCAAGAGAAAGAGACAGAAAATCGCGTCCAGACGAACTGATTGAACCTAAAAAGATTAATCCTGATATCAGTGATGGGGTGAACAGAGCAATTCTTTGGGGGATGGAACTAGAGTCTAGTAAACGACCTCAGAAAGTTGAAGATTGGCTGGTACAATTTTTACCTCATTATGACCTACTATTGAGCGAGTGCAACATGAACTACACTCAGCTACGCGATCTGCTTGCAGCCAAAAAATGGAAAGAAGCAGATGAGGAAACTTTAGCTGTCATGCTTAAAGCAACTGGTAGAGAAAAAAAAGGCCGGCTAAGTTCTAAATCTATTAAAAAATTTCCCTGTACTGATTTATGCACTATTAACCAACTTTGGGTAAAATACAGTAATCAGAATTTTGGCTTTAGTGTGCAAAAGCCTATCTGGCAAAGCGTTGGTCATGACTATAAAAAGTTTGGCGAGGATGTCGGATGGAAAAGATTAGATTTAAACAAGCTAACTTTTAACAGAAGTAGAATAAATGCCAGTGGGCATTTCCCTGCTCAGTTTGCTCTCCAGCATCTATGGCTTCCACCTGTGACTTGGGGCTTTCTTGGATGGATTATACTGGCTTTTACTATAGTACTTACCTGGGGTTGGAGTTTGGTTTTTTTTATGGCTTTTTTTGGATTCTATTACGTAGTTGAGCAAGCTAGGTTGAACAGACTCTCTTCTCTTTTCGAGAAAATGGAAGAATGCGAGAAATTTTAATCTATAGGCGTTTCCGGATTTAGTAAAGACTTAACATAAACTAGATTATGTTTGCTGAGAATTGAATCTGCTGTAATGTAATAGAACCACCAGAGCTACTTAATGAGTCCAACAATATAGCAGATTTATGCTCAACATAACCCTGTTATGCCACTTTTGAAAAACAATAATCGAAGCGAAACTTTCAACCTTTGATTGAATCAAGCTTTGAGCTTCATTTACTAACAGAAACTAGAATTTCTAGCCAAAAACCAGAAATTAAATAAAGCTCCAGAAGGCTTACAGTGATTGGTTTCTACTAAAGAGACATAAGCGTCCGAGGAATGCGATCACTCTCCTCAAACCAGAAAAATAAAGCTGTTTACTATTGAAAGGTTGCAATTAAAGCTTAAAGCTTAGGCTAATACGGGACAAATTCAGGTATAATCTGTTAGAAAGATACTTATACAGTAGCAATCTACACTTGCAAGCCCCAAGGGAGAAAAACTGCCAGGATGTTAGTATCGCCAAACTTTGGATTTCTAGCAGTCCATGATCCGCAACTGGTGCGACTAGGAGCTTTGGCAGAAAGGTATTTTACTAATGACCCTAATACTTGTGTAATAAAACTGCGTCAGTTTGGTGAACTACTGGCACAACTGATTGCTGCTCAAGTAGGAATATACGAAGGTGAAGAGCGGCAAATTGATTTGATGCGTCGCCTGCGGGACAAAGGAATCCTCAAAGGCAAGTCTTATGATTTATTCAATGAATTGCGTCTAGCTGGGAATAATGCTACACACGCGCTTGCTGATGACCAGAGAACTGCCCTGAGCAACTTGAAATATGCACGGCAGCTAGCAATCTGGTTTCATCGGGTTACGACCAAAAACCCAGATTTTAACCCTGGCCCGTTTGTCCCACCTCAAGACCCAGAGGTAGAAACCCAGGCGCTCAAACAAGAATTAGAACAGTTGCGGGCTGAGTTACAAACCAGTCGCACAGCCACAGAACTAGCACAAATCGCTGTCCAACAAGAAGCACAGCATCGCATATCCGCAGAAGAATTAGCCAAAGAAGCTGAGGCACAAAGACAAGTTGCCTTAAATCACCTTGCAACTCTTCAAGCCACAGCACAAAGTCAGTCTGTACAAACAATTCAAGAAACTATTCAGCGTTCCCAACAAGCAGGAGAAAACATTGACCTGGATGAACGGGAAACCCGCCGCCTCATCGATATTCAGCTAAGGTCTGCTGGTTGGGAAGTAAATTCAGAGCAGCTTACGTACAGTATAGGCACTCGTCCGCAAAAAGGTAGGAATTTGGCGATCGCAGAATGGCCTACAGATGATGGACGCGCTGACTACGTTCTGTTTGTGGGACTCCAGGTAATGGCTGTAGTCGAAGCCAAACGCCAAAGCACTGATGTTTATGCTGCCATCGACCAAGCCAAACGTTACAGCCGCGGTTACAAAATTAAAGATAACGAAACCTTACCCGGTGGCCCCTGGGGAGAATACAAAGTACCTTTCGTCTTTGCCACTAATGGACGAGAATTTTTGAGACAGTTGCAAACCAAAAGCGGCATTTGGTTTTGTGATGTACGCCGCCCTGAAAATATCCGTCGTCCTCTTAGCACTTGGTACAAACCAGAAGCTTTTGTTGATGCACTTGGGCAGGATGAAGACCAAGCACACCAACGACTTGCCGAAGAAGGTTTTAACTATAACCTGGAACTGCGTGATTACCAAATCAAAGCGATTCAAGCCGTTGAAACAAGATTAGCCAAAGGCTTTAGAGAATTATTATTAGCAATGGCCACAGGGACAGGTAAAACTAAAACCTGCCTTATTTTGGTTTATCGTCTTCTCAAGACTAAACGTTTTCGCCGCGTTCTTTTTCTGGTAGACCGCACAGTATTGGGAGAACAGACAGGTAATGTTTTTAAAGAAACGCGAATAGAGAATTTACAAACTTTCGCTGATATTTTTGGTCTAAAAGAACTGGGTGAGGCAGTACCAGATAGCGATACCAAAGTCCACATTGATACTGTACAAGCATTTGTCAAGCGTATTCTTTACCCAGGCGAGAACGCAGCCGTTCCTACCGCCGATCAGTATGATTGCATTGTTGTGGATGAATGCCACAGAGGATATTTGCTAGATAGGGAATTAAGCGATACAGAAATCACCTTCCGCGACTTTAACGATTATGTTTCTAAGTATCGCCGCGTCCTCGACCATTTTGATGCCGTGAAAATTGGACTTACTGCAACCCCTGCCCTGCATACTACGCAAATATTTGGTCAACCTGTTTACACCTACAGATATAAAGAAGCAGTCATTGATGGCCACCTCATTGACTGTGAGCCTCCCATCCGCATAGTGACAGCCCTTAGCGAAGATGGCATAGTGTGGCAACCAGGGGCAGAAATGGAATATTTTGACCCGCTCACAGGCAGGATTGATCTAGTTAATGCCCCTGATGAAGTCAAAATTGAAGTAGAACGATTTAACCGCCAAGTGGTTACTGAAGAATTTAATCGAGTCATCTGCGAATATTTAGCCCAAAATATTGACCCTTCATTACCAGGGAAAACCTTAATATTTTGTGTGAATGATAGTCACGCTGATATTGTTGTTCACTTATTAAAACAAGCCTTAATTGACCAGTATGGCAGTGTTGAAGATGATGCAGTTCTTAAGATTACTGGCAAGGCAGACCAACCATCACAATTAATTCGCCGCTATAAAAACGAAGCTAACCCGAAAATTGCCGTGACGGTAGACTTGTTAACTACTGGCATTGATGTACCCGAAATCTGCAATTTAGTCTTTATTCGACGGGTAAACTCGCGCATCCTTTACGAACAAATGTTAGGACGGGCTACACGTCGTTGCGATGCGATTAAAAAAGAAGTTTTCTACATTTACGATGCAGTAAATCTATATTCAGCCCTGTCGCCTTTGTCCACAATGAAACCAGTGGCAGTTAACCCCAAGATTTCGTTTACCCAACTGGTGTCAGAATTGCAGACAGTTAACGACAGCACTGCTACGGCTACCATTGTTGAACAATTCTTAGCCAAACTGCAACGCCAGCAAAGAAAACTAGGCGAGCGCAACCGGGAGAGTATTGAAGCTGCTGCCGGAATGCCAATGGCAGACATGATCAATCATTTGCGCCAAACCGACCCTCAGCAACTCAAGCAATGGTTTAGACAAAGAGCAGCGATCGCACAAATGTTAGATGCTAGAGATGGCGGTAGGCAACCGATACTAATTTCCCGTCATGCCGACGAGCTACGGCGTATAGAGAGGGGGTATGGTAATGCTCAAAAACCCGAAGATTATTTAGATAGTTTTGGGGCATATTTACGAGAGAACATCAATAAGATTCCAGCTTTGATGGTAGTTACTACCCGTCCCCGCGAGTTAACCAGAGCGCAGTTAAAGGAATTGCGTTTAATGCTAGACCTTGCGGGATATTCAGAAAGGACGTTACAGGTGGCATGGCGGGAGATGACCAATGCTGATATTGCCGCTTCAATCATTGGCTTTATCCGCCAAGCCGCTTTGGGTGATGCTTTGGTTTCTTACGAAGAGAGGGTAGACAAGGCAATGAGGAAAATTCTGGCTTCTCAAAACTGGACACCACCTCAACGCAAATGGCTAGAGCGTATTGGTAAGCAATTGAAAGCTGAGACGATTGTTGATATTGAAACGCTAGACCAAGGCGAATTTAGAACCCAAGGTGGCGGTTTTGTTAGGTTAAATAAAATATTTGATGGGCAGTTGTCAGAGGTTTTAGTGCAGATTAATGAATCGCTATGGCAAGATGTGGGTTAAAACTCAAGCGAATCAATATTTGGCCGCATCAAAAATTTGCTGTGCGGTTAAATTTAATTCGGGAAAGGTAGGTGATGCGATCACAGCATTGCCTTGAAACGGATTCATTTGATATTCCCCATCAATTAATTGACATACAAAAATAGTGGGTTGTTTCGGGTTACCGATGAATTTTCTTGCTCCTAATGCAGCATAATCAGCAATCCAATATTCAGGAATGCCCATTTCTTCATAGTCTCCAAGCTTACTGTAGTAATCATCGCGCCAGTTAGTTGATACAACCTCAACTACTATTGGAACGGATGCAGCTTGGGTTACTGTTGACTGTTTTTGAAAAAGCGATTCATTGGCGAGATTATCAAGATTTAGCAGCAACACATCAGGCGAATAAGCAGATTCAGCATCAGGTGTTTTAACGAATGCAGTTTTAGGTATAGTATAAGGAAGGTTCAGGCGATCAAACTCGACAGTTAATTTCCGAGCTATAAACCCTACAACTTTTTCATGTTCTCCGGTTGGAGGCGCCATTTCAACAATTACTCCCCTGTGTAATTCATAACGTTTGCCATCGTTAGGATACCATTCGATAAATTCATCAAATGTAGCTAATTGATGCAAGGTTTGAGCCATAATTTTACCTCTAAATATATTTAAAGTTGTTTAAATCTCCCAAGTTTTTGTGAACACCAATAATAATTTTTATTATAAGAGTATCCTTTATAAAGGGTGAAAATTAGATTTAACTAAGAAGTATACATAACTTAGTAATTAACATAATTTAAGCAACAATGCTTCTTTTATAGTAATTCAAAAATAATTTTAATTTGCCTTTATCTTTTTTACACAATTATAAAAATACTCGGCTTTGACAACTTTACCTAATTGCTTATAATTACAAAGCAGCATTTGTATAGTGAGCATTTATTTAAGACCTTGAGCGCAACTACTGACATCGTACAAAAACTCTGGAATCTCTGTCATATCCTGCGGGATGATGGGATTACTTATCTGGCTTATGTAACAGAGTTAACATACTTGCTGTTCCTCAAGATGGCACAGGAAACAGGTACAGAAACTCAAATCCCTGAAGGTTATCGTTGGGGTGATTTGGTGACCAGAGATGGCATCGAACAGATGAACTTCTACCGTGCTGCCCTGTTGGAGTTGGGGACTAACAGTTCGCTACGAGTACAGGCAATTTTTGTTAATGCTCAAACTGCCCTTAAAAAACCACAAATTCTTACCAAACTAGTCAAAAGTATTGATGAGCTTGACTGGTACTCTGCCAAAGAAGAAGGGTTAGGCGACCTGTATGAAGGGCTTTTAGAGAGAAACGCCAGTGAGAAAAAATCTGGTGCAGGGCAATACTTTACCCCGCGTCCTTTGATTGATTGCATGGTGGAACTCATCAAACCTCAAGCAGGAGAACTGGTACAAGACCCTGCTGCTGGTACTGGTGGGTTTTTAATTGCCAGTGATCGCTACATTAGAAAATACACGAGTGACTTATTTGATTTAAGCGAAGCCGAACAGTCATTTCACCGCCACCAAGCATTTTACGGCATTGAATTAGTCCAAGATGCCCATCGACTGTTATTGATGAATATGCTGTTACATGGCATTGAGGGGGCTGTAGAGTTGGGGGATACTCTCTCTAGTGATGGGCAGCAGTTACCAAAAGCCAATGTTATCTTGACTAACCCCCCTTTCGGAACGAAAAAGGGTGGTGGATTGCCAACACGCGATGATTTTACATATCCTACATCAAACAAGCAGTTAGCTTTTTTACAGCATATCTACCGGGGATTGTTGCCGGGAGGTAGGGCAGCAGTGGTATTACCTGATAATGTACTGTTTGAAGATGGGGTAGGGCGCAGCATTCGTGCGGATTTAATGGATAAGTGCAATTTGCATACCATTCTCAGGCTGCCCACTGGGATATTTTATGCCCAAGGTGTTAAGACTAACGTACTGTTTTTTCAACGTGGAACAACAGATAAGGGCAACACCAAGCAGGTGTGGTTTTACGATATGCGAACCAATATGCCCAGTTTTGGTAAGCGTATTCCTCTAACTCGTCAGCATTTCTCTGAATTTGAGCAGTGCTATGGAGATGACCCGAATGGTAATAGTCCCCGTGTAGATCAAGAAGAAGATGGACGCTTCCGGTGTTTTACACGAGAGCAGATTACTAAGCGTAATGATAACCTTGATATTTCCTGGTTACGGGATGAGAGTTTGCAGTCGGGGGATAATCTGCCAGAGCCAGAGGTAATTGCGGCTGAGATTATGGAAAAACTGCGGATTGCAACTAAGGAGATGGAGTCACTGATGATACTGCTGGAAGGGGAAGAGGCGGCAGAGGCTGTTAGTACTTCAGTAGGGTTGTCAACTTTAGAATAGGAACGAACACACAGAAAACCAAACCCTAGAAGTTACCAGAGTAAGTTTTTATTATCAGAGAAGTATGAATAGCGGTATAAAAATTTGATTGTCTGTGAGTAGAAATAGAATTTTAGCATTCATAAAACTCTGTAAAGAAATAATATTTTCTAGATTAAATGAGTTATAGATTGGAGATGAGGAGAAATTGAAGTGGGTGATAAGTTAGCTTTTAATATTTCTCAAGTATCTAACTTGCCTGATGGTTGGTGTTGGGGAATACTCGATCAACTTATGAAAAAAATTGTTGATGGAACACATCATACTCCAACTTACGTTGAGCATGGAGTACCATTTTTATCAGTAAAAGATATTAGAGATGGACAAATATATTTTGATAGTTGTAAATACATTTCACAAGAAGAACATAAAAAACTGTGCCAAAGATGCTATCCAGAATATGGAGATTTGCTAATTACTAAAAGCGGAACTATTGGGCGCTGTGCAATAGTAAAAGCAAAGTGTGAATTTAGCTTATTCGTTAGTGTGGCTTTGCTTAAACCAGCCTCATCTGAGATAAACATATCATTTATATCCCTTGCCTTTCAAGCATGGTTTCAAACCATAAATGTTCAAAACGACATTACAGGAAGTGCTATCAAAAATTTTCATCTAGTTGATTTCAAACAATTAGCACTTCCCCTCCCACCCCTCAACGAACAACGCCGTATAGTTGCCAAGATTGAGGAATTGAAAGAACGCACGCAGCGAGCAAAGGAAGCACTTGAGGCAATTCCTGCGCTGCTAAAGCAGTTTCGTCAGTCTGTCCTCGCTGCTGCCTTTCGTGGCGACCTTACTGCTGATTGGCGGGAGGAGAATCCTGATGTTGAACCTGCTTCGGTTTTGCTTGAGCGAACTTCACATAGCTTGAATCTGAACTTTCATAAAGAAACAAATAATATTAATAGAGATCAACAAATAATCCCAAATACCTGGAGTTGGACTCCGCTTAAATTAGTTGTAAAAAATATTCAAGCTGGGAAAAACTTTTCTTGTCCTGAAATACCAGTTACAGAAGATAAAGTAGGTTTAGTAAAAATTAGTGCTGTAACTTGGGGATTTTTTGATGAGAAAGAAACTAAAACTGTTACAGATAAATCTAAAATTGAGCCTAGTTTATTTATTAATGAAGGGGATTTTTTAATTTCACGAGCAAATACACTTGAGTTAGTAGGAGCATCAGTAGTAGTTGAAGAAATAAGACATAAAATAATGATTAGCGATAAGGTCTGGCGAGTTACATTCTTAGAAGCTGAAAATAATTATATAAATTTTTACTTGAAATCAAAATTAGGAAGAAAAGAAATAGAGAGCCGTGCTACTGGTAATCAACTTTCTATGCGAAATATATCTCAAAATGCTTTTAAAGATGTTGTTATAGCTATCCCACCACTTATAGAACAAAAAGAAATTATCTATAGGGTAAAATACTTTTACAAAATTGCTGATGCAATTGAGTACCAGTACCAAGAAATTAAAGCAAACCTAGGCCTGCTTGATCAATCCATACTGGGTAAAGCCTTTCGTGGTGAACTCGTACCCCAAGACCCTAACGACGAACCTGCATCAGTCCTGCTAGAACGAATCCGTGCAGAATACGCCAAACTCAAAACTAAAACAGATAAAAAATCTACAGCTAAAACAAGCACTCGACGTACCAAAAACACACAGCTGCAAGAAGAGGAACCTGTGCAGCTAGAACTGGGGCTGGAATCATGAACACAAGCAAGTTATAACTTTTAAATTTCTTAGCTTTAATAACAAAATAAAGTTGATATTTCTTTTTTATTAAATCATCCCATCTAGCCGACACAAATAAGTCTTTAATATATAACTTATAGGGTCAGTTATAGATAATTAGCTCTATTTGAGGATAATTTCTAGGAAAAATATAAGCTTTCATATTCCATTGATTATTAGGATCACCACCGATAATTAATAGTAATGGTTCAGGGCATTGATAAGAACTAGACTCTCCAATTTTCTGCATCTGGCTAATGTCTATTTCGCTAGGGTTAGAATTAGAAAACGGATGGAAGTGCCATTCACCTAGATAATATTGCTTTTTATCTCTCATCCATAAACGATTTAGCCATTGTTGAAGGTCATGTGTACCTCTATAAAACCAGTTGTGACCACTATGAGAATCTGAAGGAGCATCAGAAATAGATGTAATGACTGCACAGTTGTGTAACTCGGTGTAGAAACCTACAAGAATTCCTCCCGTTTCTTGTACACCTGCACGTACACAAACTTTTAATAATTGAGATATTTCTCTATTATGTATTTTTAATGCAAATCTTTTGTCTTCCGACCAAAATTCTAAATCGCTCATTTTATATTTAGCTATCAAGCTGATGAAGACCTAAAAAAGTCCCATTTTGATATATTTGCTCAAAAACAACTAAATTAGGGTTTTCTGGGGGCGATGTTGACAATGATTCAATATGTTTCACTGCTATTGATGCCATCATCCATACATCATCAATCCGAGCAGGAAACACAGGATGCCAGCATCCAATCCCTTCCCTTGGCAATTGTTGCCCTTTATATTCCTTAAGTTCTTTGTGTAGCCACGGATTTAGCATAGCTCTAAAAGTAGCATAAGGAAAACTATCACCATAACTCGAAAATAAGAACAAGTGCTTGCCACCTATCCCCAGCGAGATAGAAATAAATAGTTTACAACTCCCCCAGAAAAAATGCTCTAAGTGGTAAAGTACTGTATCACTTCCTGTACAATCAAGAATTATGTCAGACTGTTGAATGTTAGCTTTGTCAGTTTCTTCAAGTTGAGGGAAGTTGCGATCAATACCTACCACAGTACCGTGAGGAGAAGTACTGTTAAGACGAGTAGCAAGTTTAGTAGCTTTTTTTACTTTTAGGTCATACAAACTGAGGGTATGCCGTGTTAAATTACCTATTTCAAAGGTATCTGAGTCTAAGATAGTTATCTTGTGTGCATTCCCTCGACTTAAAATTTCAGCAACTACTGAACCAATAGCTCCTGCACCCAATAAAAGTATTTTCTTAGAAGCTAAGGGTTCAGGTAGTTTACCACGAGTTGCAATATGCCTAATATGCCAGTTCTCTGAGTTAAGCCAAACTAAATTTACATTTCCACGCAGAATTTCAGTTCTGTCTCGCTGCCAATATCCCTCTTCATTTGTTCTGAAACCTTTAGCAGTTTTTATACTTTCGGATAAAACAGGCAATTGTAGTGCTTGCCAATGTATCTGGTGTAAATTACCATCTATCTCAGCAGGAATCGGAAAACCAATAAGAGCAATATGGCTTTTCCCATCACGTATAAACTTTGCAGCTATTTTTAACTGTTCATTAATGTTAATTTTCTGCTCTCGACAAACTTCTCGTAACTCTCTCCATGTTACTGGAACCTGCCAAGGGCTGAAGACAGGGATTTGTTGTAAAAGTATCCATATTCCTAAAACTGACTCACTTTTCAATTCGTTCATGTCTCGGCCCCATGTAAGCCTAAGTAATTCTTTGCCACGAATTGATTGAAATGATTTTATAAAAAATACATCTGGTTTTTTACGCAAAGATATTAACTGAACCAGTCCAACCGATTCAGAAATTTTTTGCCATTGACTAAAAGACTCCTCACTTTCCGAGAAAGCAACTGTTATAGAATTACTTAAAGGAAAATGAGGAAGCTCAAACGGATCGCCTGGATAAATCAGTTTATTTTCTGAGGCGGCCACTAACCATTCTATAGCACGCCTAAAGTGCCATTCTAGCCTCCAGTGATAATCGTAAGGTTCGCTATGATAGCCTTGACGACCTAAAGCATGAACAGTAGTATCTAAGCAGATTTTACCGTCACGCCAAGGTACTTTACTATCGCCAAAACTATTAAAATTTTGGTGAAGAAAGGTGTGGGTAAGCCCCTTTTCCTTTGCTGGATAAAACCCAATGTTTCCCCAAGGATACTCTGAACTAACCAGAACATACCAGTTTGTTGATTGTGGAATAAAGATACTTGGTTGTGAATTAATATATATGCGACAGTGCAATGTCCAAGTAGCTACTTGCTCGTTCCATGTCCAGTCATGTAAAATTTCAACGCATGATATACTCTCAAGGACTCTACGAGCAGCAAGAAGCTCCGTAGAAGGTATCTTTTTATAGCTCACTACGCGAATCTACCTCCTCCTAATTGAGATACCCCCTGTCGAGGTGTATAACCGCCACCTTTAGGACTGTTCCCACCATTGCCGCTATTACCATTATTAGGAGGAGCATCTGGAAATTTATTTCCAAAAAGTTTTTGCCAGTATTGAACGCTTGTGAGAATATCTTTTGTATCATAGGCAAGACGGGCTACCTCTGCTGCTTCACATACCTGACTGTGAAACTCTGCAAAATCTTCACCAGAGACACGTTTGAATACATTGTGTGATGGCACACCATGATCTGGCAATGTGGGAGATAGTTTCAAATCAGCGTAACTTTGGTACTGCTTGGCAATAGTTTCTAGGGTTATAGTTATCCCTTCAGCTACTGATTTAATTTCATCTGGGCAGCATTGCCCAATCAAATGCTCAACAGGATATCCTTTAGGGTACTTAGGTGTTGAATGATTTATCCGTCGCCACCATTTCAGAGATTTGACAACATTAATATAATGTTTATTGCATCTACGATTTTTATCCCAAGTCCACCTGATTTGCTCTAAGGGGTGAGTATCCTGCCATTGTTCAGTATCGAGATCAGGAATACGAAGGGGCGAAAGCTTCCACTCAGGTTGTGTACTCGCAGTATCTAAACGAAAATTCTTTTGCGAAAATGAAACAATAGACCTCGTTTCTAAGGAAATCCAAGAAGGTACTAAGCGCCAGTCTTCATCTGCTTCGGGCGTTTCTGGCGTATCATCAGAAATGACGCTATCACTATTAAAGATTCCAATTTCACTTTCAGAAGGTGCTGATGTAATTACTAAATCTAAATCAACATAAGATAATTCAATAGCAAAAGAACGCCCTTGTTGTTTATATTTACCTTTGTAATGTTTTTCTAAAAACGCCACAAATAATTCAAGTGCTTTCTCAGGTGTATATTCACCTTCACTAAGTCTAGTCACTACAATAACATCGACATCTGCTCGCTTTTGACCCTGGGGACGAATAGCAGTTGCACGACGGTAGCTGCCTTGTAAGAATGTTGCAACAATAATAGAAGATAAAGCTTCATCTGCTTTAAGCCGATCTCGTAAGATGCGGTGGCCATTTTTATAATCACTAACATGATTATCTTGAGGACGAATCTGAGCAAGAAAATCATTAAAGTAACTTGGTAATTCCATACTTACATTTGTTTTATAAAGAAGTTTAATTTTAACTATTAATGTTTTTAGAATATTAAAGAGGTGGAAACATCAGAGATGGCTGATATGCACCAGGTGTATTTTGGTCGAAGTCGTATTCATAAAAAATACATGAGCCAAAGCTACGGGCTAGTTGACCAATAAAAAAAACTAGCGCATTTGGGGCAGCAACAAAAATATGTAGTTTCCCTTGGCGTTCCAGAATTGTACGATCGCTTCTCAAACGGGCTGATAATTGATCAGCAAGTAATTTAGCGTGTGTTGCATCGACTATTGCTTGCGAGTTAGCCCCATTAGAAGGCATATAGAAAAAAATCCGATGAATTGGCAACTGTGCTAGTGCAATATATGCTTGAACATCCGATGCAACTGAATGGGTTACAGAGAGAGCAATAGCTACATCTGTACCGTCTTCTACCATTGATTCTTGAGTAACAGTCCAAGCAGGGTATTGGTTAGGAACAAGGCAAGGAGATGGTCGCCAAATCTCTCTTCCAGTTCCGGTAGACTGAGTAAGTGCGACATCTATTCCAGATTTTGAGTTAAGGCAATATCCAGAAGCAAAGGCAATTGACGCATGGGTATGGAGATGTAAGTGGCAACGTTGACCGAAACGTAAGTGGTTAGTAAGAAATTTATCTACCGAGGGATATATTTCTGTTTGCCAGAGATCTAAAGACCGAATACTACGACCATTAAAGTATCGAAGCAAATCTAACATAGCATCGGTTTCATCTTCTAAGTGTTCAGCCCAACGAAGAAAACTACGAATTCCAAGACGGTAGACATCAGGTTCCACGATAGAATGCCCTAGCCAAAGATTTTCGCGCTTACAAATAGCTTCAATGTCAGCACGAGTAAATTCTGTTTTTTCACTTTGAATTAATCGCCGTGCTAGTTCATCGTAAGAATTACATAAACGCCCTTCTTCAATAGGAAGAAGCCCAGCTCTATATAGTTTATCGTTAAGCCAGTCACCAATTTCTTTAAGAGTTCGTCCTTGTAAAATCCTTAAAGGACGCAGAACAAGGCACAGTTCTTCATCTGTTTCAATGCTTAAGTGTTCACGCCACTCAGCCCGTAACTTACCCATGAGGGAGTTAGAACCGCCTTCAGCCAAGCGATGCCAGTCAAGTCTGCCATCGGTCTTAGAGTGTACTTGTGCAAGACGATCATCAGGATCAATTTGCCAAGGCGAATAAAGTATGAAGTGAGCTTCAGTACCGTTAGGAGCATATTGGGTCTGGGCATTTTTTAGGCGTTGAAGTATGGAAACTGATGTGGCATTGATAAATGCAGGGTTCATCATGCCCTTATAAGTAAAAGCTCCAGCTGATGTAACATGGAACTTTACCTGATGGTACTCCGTATTGAGAGGGTTGCCCTCATCATCTTGCATACCTTTATAATAGACCACAACATCATCAAAAGATTTAATGTTGTTTGCTTCATAACCAACACGCACAACTTTTGTGCGCTCACTAAAGAGACGGCAAACTTGAAACCAAAACCATCGCGCTTGATAGTCATCTCCTTGAATACGAGCAGCAATTGCTCTTTTAGCCATAATCAATTTTTCTTTATTTAAGTCAGCACTAATCTGCTACAAAAATTATTGGTTTCAAATCAAATATAGATAACCACTAAAATGCCTAATTCTTTTTGAATTCTATCTCCTTGATTAAAATTATAAAAAACTGACGATACCACAACACACAATCTGAGTTTTAATATAGATGTGTCAGTGGTTCACTATCGCACAAGATTAGATATAGATTATTCGCTAAAAAAGTTTGTGTCAATAATTCACCATCGCACAAAAATTAAAAAAACCTTTATTTTATATGGATAGCCAAATAGAACTGTTAGTTAAATTGCTCAAAAAGAAACGAGAGACTCAGGGCTATAGCCTTAGAAAGCTTTCATCTGTAATAGGTGTAAGCTTTTCAACTCTAGGGCGAGTTGAGAGAGGAGATGGAGAACCCGACAATAATACCAAGATTCGTATTCTTGAGTGGCTAGGCGATGATGCTAGACTTGCAGGTATTAATTTCGATAGCGTAGCATTGGTTCATTTTCGTGCGCGCAAGCAAATTGACTCAGAAACAGTTCAAGGACTTTTAAAGGTTGCAGATCACCTTAAATGCCAATATAGCTCAAACTCAATTCGTACTTTTATAGAACAAAGCAGTATTGAAGAATCTGATGCTGCAATTTCTTTAACTAAAGATGAAATGGAAAAAATAGCGGAAGAATTTCGTGAAGAAATCGGTCTGCTTGAAAACGAACCACTTGATCCTTTTCGTCTGAAGATTGAGGGTGTAGAAATGATGAGCCTTGCAGATGTTAGAGATATTGACAATGATTTAAAGCTTCAATTATTAAATTCGGGAAAACAAAACTGGTCTGCCATGAGTATCCCCCTTGAAGAAGGTTCGGATAAATGGGCAATTGTTTGGAACAGTTCTCAAAGTCAAAAACGCCAAAGAGTTTCTTTGTTAGAAGAAATGTGGCATATCTTACTTGGACACAAATTGACACGAATAACAAAGGTAGCAGATATTTATGGCAGAACTTTTGCTGAAGTTGAGGAGCATGATGCCTACTATCTTGCCGCAGCAACTCTTCTGCCATCAGATGTAATCAAAAAGTTTGTTAAAAAAAAACAGGGTATCTCTGAATTAGCAGCAAATTATGGGGTTACGCCTGACCTCATAGAATATCGAATCAAGCGCCTTGGATTATGGCATCAGTACAAAGGGATGAAAATTACACTTGTTCCAAAAGAGTAATTTTGTTTAAATTCTACTACCAATTTACTTAGATTCCCAATAGTAAAGTAATTCTAAAATTCATGAGTAAATTTGAGCTTTTTGAGCCATCCTAGAAACACTTTTATCTAAAAATGCTCAATACATTTCTCAATATTCAAATCGGGCAGAGGTACACATTTACTCTTACACACCCACCGGACACCGCCGCATCATCTCCGCCAACGCCACTGCTTCCCCATCCGCCGTATACACAGTGTCCCCCGACATCGCAATCACAATCCGTTGTTGCCTTGCCCACTCGAACCAATCCTTCACAGCACATTTAACCTGTGCAGACTCCGGCTTCCTCCCTTCCTTACAAGCCGCCACAAATACAGCCTCCGGTGATTTAATCCCTTTCCAAGTTCGGAGTGCTTCTTTCAAATAAGCGATCGCACCCGGTACATTCTCCCAACATCGCTTAACTGTACGTTGAATCTCACAATTGAGCCGAAACTGAGGGGTACAAGGTATTTCTCGTAACTGTTCCAGTACGTCTTGCATTTCCTGCTGACTCGGTGAAGAGAATTCTTCTACAGAATCGGAGGCATAATCATCCAATTCTGATTCATCTACGTAGTGAGTAGCTTGGGCAGGTTCTACCAAAACTTCCTGACTTGATTTTGGCACGAACTCGGCGGCGGAAAATTTGCCCTCCCCAGAATCTGTCTCGTTAATTAAGTGAAGCAGTTCTGTCTTTTCAACAAAGGGAGTAGCCAGGACTTGCTTATCTAGATTTTCCTTTTCCACTTCCTCATTTTTTTTTAACTCAACAGCAATGTGTTGTTGTGGCTTAGAAGCTTCAGGATGGGATCTGTGGTGTTGTTCTACAGTGAATTCTGAATGCTCAGTTTTGAGCTTGGGGTGTTCAAGTAACCTATTCAGTACCTCAAGGTTCAATTTATACTGCCAAGTCTTATCCTGCCCATTACCCGGATTCTTCTGCTTCTCAATGATGCCCATATCTTCAAGCAAAGCGATCGCACTTCTGATTATATGAAGACTATGCTCACCCATCAAATCAGCGTAGATTTTCTTAAGAGGCTGGTATACCCAAGGAGTACGGTGATTTTTCAGCTTCCACTTTGTCCAATGCCGAAAATACTCGATCAGCTTGGCAGCACAGAAATTGCCTGTGATATCCAGATACTCTCGGCGCAATATAACTAAGACTGAAAATTTCTCAGCAGGGTTAATGCTACTCATCTGCTACATCCTGTATCGTCTAGAACGGCATATTTTCTTGGTCTTCTTCTGAAGCTTGTGACCAAAATTCTCTGAGCTTTTGGAGTTTGGTTGCTTGAAGTTGCTGTTTCTCTTCGGGCGAGACTTCACCTACCAACTGTTCAACCTCAGCCCGTTGCCGTTTCTTCCAAAGTTCAATGGTGGCAGCAGGTAGGGCTAACGGTTGATTCTCTTGAGATGGTCGAAAGTTGCGACGGTGGTACAAAAAGCGGAAGTGTCGTTTGTCCTGCGAAGGAAGCGCTCGCCAAACTTCGGCATCCCAGGCGGGGGGCATGAAGTCGGCTGATGGGGGCAGTAGATTCTGGACTTGGGTTTGGAGGTCGAAGAGCGCCTGTTGCATTGCAGGAATGGACTGGAGCAATGCCATCTGTTCTGCACTGAGAGTCTGCGGTGAGTAGCCCGTTTGTGACCAGATGAATACCCGCAGTCCAGCCCTGGCAACCATACGGTAATTGTTGAGGGCGATTTGCTTACCTTTGTACTTCCGTGCGTCTACAGCGTAGTATTCCAGAATCGCGTGGCAAAGCTCGTCAATTACATACAAGCTCCCGTTAGGGTTGTTCGTTATGAGCCTCCAATCGTTGCCAGCTAATTCTTTCAGCGATTTTGGTAAGTCATTCGTTATGGGGTCGGAATCACGAATCTTGTTGAGTAATTGGGTAATTGCAGGCTGATTTACACCACAAAAATCAGCTAAAGCAGTAACGGTCATTCCACTCACCCCATCATTTTGACGGGTACAAAATCCTAATTCGTCCTTAATTTGAAAACTAAGCTCGTCCATAGTTCCTCTTTTTGACGCATGGAACTGTTGCGGCATTGCAACTAAGCTGCCGAGAATTTTTAAGTTTTGTAACTAAAAGCTGTAGACTAGTAATAATTACTCATTACCTGCCATTCATAAGCGATCGCACACCGTAACACCCTGCGATCACTTTTAATTATCGATTAACCAAGTCATCGGCTTTTGGTTAATTTCTTCTTCACCCCAAAAGTGTGTCAGCATTATAATTGGCTCACTTTTTGTAAATGAGTTTGGCAAAGCGATCGCGTTGCTTCCCGGCTGGCGATCGCTTTTGCATCATCACTACCTCAGTGTAATCAAAAAACTCTAAAAACACAAGGTGGTGTTGTAAATTAGAGGAGAGTTAAATGATAGATGAGGTATGTCTTGTGAAACTGTCCTATGTATCTCGTTTTACTTGGGATGAAGAAACAGCACAACGATTAAGGAAGTTACGTGGCAAAATTAGCCGAGACAAATTAGCGGAAAAAGCTGGTTGTAGCAATACTTTTATTCAAAATCTTGAATGGGCAAACCCACGGAACAGGCCAGAATCAATCTCTAAAGAAGATGCATTTGCTATTTGTAATGCACTTGATGTACCTATCTGGAGACTATTTCCAGCACTAGTAATTAATCCTGAAAGCTTACAACAAATATGCCAAGTTCTGTTGACATAGTACAATACCATGTTGTAAATTATTTATATAAGAGAGGAATTGAGCGCGATGCCTCTCAGAAAAAGAAAGAAGTACTCAAAACCCAAACTAACCAAATTAAACAAACGACACAACTATCAAAAACTAATAGCCAGCGGGATGAGCAGCCGCAGCCATAAACTTGTAATGGTCAAGCCACCTGGGATGATCCAGATGACCGAACCACGTCTAAAAACTGGTTGTAAAAACTTCAATCTTTGCAAAACAAAGGCGATTGTGAACTCCTCAGTATGCAATCGCCTTTTCAATTCTTACCACGCGGCTGTACAGAGGACACGGTAAATTTCAATATCTTCTCTACAGCTTAGTGCTGTCTGATGTTTTGACATCAGCTGATACGCTTTGCCTTGGAATTACTTTATGAGGCTGCGCCAAATCTAGAATGAGAGCGTTGTGCTTGCACAACGTTGTTCATGTAAATCAAAAGGTGATCGCTACGTCCGGAAAACTCCGCGATCACCTTTCTATCCAAAAGGAATCTTAAAATTATGCCACAAGTTACAACAACTGTAACCCCTTGCGTCAAAGCTGAAAAATTGAGAGTAGTAGAAGTCTGCTTTGGCTGCCACGAATATTACGCTGATGACAAACTCATAGCCAGCATAACCTATGACCTCGAACACTTAACGCAACGCTGGGTAGTCATGGTCAACGAGAAAGAACTCCATCGTGCTGCTACCCCAATGCTTTGCCATCGCTACATCTGCTGGGAGTATAAAGCCGGCTCACTACCAGTGCAAGAGCAAGAAGCTCCAAGCGCGACAACTGGGAATGAAGTTATGGTTCAGATTGCTGACGAGTGTGAAAAGTACGGTTTTGAAATCCTGGACGATGGTATTTACTACCAAGACCAGAAGCTTGGTCAAGTAGGCTGTACTAACGGCAGATGGTGGGTCACAAGAGCTTCGTCAGAACATCAGCAGAAAGTCCCGTGTGATTCTGCATTTGATGCGGTGTGGTCGTTGTCGATGGCTCAACTAACTTGTTGCGAAGACTTGTTAGATAGACCATTCGAGACACTAACGGTTGAAGAATGGCGAAGGCTAGTGGAATATCAGCCAGAGTCAGAAAGTCGGAAGCCAGTAGCGGCGTAATTGCTCATTAGCAGCAAAAAGCTCTTTGTCTTACTAAATGGTTTGGTTAAAGTAGTTAAGGAGACTGCGAAAACTAAAAAGCCAGACGCCTAGCTGGCTTTTTAGTATGAACACAAGTTCTAATGCTTGAATAGTATCAGATGAATATCTTTGCAGATACTGATATGCATCATATATACAATGGCATTTCATGCATTCAATCTAGATACTAGTAAAAGCCTCATCTATATGGCGAGATGGGGCTTAATCAACTTTGGTGCACTGTTACTATAGAGCAATCATGCAGTTAATAAATATCCTGCTAGATAGAAGAAACTGCAATGTAACACTTTTAAAGGTAATAAATAATACAGCTTTTTCTAAGCCACAAAATACTAAAGGCAGGATATACAAACACATCTAAAAACAATAACCCTAATAAGGCTGCGCCAAGCATCAATGAAAATGTATTGGTATCAAACACATGACTCCTCAAGAAACATCAGAATTACTTACTGCCCTAATGCGCCAAGAAGAATTACTCAAGCAGTTGGTCGCTTCAATTAATAAACCGAAACTGGGATTGCACTCTGATGCTGGGAGTTGCAAAGTCTATTGCAATCGCCATAATAAATCGTTATGGTATACGCTATCGAATGATGAACCAGTTGCGATTACCCAAACTGCTCTGACTGGATATCTGCGAGAACTGAAATTTGAAAAGAGCGACAGGAATGGGGAAGAAAAGTGCAAATTGCTAGTTTCAATTCAGGCAGACCGACTATACATCTTAGAAACTGGTTATGATACGCACTTTTCAAAAAGCATATTAGCAGCCGTTGCCTTGTTAACTCCACAACAGCTTTATTCCCCAGTGACAATTCAACCGCAGGCAGGGGATAAGGGAACTGTGCTGTTCTGCCGTGTGTGGGCTGGGTCTGAGCTAATCATGGCTAACTATAACGAGCAAACGGACTTTAAAGTGATTGCGCGTCAAGCTTTAAATGTAGTCAAAGCTGCAAATGAAATGGTGTTTTAAGCAGAAAATCTTGATAAAAATAGGCGGAAAAATCCGCCTATTTAACAGAAGAACTGGTTAATAACCAATTATTGCAGATGACTTGATAACTTATTTAAAGTTATGTCTTAAGTATGAATTCATCAGTTAGTTATAAACAGGGTTTGTAACAAATTTTACTATCAGTTGTTCAAGCCTTGTCTACAGCTTACTGTGCTGTATATTCATTACCCAAAATAATCTGATGACAACAACAATCGTTCATCCAACTGTCGAAAACCTACAACAGTTTTCTGACTCGTTCGACTTGTCCAAGCTGTTGAAATCTGAGGGAGTTCTGCCGTGGCTTTTGGCTAACGGATGGGATTACGATGACAAGACACGATTAATTGCAGACATTGTTGACGAATCCACGAGTCTTGATGAAGTTTGGGATTCATCAGAGTTTGATTTTAACACATTGCCTGATGAAGAAAAGGGAAAACTTTATCAGATTTTCGAGCATTTCTATCTGTAATCTTCTGCCACTGAAGGATCAGACTATGTATGAAAAACTCTATAGCCAGACTTAATCAGTATGGCTGTAGAGAAAAATCGATTCAACAAAGGATTATGACACAAAGAAACCAGAAAGTAAAAAATGAGTAAAGTTCAACAACACGAATCAGCTTGGAATGCACTGATGGGGTTAGATAAGCGGCATTACATAGCTACAGGATTTTATGCACTCGGCGACGCTTATTTGATAAGTGGTAAAGACCCAAAGTACAGGAACATTATTATTCTTGTAGAACATCGGCAGAAAACGCAGATTAATCATTGGGATTATGTGTGCAATAAATCTGAATGCCGTCAACAGCCAACAATAGAAACTAACGGCGACGATGGTAACGGGAATTTGAAACGGAAAGCTCCATCACTTAAAGTTTACAACTAAACAAGAGAGCGCAATTTTTGACAGTATTTCCAGGCAATCGCTACGCTGCTTAGAAATTGAAAGTATTTACTAAATCAGGAGAACGAAAATGGAACTTAATCCTGTTTACGATCCAAGGCTATTAAATCCATCAAAAGTTTACCAAATTGATGGAGGGTTATATCAGTATTTGCGTCAATCAGGTACTAGTACTAATCCCCGATATGTCTTCGGTCATTTACCTACGCCAGGGCATAAGAGGAAGTCGGATATAGTTCTGAACCGTACTAAATTAGCAATCCGTTGTTCTGAAGTAGTAGGGATGTCTGCCTCGACTTCTGCACCTGAAGATAATTCTGAACAACTTCAATTATTTTGAGCTATGTCAATTTATAAACCACCTGTTGTCAAAAGACCCATTAAGCTACAAAACAATGGGTCTACAAAGATAGTTTACCGAGCTATCAAAAACATTCATCGGCTAAAAGATAGCCACGAGTTAGGAACTGCAACTATTAATCGTACATCCTGCATGGTTCGGAAATCAGGAATTTATTGGGTTGTGATCTAGTTTCCAACTATGGCTTTGTGAGAGAGCTTCGCTACACAAGAGTGAAAAGTAATAATTGGGGAATTGACAGAAATGGTACAAGCAATTGATCACGCTGCTAGTGCAACCTTCTTAACTAATGCAGTGGTTGAACGTCATAATTTCTCGCAGTTGAATAAAACCCGTATTCGGTTTCGGATTCAGTTAAAGAAAAGTACAAAATCTGCTGCACCTAAATGGGCCGATGTGCTAAAAGCTGAAGTCTCTGAAATTGAATCAGACCTCGTGAAAGTAACGAATTCCGAAGTTGGGCTCAGAGGTATCAAGGTATTCAAGAAGTTGGACGAAGCCGCCGCCCAACTCAGACAAGAGATTGCTTCTGTGCAGGAGTGGATGTCATCTGATACTGGTGATTGGGTTTGTCCAATTGATTTAGCCCCACTTGTTTGGAGTCAACTTCTCAATATCAGAGATAATATCGCCCCTGGACTGCGTAATCAATTAAAAGTTGATTATGAAGCAGGACTCGAAGATTATCAAGAGCGGATTGATCAGTTTCTCTCACTTAACACTTGGGAATTAGCCCAGGATAAGCAAGAATCAGTAAAAGCCAACTTGCTTCGAGCCTTCCCTACTCTGACTGACCTTGAAGACTACTTACAAGTAATCATAGGTCGTCCAGTGATTATCCCGGCACTGTCCGAGCAGCTCAATCAGCAGCAAGCCGAATGTCTAGACCAGATTACCAAGTTCATCCAACAGTATGACCAAAATCTGGAGCAGCGGTTACGTGAATCAGCCCTCGCTGGTGGTGAACAACTCGCTGCTGTGTTGTTGTCGGAACTGGCTGATTGGGAGCCGGGACGTAAGCCAGTTCTCTTTAAGAAAAAGATGCAACGCCATCTGATGAAGGTTCAGGTGTTGTTAGCAAACGCTGATCCTGAAGCAGGCAGCAGCTTGGAGGCGATGATGGCGCACTTGGATTCAATTGTGAATGATCCGGCGATTGAGTCGAAGAATCTAGGTTCAGATACGCGCTCCCAGTTGCAGCAAAAAATGGATTCTATCCGCACCAAGTTGTTAGATGAACAACGTAATCTCCAACAGTTAGCAACTGGCGACGTGGGCTTATCAAAAGCTACCGTCATGTCGTTCAAGTTCAGGTAAAAAAATAGTCTTAAGCGAGAGTGTATTCGCTTAAGACTAATGAACTTGATGATTAAAAGTGTAACGTTCACCTCACAAAGAATATCGCACTTTTAGTATTTGTCAAAACTTTCTTTCATCAACTTTATTCATCACAAAGGCGGTAAAAATGTCACATTTCTCAACAGTAAAAACTAGGCTTACTAATCGTGAATGCTTAGTACAAGCTCTGACGGATCTCAAACTTCAACCACTGGTTCATGAAAAAGCACAGCCATTAAAGGGTTACTACGGTAGCTCCCAGGGAAGGAGTGCTGAAATTATCGTATCTGGTCGCACGATTAAAGCCCGTGCAGACATTGGATTCAAATGGAATCAAGAGAGTAACGTGTATGACGTGATACATGATGCCTACGAGACAGACCCGCGATTGGGACAAGATTTCTTCAGTAACAAGTTAATGCTGGCTTATGGACAGCGGATGGTTCGTGCCAAGGCTGTGGAGCTTCAGCAGCAATTTGGAGAGTGCGCGATCGCCGAATCTACAAACGACACTGTGCAAACCCTACGTCTTACCTTCAGTGGACATCAGCAACAACAGCAACAACAGCAACAACAGCAATATACAAGGAGATAACGCATGGAACGTTCAATATTGATTCATTTTGATTCAGCTACAGGTGAAGTTCGTGTGGAGGCTGAGGGATTTGACGGAGTGAGTTGTTTATCAGCTACGCAACCGTTTGAAGAGGCATTGGGAGTTGTGGGCGAACGAGAGTTTAAGGACGAAGCCCAAACCCAACAACTTCGGACTACGAACAGTAGTCAAACACGCCTGCGTCAGTAATCAATATGGGGGAATCAACAAGTTTCCCCCTCAAAACCAATCATGAACGAATTAGCTAAAGAATACCCATTTGTTCACGTTTATGCACAACAGAAAGCACATGAGCCAGTAATCATTAAAGCTAATACTGAGGGATTGTGCGTGCTGTTGAATGCAATTGTTTCTGCCATTGCCCAATTAGAGCGCAATGGTATGGCTGAGGTTTTTGACGGCGATGCCGAAGTCTATGAGGTAATCGTCAAACTCGTAAATACTCATGACGAATTATCTCCAGTCCCTTACGAAATACCAAAACAATGAAACTCTCAAATTTACTCTCCACGCTTGATTCACAAATCCCCATTGCAGCGCTTGATGTGCTGTCCCCCGACGAAGCAACGATTATTCAGTGGTTAACTACTGAAGCTAACAATAAGTTAAAAAGTCCTGTGTTCTTCTGGAACCTCGGTGTTTCCAGTTTAGAACAATGTCTGATTGCGTCGGATGGTGGCTTGATGTTTAAGCCAGTAGTGGAGTATAATAAACCACCACACGCTGACCCGCTGTTATACGTGTTTGATTATATTGCGAATTTTAGTAGTGATGGAGTCTTCATTCTTGGAGATATTCACCCCTTTGTTGGGAAGAATTCGCCTTCGTTATCCTGGGAGATTGTCAGTAAAGTAAAAAATCTCTACCATCGCCTCAAGCCAACTGGGAAACGCATTGTGCTGCTGGGGCAAAACATTCAACTACACGAGTCACTTATACGCTTAATTCCTTACTGTGAAGTACCTCTCCCCACTGTTGAGCAGGTAAAAGAGCATATAAATTCTTACTTGTATGACCTGTGGGAATTAGCTTCTCAAATTGATGAGCCTTTTAAGTTGAATTTAACCAATTCCGATCAAGAAACTCTCTCTCGCGCAGCTTTAGGACTGACCTTGGAAGAGATTAGTGATTTCTTACGTCTGACGGTAAAAGAAAAGCTAACTGATAATGGTGTTGTTGTCGATGCCGACTTCATACCTAAAGCTGTCGAGTACAAAACTCGGCTACTGGCTCAGATGGGTATCGAGTTGGGCAAGCCAGCCAGCATACCGTTCGGCGGTTTGGATAACTTGCGTGAGTGGTTGAATCGTCGGCGGCGGCTGTTCACCCAAGAGGCGCGAAGTCTTAGCTTACCCCAACCAAAAGGTGTGCTGCTGGCTGGCCCACCCGGAACAGGTAAAAGTCACTGTGCTAAAAACATTGCTAACATTCTCAATTTACCATTGTTGCAGTTAGACATTGCCTCGATGTTGGGTTCTCTTGTGGGTGAGTCTGAAGGTAATGTTAAACGTGCATTGAAAACAGCTCTTGCGATCGCACCGTGTGTGTTGTTTGTTGATGAAATAGAGAAGGCACTGTCAGGACAGGGAGATACAAGTGGTGTTTCCCAACGCATCTTGGGTACTTTGCTCACGTTCATGGCTGAATGCACCAGCGGCGTGTTTATAGTTGCAACCTGCAATGACCCGTCAGTACTACCGAGTGAACTTAAGAGGAAGGGAAGATTTGATGAGCAATTTTTCGTTGATCTTCCCACTCTACCAGAACGAGCGCAAATCCTCAGCATCCACCTGCAACGCTTTGGCATCACTGTTGAATCGGAGTATCTCGAAGCGATCGCAGCCAACACCGCAAAATTCTCCGGTGCGGAATTGGAGACGCTAGCTGCTGAAGCGGCGCTGTTGGCGTTTGACGAAGGTAGACCACAGCAAATCACACTTGGGGATTTAGAAGCCTGCCGTCAAACCATTACCCCGCTTGCCATTCAGGATGCGGCAGCAGTTGGGCGTATGCAATCCTGGGCAGCTACTGCAAGACCTGCTAGTAGTCCTGTTGTGCAGACGGCGAAAACTCAATCGCTACGTGCTGCCAAGTTTCGGAATATGAACTGATGAGAATAGCGTTTGCTTCATAATATTAGAAGCGATCGCCCTGTTAAATGCAAAAATTAAATTTAGGAAATAAATGAGCCAACAAAATCCAAAGATTTCGCTCCTCAAAGAATTCGTATCAGACGAACTTCTAACAGTAGCGCAGCAACAAATCCCACAAGGAGAATCTCAAGAATATTATAGAGGGTTGCACGATGCATTTTCTCAGTGTGCTAAAATCCTTGCTTCTTTAAATTCAAAAGACCAAGCTTTAATAATTGCAGCTTTATTGATTGAATTGGAAAAAAAGATAACACTTGATTAGCGTTGCTGGCCTCTTTTACTGCCGTCAAACCAATACAGAGCGGCGTTGTTACCAGGGAGAGGGCGACTACCGCTATACCCGTGAGTAGTCCTGTTGTGCAGACGGCAAAAACTCAATTCGTAAGTGCCGCTAAATTTCGGAATATGAACTGAATGAAAAGCGGTCGTTTTGTAGAGAGCGACCGCTACGCCAAAACAAAGTGAATATCAAATATCCACCTGCTCACTAATAACAGCATTAAAACTATGTATTCATATCTTGTTTATGTTGATGCTGCTAACAATAGCAACAAATTCTGGTCAGCTAAGGTTGAAAGTAGTCAGTTAACAGTTCAGTGGGGACGAGTCGGCTACAACGCTCAAACCAAAACTCATTCCTTTAATAGCCATCAACAAGCTCTTTCTAAATATCATAATCTCGTAGCCGAAAAGAAAACGAAAGGCTACCGCGAAAGTCAGCCACAAATAGAGACAAGTGATGTTTATAAAATTGAGAGAGCTATTGGATTGCTTAATGGTTTACGTTCTTATGTGGTTAATCGAAATTTTGATGAGCATTATATTCAGCTTCTTAATCAATACTTAAAAATCGTACCCACGCCATTGGGGATGCAAATTGATCCCTACACAATATACCGAACTATTACTGATGTGGATCATCAGCGAGAGTTACTCAACTCACTGTTAACTACACCTGCACCACAAGTTGCTGTGGTGGGTGTTGCTACTACTACTGAACCAACTGAAGAACCCAAGACTATCAGTAAGAACTTCTGGCGGCATTTGTAATACTGTTGGGCGTGAATATAATTTCATTATTCATGCCCTAATAACTATTACCACTTAATCAAAAGTTAAATATATATAATATTTATTTATTTAAGTAAAAAAAGAAAGTATATCTTTTTTTAATACAATTTTATTAAGCCTATTTTCTAATAACTAATTAAATTAGCAGAGTCACTTTATACCAAATTAGGAAAGCCACAATTAAATAAAAATAGACTTTAATATTGAACTACTTCAAAACTAATGCTCTGAAGTAGTTCAATATTAAAGTACTAATCTCTAAAGTAAAAAATTTTTAGAGCTAGCTTAATCGCCGAATACCAGTTAATGTGTTATTCGCAAGCCCAAAGCTACTGGGATAGCGGTAGAAGCCTGGGCCTAATATTGCATACCTTCCTCCAGTATTATATTTTTCTTTGTCAAATATCTGCCATACTCCACGCCTAATTATGAGAGATGAAGTTTTGTTATTCCAACCGCTACCAATAGCGCTATTGTCGAGATTGTCGTCATTACTGGAAATATCTTTTTTTGAGCCACCAAAATCGTAATTGTTATATAATGTGACAGGAGCAAGTCCTCCATTACAGCTAGCAGCAACTTCATCGTTAAGTTCTTGAAAGCCAGA
Source organism: Nostoc sp. UHCC 0302 (assembly GCF_038096175.1). Taxonomy (NCBI): domain Bacteria; kingdom Bacillati; phylum Cyanobacteriota; class Cyanophyceae; order Nostocales; family Nostocaceae; genus Nostoc; species Nostoc sp. UHCC 0302. Next base: position 87,605 of record NZ_CP151101.1, read on the forward strand.
ATTAAGTTCAAGTACTTTGTAACCTTCCGTGCTATTAGACATTGCGATTTTCCTTTATTCAGAATTGAGATTGGTATTGATTTTCTACTAAACTTAGCTATTCTAAGTTAAATAAAATAGCTAATTTCAATCGATATCAATAGTTTGAAAGGGATTCTTTGAGAAAGAACCTTATATTGACAGAAAACTAGTTTAATTACTGAAATGATTTCAAGATATAAGCACTTTTGAAGAGTTGCATAATCTTGTTTCAAAAACTAATCTGTTTTTCTATATTTAACAGTATATAAAACAAATTCTTTAGAGACAATGCACATTTTGTTGGTAAGACTATTAATTATGTCGTTATCGGTTAACGCTAATATTAGAACGTTGAATATTACGCCAAGCTTGAGGCGTAGTGCCATGAAACTGACGAAATTGACGAAAGAAATATCCCTCATACTGATAGCCTACTACAAAAGCAATCTGATTAATTGGCTGGTTAGTTTCTAAAAGTAAGGTACGCGCAGCTAGCATACGACGCTCGAAAATCCAATCATTAACTGTTTTACCTGTCTTGCGTCGCACTAGATTAGTTAGATAAGCTGCGGAGTAACCAACTGCAATAGCTACGTCGCTTAAAGTAATCGATTGATGATAATTAGCTTCGATATAGTCGAAAACTTCCTTTAGTTGAAGACAAGTAGGAAAAAGCCGCTGTGACTCTGCTATTTGGTGAGAGCTAGCTAAATCCTGCTGCTTTAAGGCTATCTGTTCTTCCAGTAGAGGAGCTATTGCTTCCAATAATTCTTCTGTGAAGTTTAAAGTTGCCTGAAGCAAAGAAAGGGTCTTTTCTAATTCTGTATCTGTTTTCTGACAGGAATGTTTCTTAACATACAATTGCTCTTTAGTAGTACTTAGATTTAATTGACCCAAAAGCTCTTGCATTTTTAATTTCAACGTTGTACTAGTTCTCTGTAAGTCCAAAAAACTCTGCTGGCGATTACTAATATCATGATTCCAGATATGCGGCGTGACTTGATAATTGTGTTTTTCTAAAATAGTGTTGCTAGAAATCACAGTTTAACTCCTTACAATTACTGAATCTGGTTTGGAAAGATTAATTTATATGTTGAAACTGCCAAATTAACTTATAACTTTAATTTGTATATATACAGAAAAATTCAAAATTAAAGAGTCAAAATCAAGAAGAAGAAAAGTATTTATCTCTGATTTTGGGACTTATATTATGTACTTCATTATATTTAAATTTTTTGCATATAAATAAGATAACTAAGTATAGTAATTTAGGGTAAACGCATATCATTTATGAGCCACCTAATAAAGAAAAATTTTAATAAAAAATAGCATCAATGATGGAATGTTTAGTACTACCTCTATTACGGATTTATACCCTTAGCAGCCTAATTTATCCCGCAACAGAAGCAACGCTAATTCTCTTTATAAAATCTCGCTCAATAAATTTATAAGTCTGCAATCAATCTTGCTTTCCTAAGAAAGAATTGCAGCACACTCTCTTCTTTAGAAATAATATCGACAGTACCCTCCATTCCTAGCTGAAGCGCACACTGATGTTTATCCCTACCTAAAGAAAAGCTTTCTGGCTCAATTGTGACCGCATAGAAACTACTAACATCTGCCATCTTTTGGCTGGCAGATATTGTAGGAGCAGTAGCAGTTGTATTATTTCCTTGAGGTGCGATCGCGTCTGGTGAAATCGTCTTAACTTTGCCTTTGAGAGTGCCGTAGTCTGGATAAGGACAGGCGGAAACCCGCATTTGTACAGTTTGACCTTGTTTCAACTTATTTTTATCTTGAAGGGCTACCGCTGCTTTAATTTCTAAAGGAATATTACTAGGAGCAATCTGGGCAATCTCTTCTCCGACAGGTACAGTTTGACCAGGATTTCGCAAGTTCAACTTAGAAACAATACCGTCTGCTGTGGCAGTAATTACAGTTTGGCTAAGGTCAATATTTACTTGCTGAAGTTCACTTTTGTCGCGCTCTAACTGTTTTTGAATTTCAATTCGTTGTTGGATTAAGGATTGGCGTTCTTTATCTAAAGTAGCAATACTGGCTTTCCCCGCAGCTTTTTCTTGGGCAATACGTTGAGAGGCGATCGCAACTGCTGCATTACTGGGATCAATGGCAGTTTGGACATTTTGCAATTTTGCTTTAGCTGCTTTGAGAGATTGTTCTTGTTGCTGAACAGCTAATTGTGCCTCCTCAAATTGATCTTGAGACAAGGCTCCGGCTTTGGCTATACCCTCGTATCGATTTCGTTTTGACTGAGCTGCTTTGAGACTAGCATCTGCTGCTTTGACGTTGGCATCCGCTTCTTCAACATCAGTAGCAGTGGTAACAAGTTTATCTTGATAGTCCCGGCTGCGACCGTTTAACTCTGCTTCAGCACCAGCGATTACACGAGTAATACGCTCAGCTTCAGCTAAAACTTGGCTATTAATGGCATTAATCTGTGCGTTGATTTGAACGAGTTGTAAACGACTTTGCCCAATGTTACTTTGCAGTTGGCTTTTTTTGGTTTGCAACTTCGAGTTGTCAACAGTAGCAATGACATCCCCTTTTTTGACGACTTGGTTCTCTGCAACAAAAACGCGCATTACCTGGCCCTCTGTAGCAGATTGAACGAGCCGTAACTCACCAGCAGGGCGGACAACAGCTTGTCCTTTAACTGTTACTTTGTATTTAGTAATAGAGGCAAGTGGAATAGCTAGCCCCACAATACAAATAAGCACTAGTCCGCCCCAAGTAGTCCAACGACCAAGTGGTGGGAGAAACTCGTTGTCTCGAAGTGGGGGCAGGTAGTCTGAGTTGGGATGGCTAATCATATTATTTTATTTACTGATTGTGCTTAATTTGCCGTTAGAGTGAGAATTAGAGGATTCAGGCACTAAACCATTTATTAATGTGTCAACACTATCGAGAAAGTCTAAGTGTTCACCAGCTTGACAGCGCAGAGCCTCTGGAGTGCCCTGGATTTTCAAGCGTCCTGACTCTAGTAGTACAATCCAATCTGCCCGTCCGATGACTTTGGGGCGATGGCTAATCATAATTGTGGTTTTGCCCTGCCGATGGTCAAGTAGTCTGTCTAGCACTTCGGATTCACTTACTGGGTCGAGAGCGCCAGTTGATTCATCTAAGATTAATACTGGCGGGTCAGTAACTATAGCTCTAGCGATCGCCAATCTTTGGCGTTGTCCACCAGAAAGATTTGCGCCAAATTCGCCTAAAACAGTTTGATACTTATCGGGCAGTTTACTAATAAACTCATCTGCACCAGCAATTGAGCAAGCCTGCACAATTTGTTCAAATGTAATTTGGGGATAGCTGAAGCGGAAATTTTCCACGATTGAGCGACTCCAAAAGTGTGCTTCTTGAGGCACTAGCACTACCTGTTGCCGTAGACATTCCATTGAGAGGTCTTGCTGATTATAGATACCATAACGGATATTGCCAGATTGGAGGAAATACAAACCTGCAAGTACTTTAGCGAGGGTACTTTTTCCACAGCCGGATTTACCAATTAAGGCAATGGCTCGACCCCCAGGTATAGTTAGGGAAAAATCACAGAGCAAGTCCACTCTACCTGCATGGTGGAAATTAAGGTTGGTGCAAGTAATGTCTGCATTGCTAGGAATTTCAGACCAAGGCTTTTTCTCGTCTTTTTCGTCTTCTGGAGTAGCATCAATCACCTCCGTCATGCGTTGAATGACAATTTGAGCAGTGATAAACTCATCAACTAAGCCGATGACTGAACCCAAAAAGCCGAGAAAGTTGCCACTCATGCCGCTAAACGCTAGCAGTTGTCCAATACTTAAGGTGCGGTTAATTACTAAATATGAGCCTAGCCAAAGTAAAGCAATATTAGTGCAAGTGGAAAAAATACTGGTAATTGTGCCACTGTATAGCCCCAGTTTCATCGTACTCCAGCCCAAGTTAGCGAGGCGTCCATAATTCGCTTGATACTCTTGCCAAGCTTGAGGAGTGGCTTGAGTGGTTTTTAACACCTGGACACCGCGAAAAGTTTCAACGAGAAAGCCTTGGTTTTCTGTACCTAACACTATCGCATTACGGGTTTTCTGGCGTAAGGCGGGGAGAAAAAGCAGGTTGATGAGAGTGACAATCATAAAGGCTGTTACAGAAGCTAAAGTCAATCCCCAACTGTAAAAGAGCATAAAGCCCAAAGAAACCAAGGCGATAAAAAATTGGCTAGGCAAACCGAGGACAATTTGGCCAACTAGCTCATTGATATGATCTACATCAGCAATCCGACTAACTACTTCACCACTGCGCCGTCCTTCAAAGTATGAGAGAGGCAAGCGCAACAGTTGTCGCCCGTATTCTAAAATCAGCCCTAATTGCAACCTTTGACCGAAGTGACCAATTAAGTGAGACTGTACTAAACCGATGGCACTGCTAAATAAACTCATAGCAATCGACCCAATTGCCACGACAGTTAGCAGTTGAGTATCTCCCCGGACTAACACATCATCAGTCAACAGTTGCATCATCAAGGGAGAGACAAGGGAAAGTAGTCCAATAGCAATATTAATTGCGATCGCTTGAATGAGAATGACGCGATAGGGTAAAACCCTCATTAGATAACGCCCAAAGCCGCCAATCTGATCATCTGATTGTTGATAAAAGTGGCTGTCATCTGGCTCCAGCAGCAGCATTATGCCATTACCCCATCCTTCGAGCAACTCTTCACAGGTAAGGTAACGGATACCTACGCCGGGGTCTGCGATCACGTATTTTCTACCCTTCTGTCCGTATAAAACGACCCAATGGTAGCCTTTCCAATGTATGATGGCTGGTAGAGAAATTTTATGCAAAGAGTCGAGCAGTTGCTCTGAGGCTTTGACTTGGCGAGCATTGAACCCTAAAGCTTCTGCCCCCCGTCTCAAACCCAGTAAAGAAGTTCCTCGTGACCCAGTACCAACCGCTTCTCGCACTTTATTAATGGCAAAAGTGCGTCCGTAGTGTTTTGCAATAGTAGCAAGGCAGGCAGCACCACAGTCTTCTTCGCTGTGTTGTAGTACAGTTTGGTATTTCATCGTCAAAATTCAAGCCATCTAGCTTTGTTGGTTCTATATTTGTTGTTGATTGTTCTGAAAGATGCAAAAAGCGTACCTTTCCAAAAATCAACAAAAAATGTGTTATATCTCCTTTTTGTTGGAGAGAAGGCCATCAAAAGAAAGTTTTGATGGCCGTTAATGTTCTGCTGGTCTAATCAGTTTGTTTAATCAGACTATTAAGCATTTAGCTTCATGTTTTGAGCTTTTACCTATTATTCTCAGGTTGTTTGATTAGATTCTGAACATTTAGTAAAGGTGCTACATTAGGAGTAGTAAACTCCTATAGAGCCACCGACATATATACCATCTTTACTATCTGTAAAGCGTATTGCGTACTTGTTTTTTCCTCCCGCTATGTTAGTCCATGTAGCGGTAGCTTCACCAACTTTGAGTACCCTTCGATATGTTTTACCAGTAGTTAGATTTCTGAGAATTGCGTTGAAAGTTGGATTTCTGCCAGATCCGTAGTTATAGGTATTGGTCGAGAGCTGGACTATTCCACCGGATTTCACACCGCTGAATGTTCTTGTGCTAACTGAAGCATCAAAAAAAATATCGTTGCTGAAACTTTTACCTCCTTCAACAATGGCAGCATCTTCGGAAGTCAAGTCGGTGAACAAAGGTTCCTGTTGAATAGTGTCCACGTGAAGTTGATTGAAATGTTCTTTGGTGTTTAACATTGTTACTTTCCTTTATTTAAGATTGATGTTGAAATGGAATCTGTTGTTGATTGTTGGACAGTTTGCTACAGCTTTCATAGCAATCAACAAATAGCTAGATTTTACTTTGCTTGAGAGAAGGCGTTCTACAAGAAATTTTCAAGCAGATAGCAGCAAAAACCACTTAATATCAGCGGATGAAAAGTTACTGTTTTAAAAGTAACTTTATTCGATTGATAGTATGCTATTTAGTAAATACAAAATAGCTTGGTTTTTACTATTACTTTAACCAACCTCTTACTTGTAAATCAAGGCAAAACTGAAAAGTTATGAAAACTGTCAAGCAAGCTAAATTGGTAACAAGTTTTCAAAATCTCTTTTAAGTTCAAGCCTCTAATCCTATATCAGTGGAAAATTAGATAACTATGAAAACTGTGATACTTTAGTCAACTTGCCGTCAATAATCTTTCTTATCTGCTCCTACACAGGATCTCAAGAAACGCTCAGTGCAATTTTAAAGTTTTCATAATTTTTTAATTCTTGCCTGATATAAGAGTAAGGTCAAATAAAGCGGTGCTGATGATTGTGCTGCTGTCTTGTATCTACTGTACATTCTTGAGTAAAGGCTTTTATGGATGATCTCGATGAACGCCTGCGCCAATTGATAGCAGCAGTTTGTCAACACCCAGACGGCAGCCGGGAATGGCGAAAAGCTATGAGTCGGCTTCTGATTTTAATTCAGGGACTACCGGAATTTAGAAAATACTCAAGCATGGACTGCCCTGACCACTTTTTAGATGCTTTAAACCAAAGTTTTGAGTGGTTGAGCCACAATATCAGAAACTTTCAGCCACGTACATCTTCAGTACGAACTGACTTAGTAAAATGGCTCAAAGGCTACCTTTACTGGCGTGTTAAAGATTTAAATTCCTCATCTGCCCCTCAAACAAGAAGGCTTCAGCTTTCCTTGGATGAAAATATTTCGGATGCAGATGCAGAGGTAACAAGCTGGCTAGAACGAGTCTCAGAAGAAGGGAGGTTATTAGGCACACCATCTAACCCGTATGTTTTAAGTGGATTAGAAATTTATTTAGAACAGTTACAACAGAACTCACAACAGCTATTGGTCGCTAGCCTAGCGGATTACATTGAGCAAGATCCAGACGAGCAATTACGAAATTGCTATCCTCGAAAACACCCCGAATGTAACTGCCAAGTACTCAGCCAAAGGTTGCTGTTCATCTTTAAGAACCCACCAGATACACTTGCTGATATTGCTCGTGAGTGCCAAATTAATTACCAAACTCTCGTATCGCACTGGAAGTTAAAAGCAATACCACTCTTGCAAGAAGTTGCCATTCAACTCGGATATCAATCTAATTAACAGCCATGAGTAGCACAGAAACACTTTGTGTAAAAGTTCCCCTTGGGCAAGAAGCCCATGCCATCGCCCGTCAGTTTGCTGCTGAACAAACTACACCTCAGAAAGGAAAACAAATATATCTCAATACACTAGCAGTTTATGCTGTTCATAATTATTTGAAATGGTTACAGATTGATACGGCTTTAGGAGAAGGTGATAGTTGGCATCCACTCAAACGAGCTTTATTTGACATTGCGGATCTAGTTCTTCCCAATATTGGTAGGTTAGAGTGTCGTCCAGTTCAACCTGGAGAAACGGCAATTTCTTTACCACCGGAAGTCATGGAAAATAGAATTGGTTATGTTGCTGTCCAGTTCGGTGAACGCTTAAATGAAGTGCAGTTGCTAGGATTCATTAAAACAGTTACTTTTTCTTCTACTTCCCAAGAAATACCACTTTTGAGCTTCAAACCTCTTAGTTTCCTTTTTGATTGCATCCCTGACACTGTTACTTCCTCTTCACTCAGTGCTAGCCAGATAGGAGTGAGATTAAGCCAATGGTTTGAGAATTTGTTTGAAAATAATTGGATGTCTCTAGAAGAAATTTTCGGCAGTAGAAATGAGAAAAAATTTGCCTTAAGAAGCCTTTCATCTTCAAGTGGAGGTAGTGTAGAGCGAGCAAAAATCATAGATTTGGGATTAGATTTAGGAAATGAGTCAATAGTGTTGCTAGTAGCGATCGCACCTTTGGCTGAGGATAAATTAGAGATATTAGTACAGCTACATCCAAGGGGCGAGAAGACTTATTTACCATCTCATCTTAAATTAAATTTACAAACAGAATCAGGAGAAAATATTCAAGAAGTTGAATCTCGAAGTAATGATAACTTTATTCAATTAAAACGATTTAGAGGGTATCCTGGAGAAGGCTTTAATATACAAGTGTCCGATGGAAATTTCACAATTAAGGAGACTTTTGTCATCTGACACTTTTTTGTCGGAGTGCAATGAGTAAGTTAGTTGTCTTGAATTTGGGTAAGGGCGACCTCTATAAAGGCTTTCCTGATGTCACAGTTCAACTGGGGTTGATAGATGATCTGCGAGCGATGGAATTTCGTGGTAGTTTACCAGCAGCGCCAGAAATTCCTCAACTGTATCGAAATTGGCAAATACTATACTCAGCTCTCTATCGCTATTCTGGTTGGTGTGTACGTTTGGAAGTTGAAGATACTGATGTCACAAATTTTTCGGAAGTTGAATTTAACGATTTATGTCAACAATTATCGTCTAGAATTAACAATTGGCTAAATTGTGAACAGTTTCGCAAAATAGACCAGAAATTACGCACACAATTAAATCCCAATGAAGAAATCTGTCTGATGATTGCAACTAGTGATCAATTATTGCGGCGGATTCCTTGGCATTTGTGGAACTTTCTTGATGATTATCCGAAAGCGGAAGTAGCACTTAGTCCATTAGAACCGCAGCGACCTAATAAAATATATATTCAAGAAAACAAAGTTAAAATATTAGCGATTTTTGGAAATAGTCAAGGAATAGATATTAGTCAAGATAAACGTTTCTTAGAAAAATTATCAAGCCAAGCTAAAATAAAATTTTTGGTAGAACCACAACGAAAGGAATTAAGTGATGAGCTTTGGAATCAAGGTTGGAATATTTTGTTTTTTGCTGGACACAGCTACAGTCAATCAAAAGGAGTTCTACAAATTAACCAAACTACAACAATTAGTCTAGATAAATTGGCACATGGACTCAAAAAAGCAATTGAGAGCGGATTACGTTTAGCAATTTTCAATTCCTGCGATGGCTTAGGCTTAGCAGAAGCATTAGAGGATTTACACATTCCTCAAGTCATTGTCATGCGTGAACCAGTGCCGGACTTAGTAGCACAAGAATTTTTAAAACATTTTTTAACAGAATTTTCTAGTGGACAATCCTTGTACTCTGCACTACGTGAGGCTCGAAAAAGGCTAGAAGGAATAGAAGATGAATACCCTTGTGCAACTTGGTTACCAGTAATTTGCCAAAATCCTTTGTCAGCACCAATGATTTGGCCGTTGCACCGAAGAATGCTCACTACTAAGAGCATTTTTGCAATATTGCTCACAAGCTTGTTGGTGACAAGTTTGGTAATGGGGGCGCGGTATTGGGGTTATTTGCAAACCTCAGAGTTACACGCTTTTGACCATTTTATGCAGTTGCGATCGCAACTTGTAACTGAAAAACCTGATGAACGGATTTTAATTATTACTATTGATGAAGCAGATATTCAATACCAAATTAATAAAGGAATGCAAATGCGATGGTCGTTATCTGACCAAGCCCTTGCTCAACTATTAGAGAAATTAAATAAATATCAACCACGAACTATTGGTTTAGATATTTATCGTGATGGGACTGTAGACCCTAAATATCTAGATTTAGCTACTCGTTTTAGGGAGAATAACCGTTTATTTTTTGTGTGCAAAGTTGCTACTACTGATGATGATGGTGATACTGATGGAATTGCATCACCTGATGGAGTTCAAAGAGAACGTTTAAGTTTTAGTGATTTTGTTGCAGATGATGAAGTTATTGCTCGTCGCCAGCTTTTATATTTGACTCCACCTCCAACATCTCTATGTACTACAGAATATGCTTTTAACCTACAATTAGCACTTCATTACTTAGATAAAGCGGGCAAAACATCGAGCGTTACAAAATCAGGTTATTTACAAATTGGTGATGTTGTGTTCCGGCAATTAAACGAACACGCCAGCGGTTATCAAGAAATAGATGCATCTGGTTATCAAATATTGTTGAATTATCGTTCTCTCCCTTCTGTTGATAAAATTGCCGAGCAGGTTAGTTTGAGAGACGTGTTAGATGAAAAAATCCCATTAGCATCAATCCAATCACTTAGAGATCGAGTTGTGATGATTGGTCTTTCTGCCCCCACCAATACAAACGATTATTGGAAAACACCGTTTAGCACTAGTACTAAATCTAGAACAAAGCAGATACCAGGGGTATTCGTACAGGCACAAATGCTAAGTCAAATCCTAAGTGCAGTTTTGGACGGCAGACTTTTATTATGGTGGTGGTCTGGATGGATAGAGACACTTTGGATATGGGTATGGTCGCTGGTTGGAGGTATTACAGCATGGTATTATTCCAAACCATTGCATCTGGGAATAGCAACTTTAATAACCCTTTTAACACTATTTGGGATATGTTTTGGCATTTTTACAGTGGCTGGATGGGTGCCATTAATCCCCTCAGCATTAGCGGTGTTAGCTACCCAAGTAATGGTAATTTCATGGTTTAGACGTTCTCATCTTGATAAGAAAAAATTTAATTTTTGATCATGATTAAAAAAAAATTACTAATCCCAATAATTCAAAGTGTTTGCACAATTCCTTTGCTAATTATTAGTACAACCAGTTATTTAGAATTAGTACAAGCACAATTGCCTAACTCCACCCAAAGCCCTGTTAAAAATTCGCATTTTCAATCTTTCCAGCAACCAAAATTGCCTAGAAATGGTGCACCTACAGGTCGGCGCAGAGCCGGGGCTGGGCGTAATCCTGAGTGTCCTGTATCCCTTAAACGTCTTACTGCTCTAGTACCTGGGGATGGAGGGAAATCAGTCTTGGCATTAACAGTTGCAGAAAATCCCACTTTTTGGTTTTATGTTCCTCAAGTCCCTGAAACCGTGCGTTTCGCAGAATTTGTGTTGCAGGCGCAAGACGGTAAAGGTGTAGAGAATGTTTACCGAACACCTCTTACTCTTTCTGGAAAATCAGGGATTATCAGCATTACTCCACCAGCACAACCGCAATACTTTTTAAAAACAGATAAAAAATATCACTGGTATTTTCATATTTATTGTAACGATCCGCAAAAAACCTCTGACAATTTTTATGTAGATGGGTTTGTGCAAAGACAGGTACTAACTCAGGCTCTTGATAATCAGTTGAAGGCGGCAAAACCAAGGGAGTACATTGCTTATAGTACCAATAATATATGGTACGATGCTGTAACTAATTTAGGACAACTACGCCGCACCAATCCTCAGAATACAGCTATTAATCAAGATTGGGTTGACTTATTAAATGCCATTGGTTTACAAGATATTGCTAAAGAGGCAATCATACAGCATTACAACTTAGAAAACTGACAAAATAAGACGGGTAACAGGATGGGTGCAATGTCAGGAATAACTCAAGATTGGTGGTGGGGTTGTAGTTTGGTAATGGGAGGTATGCTAATTGCTTCTTCGCCAGAGTACGTTTTTGCTCAAATTACCCCGGATGGTACTTTGCCTAATAATTCCATCGTTACACCAGATGGTAGCACTCTCAATATTACTGGAGGAACACGAGCAGGTAAAAACTTGTTTCACAGCTTTGGCGAGTTTTCTGTTCCTACTGGCGGTACTGCTTCTTTTAATAATGCTCTTGATATTCAGAATATTATTAGCCGAGTAACAGGTGGGTCAGCTTCTAATATTGATGGGATAATCAGCACTAAGGGTACAGCTAACCTATTTCTGATAAATCCCAACGGCATTATTTTTGGTCAGAATGCTCAATTAAATGTTGGTGGCTCTTTTATTGCGACTACAGCCAATGCGATTGGATTTGGCAATTTAGGTTTTTTCAGTGCTACTAATCCAGAAGTGCCTTCACTGTTGCTAACGGTCAACCCTTCCGCTCTGTTATTTAATCAAATTGCAGCAGCGCCGATTCAAAATAACTCACAAGCACAAGGAGCAGAATTAGACCCGTCAAAAAATTTTACTCCTGAAGGTCTACGTGTTCCTGATGGTAAAAGTTTGCTGCTTGTAGGTGGCAACGTTAGCATGAATGGCGGCGGATTGTTTGCTTTTGGTGGTCGAGTTGAGTTGGGAGGATTGGCAGAACCTGGAACTGTAGGAATTGATCTGAATGGCAACAATTTGAGTTTGAATTTTCCTGATAGTGTATTACGAGCAAATGTGTCTCTTAGGGGTGCTAATGTAAATGTACGCGCAGCCAATGGCGGAAGTATCGCCATCAACGCCAGAAACTTAAAGATTTTGCGAGGAAGTCAACTGCGGGCAGGAATAGGAAGAGGGCTAGGGGGATCTAACGTAAAAGCTGGAGATATTGTAATTAATGCTACAGAGACATTCACTATTGCTGATGCTGACACTTTTGTTTCTAATGCAGTGCTAACAGAGGCAAAAGGCAAAGGAGGTGATGTCCAAATATCGGCGGGGTCGTTGTCTGTTAACGGTGGTGCTCAGCTGTATGCTGGCACTTACGGACAAGGAGATACAGGTAGCGTAACTATTAATGTCCGTGATACAGCTTCCTTTGATGGAGAAAACCAAAAAGCTCGTAGTTTGAACAGTGGTGCATTTAGCAAAGTGGAATCATCTGGCATCGGTCAGGGGGGTAATGTCAATCTTCAAGCAAGGTTACTCACACTAACCAATGGTGCTGTACTAGAAGCCAATACCGTAGGAAAGGGAAATGCGGGTGCTGTAAATATTCATGCCCGTGATATTGTCATTGATGGGCAAAGTACCCTATTAGAAAGTAGTGGTGTATACAGCCAGGTTGAAACAGCATATTACCCTGCGTACCGCCAAGGCGTGGGTCAGGGAGGTGATATCAACATCACAGCCGATTCGCTTTCTGTCACTAATGGTGGTGTTATAACTACCAGCACTCTTGGGCGGGGGGATGCAGGTAAGGTGTTCATCAACGCTCGCGATATCGTCTTTAACGGGATGGGTAGATTCGATAAAAATAAAAAAATCAGACAATCCAGTGCTGCTACGAGCGCTGTCAGAGATATTGGCGTGGGTCAGGGGGGCAGTGTAAATGTTACAGCAGAGTCGCTAAGAGTAAGCAATGGCGCTTCTTTAAGTACCAGTACCTTGGGGCAGGGAAGTGCGGGAAACGTGTTCATTAACGCCCACAATATTGTCTTGGATGGAGTAGGCTCATATTTGAATGAAGTGCAACCGTATTTCTTACCCAGTGGTGTATATAGCCAGATGGAAACAGAATATGTGGGTCAGGGGGGCAGTATAAATATTACAGCGGATTCACTTTCTGCCACTAATGGTGCTGTCATAACTACCAGTACTGTTGGACGGGGAGATGCAGGAAACGTATTCATCAGTGCCCGCGATATTGTCATTGATGGGATGGATAGGAACGGATTTTCTAGTGGAGTCTTCAGCACAGCAGACAAGGAAGCCATAGGTAATGGTGGTTACATAGACATCTCTACCAGTTCACTTTCTATCAGCAATGGTGCTAAAGTCTCTACCATTAGTCAAGGGAATAATAACGCGGCAGGCAGTATAAAAGTTGCAGCACGCTCTATCCGGTTGGATAACGGAGTTGCGATCATAGCCGAAACTGCCTCTGGTAAAAGTGGCAATATTACCTTAGAAAATCATCGGGAAAATCTAGATTTGTTATTAATTCGCCGTAGCAGTAGAATTTCTACAACCGCAGGCATTGAAAACCAGGGTGGAGACGGTGGAAACATCACTATCAATGCTCCTCATGGCTTTATTATTGCTGTCCCCAATGAAAATAGTGATATTACTGCTAATGCTTTCACAGGTAGGGGAGGGAACGTTAAAATCAGCGCTTTTGGTGTTTACGGCACTCAATTTCGAGACAAAGAAAACCCACAAACAAGCGATATCACTGCTAGTTCCCAGTTTGGCATTAACGGTACTGTAGAACTAAATACTCCAGATATCGACCCTAACAGTGGCTTGGTTGAATTGCCAATAATACCAGTTGACACTCAGGTAGCCCAAGGCTGTTATAGTCCAGGTTACGCCCAAAACCGATTTGTGATTACTGGACGCGGCGGTTTACCAGCCAATCCGAAAGACATACTCACTCCTGATGCGCCACAAATAGATTGGGTGTCTTTTAAACCTAGTAGCAGTAACCGCTCTCTACCACCTGTCACTATTAAACCAACTATCTCTACTCCTCAACGGATTGTTGAAGCTACAGGCGCAACGTTGAATGCCAAAGGTCAAATAGTCCTCAGTGCTAATTCATCCACCGCTACTCCTCGCACTTTCAAGCAAAACCCAATTCAGTGTAATGGTCGCTAAAGTTACTCAAACTTTTGTTGCCCCCTGCTTACTCGTATTGCTCAGTAGTTTGACAACTACACCTAGCAGGGCGCAGATAATAAATCGTGTACAACTACCTCAAAACAATTCTCCCACAAGTCAACAACTCCCGCCGCCGCAGGATGTCCAACCACCTTCACCTAAAATACCACCAATACCGTCTCCACCATCCCAACTACCACCTCCATCCGAATTACTCAAACCAGATCAACTCCTGCCCCCATTAGATGAACCGCTGACTACAACACCGCAAATTTTTACTGTTAAACAGTTTGAAGTCATTGGGAGTACAGTATTTAGTCCAGACAAATTAAATCAAGTATTTGCTGGCTTGATTAACAAACCAATAACATTTGCACAATTATTAGAAGCTCGTTCCAAAATTACCGAACTTTATATTAATGCGGGATACGTCACTTCTGGAGCTTATATTCCTGAACAAACTCTCACTGACGGTGTTGTTCAAATCCAGGTAATTGAAGGGAAATTAGAGGATATTCAGATAACTGGAACTAGGCGGCTCAACCCTAACTATATTCGCAGCCGTATAGCTAATGGCGCATCTGCCCCTTTAAATCAAAAACGCCTACTAGAGTCTCTGCAACTATTACAACTTAACCCTTTAATTCAAAACTTGTCCGCTGAATTATCTGCTGGCTCACGTCCTGGCGCTAATTTGTTGGCTATTAAAGTAACAGAAGCAGATACATTCAATGTACAAACAGTATTTGACAATGGTCGTTCCCCTAGTATTGGTAGTTTCCGACGACAACTACAAGTTAACGAAGCCAACTTGCTAGGATTTGGAGATAGTACATCGTTAGCATACAGCAATACTGATGGCAGTAATACCATAGACGCCAGCTACAGCTTGCCTGTCAACCCCCGCAATGGTACTCTTACCTTCAGCTATGGCAACACATCAGCTAATATCATTGAACGTCCTTTCAATAAACTAGATATCGAATCAGCTTCTCAATATTATGAACTGACATTTCGGCAGCCTTTAGTGCAAACTCCTAACCAAGAATTCGCTTTAGGAGTCACGGCTTCTCGCAGAGAAAGTGATATTTCCTCCTCTGTGCTAGAACAGGAGGATATCCCCCTTTATCTACTTTCACCAGGGGCTGATGCAGAAGGGAACACTCGTGTTTCTGCGTTGCGGTTTTTTCAAGAGTGGACTCTTCGCAATAGTCAAGAGGTAATTGCGGCTCGTTCCCAATTTAGTCTGGGAACTGGTGCCTTTAATGCCACAGTTAATGAGAATGACCCTGATAGCCGCTTCTTTGCTTGGCGAGGACAAGCACAATGGGTACGCCTGTTAGCTCCTGATACTTTATTATTAATTCGTGGCGATGTGCAAGTGGCTTCTACAACACTTTTAGCTTCAGAACAATTTGGTTTAGGTGGTATCGATAGTGTACGAGGGTATCGTCAAGATTTACTATTAGCAGATAATGGTGCTCTTGCTTCTGTTGAGTTACGGCTACCAATTGTGCGTGTACCACAATGGAATGGAATTATGCAAGTTACTCCATTTGTTGATATTGGCACTGCTTGGAACAATTCATCGAGTAGAGAAGAGAATAATACTAATACTACTAATACTCTAGCTTCTATTGGTTTAGGTTTGCGTTGGTTACAAGGGAATAACTTTACTGCTGCTGTTGAATGGGGTATCCCTTTAATTTCTGTTGATACTCAAGGTAATACATGGCAAGATAACGGTTTGTATTTTTTTGTACAATATAACCCGTTTTAACCTTATACGAAGGAGCGAATACGTGATGTTAAAAACACCGAAATTTTAGCAAACGTTACTTTTTCGTTGCTAGGACATTACTCCAGACAAACGTAATATTACTAGTTGTTTATAAGAGTAAATTATCAGAAATACATCTAAAATAAAATCTATAATTCTATAATATATATGAAATTTTTCAAATATTTATTATTATCATTGTTTACTGTATTTTTGTGTGTACTTGGTTCGGTTTTTGCTAATGACCATATTTCCTTAACAACAGCTTTTGCCAAATCTAAAATTATATCTGATACTGTTCTAGCAACAAAGCCTGTCGTTAACCAAGCCCAGATTTTCAGTTTAGTGCAGCAAAGTCAAGCACTTTATGGAGGGGGACAATTTGTAGAAGCAGTACAACTTCTAAAAAAAGCAGTAGATGAATTTAAAGCTACTAATGATGTATTGAACGAAGTTATAGCTTTGACTAACCTTTCTTTAGCTTATCAGCAATTAGGACGATGGGTTGAAGCCAATGAAGCGATCGCACAAAGTATTAAACTATTGCAAACTTTCAAATTGTCAGATTCTTCGCAAGAACAATCCCAAGTCTTTGCTCAAGCTTTAGATGTTCGCGGTGGGCTGGAATTAGCACAAGGACAAACTGAATCAGCTCTAAGTACTTGGCAAGAAGCGGCTAAAATCTATCAAAACTTGGATGATATATCAGCGCTGGCTCGCAATCGTATTAATCAAGCCCAAGCAATGCAAGCTTTGGGAAATTATCTACAAGCAGATAAGACTTTAACTTCGGTACGAGAAAATCTCCAAAAACAACCAGATTCTCCTGTAAAAGCTACAGGATTGTATAGCTTAGGAAATGTCTTGCGAAGTTTGGGTTATTTAAATGACTCACACAAAACCCTAGAAGAAAGTTATTCTGTGGCTAAACGGGCAGGAGATGTACTCGCCCAAAGTAATGCTTTATTGAGTTTAGGTAATACAGCTCGCGCTCAAATTTATGCTCAATTGAGTTTGGGTGACTCAAGCAGTGCAAAAGCTTACGCCAAAACAGCAATCCAATATTATCAGCAAGCAGTACAGATTGTATCTGCGACGCCTACTGTGCGCCTCCAATCCCAATTGAATTTATTAAGACTGTTGATAGAGCAACAGGAAGTTAGCACAGCAAAAGCTTTATTGCCATCAATTCAGTCGGGGATAGACAATTTGCCTCCAAGTCGAACGGCTGTTAACTACCGGATTAATTTTGCTCAAAGTCTGAGCAAAATGACACAAAGCTCAGTTGAGCCAAAAAATGTTGCTAAAATGCTAGCCCAAGCTGTGCAAGTGGCTAAGAGTTTAAAAGATCAACGAACCGAATCTTATGCTCTTGGTACTCTTGGTGAACTGTACGAACAAACCGGACAGTTAGCTGATGCCAGAGGTCTTACACAGCAAGCTTTGGTGGAGGCTGAGTCCATTGATGCCCAAGATATTGCTTATCAATGGCATTGGCAGATGGGACGGATACTGCAAAAACAATCCGATATTCCAGCAGCAACAGATGCTTATAGTCGAGCTTATAACGCTCTCAAGTCCCTTCGGAATGATTTAGTTGCAATAAATCCTGATGTACAATTTTCTTTCCGTGAGAGCATAGAACCTGTATATCGACAGTATGTTGATTTACTATTACAACTTCCGGAAAATACGGTTCAAAAGCCAGATAATCTCGTTCAAGCTCGTCAGGTAATTGAATCTCTCCAGTTAGCAGAGTTAGATAATTTCTTTCGTTCACCTTGTTTGCTACCAAGAGTTGACCTTGATAAGTTAGTTGAAAAGGAAAAATCCACAGCTGTTATCTATCCAATTATTTTAGATAACCGATTAGAGATTATTACTAGGCTACCAGGGCAAGATACAATCTCCCGTCAAACAGCTAAAGTCCCTAAAGGTGTATTAGAAAAAACTGTAGAACAACTACAGAAAGATTTACCTGTTGCTAGCCGAGAGCCTGATGTTAAGCAGCGCTCACAACAGTTATATGACTGGCTAATTAGACCAATTGAATCAGATTTGGCAAACAAGGGTATAACATCCTTAGTATTTGTGCTGGATGGTTCTTTGCGGAATATCCCGATGGCAATTCTTTATGATCAACAACAGCAGAAATACCTCATAGAAAAGTATGCTATTTCTTTGATGCCTGGGCTACAACTGCTTGCCCCTAAACCTTTACAAAATGTACGGCTAAACGTTTTAATCGCTGGGGTTGAGCAAGAACGAGTGATTGAAGGTAAATCTTTTCCAGAACTTTTAAATGTTACTCAGGAATTAAAACAAGTTCAATCTGAAGTTAAATCAAGTAAACAACTCTTAAATCAACAGTTCACTAAAGCTAATCTACAAAAGCAAATTCAATCTACTCCCTTCTCGGTAGTGCATCTAGCTACTCATGGCCAATTTAGTTCAGATATTGAACAAACCTATATTCTGACCTGGGATAGCTTACTGAAAGTTAGGGAGTTAGATAGTTTACTACGGGCTAGAGGTGAAAGCCGACCAGAAACAATTGAATTACTTGTCCTTAGTGCCTGTAAAACCGCTACTGGAGATAAACGAGCTGCTTTAGGATTAGCTGGAGTTGCTGTGCGAGCAGGCGCACGTAGTACATTAGCTACTTTGTGGACAATTGATGATGAATCTACTACTGACTTTATGAGTGAATTATATCGGCAGTTGGATGCTAGGCTGTTGACTTTGGCTATTTTTCGGTAGTTTCCCGAAAAATTATTCGTGCTGGTTTGTACTTGTATGAAAGCGCTGGTGACAGCCATCTTTACGCCAAAATAAAAAACACAGTTTTTGCATGAAGTCTTGTGGGCTAAAGGGTACAGAGTCAACAGCCTAGTTGGATGCTGGGGTAACTAAAGCCCAAGCTCTGCAACGCGCCCAACTTGCGATTCTAGCTAAAGAGAATCGTCCGTATTTTTGGGCCCCTTATGTTCTTCTGGGCAATTGGTTGTAATTTTTAATCATAAAGAATAAAGGTGTCAGTCGCCAGAATGAGTGAGTTACCTTAATTCTCTAATTGTTACAAAAGAGTGCATCTTTTAGAAAGCTTAGGGGGTCACGATGTTTGGGATGACTAATCCTTGTTTTTTAGGAATGGTGATTGGAGGTGCGATCGCTTTCGGGGCAAATTGTGCTTCTGCTCAAATTACCCCGGATGGTACTTTGCCTAATAATTCTATCGTTACACCCGATGGCAGCACTCTCAATATCACTGGAGGAACACAAGCAGGAAGTAATTTGTTTCACAGCTTTGGCGAGTTTTCTGTTCCTACTGGTGGTACTGCTTCTTTTAATAATGCTCTTGATATTCAAAATATCATCAGTCGAGTAACGGGTGGGTCAGTTTCTAACATTGACGGGATAATCAGCACTAAAGGTACAGCTAACCTATTTCTGATAAATCCCAACGGCATTATTTTTGGTCAGAATGCTCAATTAAATGTTGGTGGCTCTTTTATTGCGACTACAGCGAATGCACTGCAATTTGGAGATATTGGATTTTTTAGTGCTACTGAGAAAAATATCCCTTCACGCTTATTGACTGTTAATCCTTCAGCATTGCTGTTTAATCAAATTAATCAAAACGCTGAGATTAAAAATAATTCAGTTGCATTTGCAGGAAAAGATCCAGCAGGCTTTGATGCATTTGGTTTACGAGTACCGGATGGTGAGAGTTTACTCTTGGTAGGTGGTAATATCAGCATGAGTGGAAAATTAAATGCTTTTGGTGGACGAGTTGAATTAGGAGGGTTAGGCGAACCTGGTACTGTAGCGCTGGGTATAGATGAAGCAGGTATATTTTTAGCTGGGGCTGGTGGGGGTAATATTGAAATAAAACCTATAGAATTTGTAGAAGTTAATATCCGCTTGATTGAGTTTCAGTTTCCAAGAATATCAGTTGATACTGAGGTAATACGAGGTTGCTATAGTCCAGGCTACGCCCAAAATCGGTTTGTGATCACTGGACGCGGCGGTTTCCCAGCCAATCCTAAAGACATTCTCACTCCTGATGCGCCACAAATAGATTGGGTGTCTTTTAAACCCAGTAACAACAACCGCTCCCTACCACCTGTCACTATTAAACCAACTATCTCTGCTCCTCAACGGATTGTTGAAGCCACAGGTGCGATGCTCAATGCTAAAGGTCAAATAGTTCTCAGCGCTAATTCATCTAACATTACTCCTCATACTGCAAGACAGAACCCAATTCAGTGTCATGGTAGCTAATACCCCTGCATCGGATACCGCCTCATTGTCTCTTGCAATTCCACAGCCTCGACCAAGGCGCGTATACACTAACCCTGACATTGCTAATCGCAATCGCAATCGCAATCGCAATCGCAATCGCAATCCTCTCCTGCTTTGCCCACTCAAATGGAGCAATTACATTAGATTTCCTCTGTGCCGCTTCTGGCTTTAGGGAGAAATACAACCTTTGGTGATTTGATTCCCTTACTTGTTCATAGTGCCTGTTTTAAAGTTAGCGATTGCATGAAGCATTGCTATACTGGGCAATAACGTTACCCCTCCCAATCGAGCAACACCCCATCCACAATCGCAACACCCCACTGTGGAAACTTTATCAGCAATTTCTTGATCACTATCACTAGTGCCGGATCATCCCAGCACGAGAGCAAGAACTCAAAGCCTGGATTCTGTCCCGAAGTGCTTGCCACCTTGAGTTTCTGCATACGCTCCGGTCGCATATTTGACCGCGCAACAATCGCCTCATGCGACCATTTTTCGGGATTTACGACGCGTGCGGCGGAACCAGTGCCTTCATAACAGTCTTTCACTTCAACACCAAAGGCTTGGTTTTCTCCTGACAACAAAACTGAATTTCCCTGTTCTACCTGCCCCTGAGTTTGATTAGTGTAGAGGTGAAACGGCTTATCGTTAGACATCGCTAAACTTGAAGAAAATTCATTTTGGGCAACGGACGCGGTGGAACAAGCACCTTCATGAGGGAATATCGCTTCAACGCCACAGTCCTGATTATCAGCCAATAACGGAGCAGGTTGACTCTGTGCAGTATTCACAAGCGCTAGCGTTGGCGCAGCCTCTCGTAGAGATGTACAGTCCGTTACCGCAGGTAACTCAACTTCATTCTCTGACACGCTTTGAACAGACTGAGGCGACGCGACCCCCAAGGGCGCGTGAGCCGTCTCACAAGAGGGCAAAATCTCATAAAGCGTATCAGAGATACATCTCACAAACTCATTTGATGAGTTTGTGAGATGTTCCTGAGTAGTTCGTGAGGGTTGTTGAAACGCTTGCTCTGACTGGGTTTCGCCTGAAATAGACGCTTCGTATAAATAACGGATTTCTTCGGAGCCAGCATCTTTCTCTAAAATCTCAGTATTTGGTTCTTGTTTTTGAGAATCTGGTTGTTGGTTTTCAGAATTGGCTTTCTCCCAAAACTCCTTCATTCTGCTACCATGCAAATTCCGTACCATCCAGCGCACAGTTTCTCGGCCATCCTGAATCGACTTGTCAGGCTTGAAGATGAACAGCCCACTTTCAGCTAGAATTTTCTTTGCAGAGATAAAAGTACTGTAGCTAAGAGCAGTAGTCAGCGGCATCCACCGAGAACCATAGGGGTCAGCCGTCCACGCCTCCTGCCACAATTGTGTCACTGAGGGTTTTTGTTGCGATGCCCACAGCATATCTTCTATGGGAATAATCACATGAAGCCTTTTATATGGTGACTGTGGAATACTTGCGGCGGCAGACTTTTTGGACTTGGGACGAGTGATAGTTGCAGTCATTTTTCAACCTCTTATTTATGTTGACGCACGAAATTAATCTCCGCTATGGTCGCGGAGTTAAGTATTCATATTTATTTGTCTAAAAACTCACTCTCTGCTTTGGCAGTACAACTAGCAGGTTTGTTAAAATTTAGCTGTTGTCTACCAGAAAGCGGCGGGGACACATTTCAAAGGGTGATTGCAGAGTTTCTAACGCTTGCAATCGCTCTAGCCAAAAACCTCGTTTACTCAGGTATGTGGTTGCCAGAATCGCAACTCGTTCCTGGAATAAGTTTCAGTCTTTTTCAACTCATTACGCCAGTGTTCCCAGGCTACAACTACTGTTTCCCCTAGCTCTTCCACAACTTCACCCTTTTGCAAATACAGAGTTCGGTATGGGTCAGCATGAGCAACAATAGAACCGATGCCAATCGTGCGGGGTTCAGTAGATGAGTTTTCTAGAGATTTGATTAACTCTGTTTCCTGAGTGGTCAATTCCGCCCAGTAATCCGATTTAATTACCTCATATTCTTGGGCAACGCTCCGAAAATCTTGCCACGTACATCCAGCCTTGGACAACACTCGCCTAATATCGCTAACTGCCTGGGGCAGCATTTCCAACTGCTCGGCACGGTAGGCGATCGCCTGCGGTGTCGGTTCACTCCTCAGAATTATCGCCGCAGCTTCGAGCGCTTGGGTGTTGTTCATCGCGCTGGCCAGATTCTTCAAAGCCATGCCCATCAGCCGTAGACATTCCTGGGCGTTTTCTTTGGGTGGTTCCTGGGCAAGCGAGCGCAGGTCAATCGTCTTCTCCAGGGCAAGTTTCACCTGTTTGTTCAGTGCCTTGGTTGCTTGCTGGTTCATGGTGTTCCCCCACTGCTGGGTAGGACGTTGTTCTAAGGCGTTTTCTAACTCCTGAATACGTTGCTGCAATCGCTGATTCTCCAGTTCCAGTTGCCTCAACCCCTCCATCTCATCTAGGCGCTGCTGTAACTTTATGTTCTCTAACTTTTGCTGCTGGTAGAGTTTTTGGGATGATTCAAGTTGTTCTCTTATTTGTGCTTCGGCTCTGGCATTAGCTTCTGTTTGCAAGCCAATCCTCAACTCCTGCTCCAAGCGCTCTAGCTCCCGCCTGTGCTGTTCTTTTAGATCCGCAATCACTTCGGCATATTCTTTGGGGTATTTCCGATCACTCGAAAATGACGCAATTGTGTCATTTTCATCAGTCAAATCACGATTGTTTACCAGTAGTCTCTCGCCATCGCTGAAAGTGACAATTTGCTGTGAAGTGTTTGGTGCGTCTGCCTCAATCACTCCAGATTCGCCGTAACGGGGATGAGATTGTGATGAAACCCTGACCGTTTGACACAATTGCGTTTTGGGTTTTTCTTCTGTTGTGGTAGTATCAGCCGGATTTGACGTTTTAGGTACTACTTCCCTTACTGCTTTAGCGAAATCGGCGGCAGTGGGGAAGGGTTTTTCTTTGGAAGCGATCGCAACGACTTCTCGCAACTTGTCAGGTGTTTTAACTAACCGGAGCAGGGGACGGGTCTGGGATGGTTTAGTAATCTTTTCCCTGAGCGACTCTGGCAGAGTGTCAACCACCTTACTAGCAGCGAGCAAATCCCTGACGCGACGGTAACCGCCATATCTGGTAAGTTCTTTTTCGCAATAGCTTTCAAAACTGGTGTACCCAGCATCCTTGAAATAGCGGTTGTCTCGCATTAACTGCAATTCTTCTATTGCCTGCCACTCGAATCGATCAATGGCGGCTAAGGTATCGAGTATGCTGCTGTTGAGACTGCTGTAGTCGAATTCTGGCGTTTGTTCTGGCTCTAGTGTCAGCATTTTTCTTGCCCACTATGGTAAATGCTTGAAAATTGTGGTGTTGCAGTTTAACCAAAGTGAACTGGAGAGCTGATTTGAGTGGTTTTCCCAAAAATATGTCAGCATTGTAATAAGCTCACTTTGTCTTAACGGATTGAGCAGGCGATCGCAGTGCTTTGGTCGGCGGCGATCGCTTTATGCTGCAAGGCTTTGCATATTCGGTTTAGCAGTTTTTAAAGTTCCCTGGTTCAGACCAGGGAGTAACCCCATTTGTTGTGGAGTATCTTGTCTAGGGTTTGCCTCATCGTCAGGGATAAAAACGATCAAATCCCCAGGTTGGCATCCAAGAGCAACGCAAAGTCCATTAAGTCTTTCTCCTGTTAAGCGAGGCATTTCATCTGTTTTCCTCAGCCGGGAAACAGAGTTTTCGTCAATTCCAAGAAATGCTGCCAAGTCTTTGTTTTTGATGCGCTGCCTTGCCATCACTTCATTTAACTTCCAAACAATCATCTGCTTTTTCATGCGACACCTCCCTTAGTTTAATCCTCGTCTTGCTTGGATAAATCAACTACTAATCAGTATACATATTAGATAATGCTTTATCCAACTCAGATGTATATTAATAAATATTCTATAGGTAAATATATGATTGTTATTGATAAAATTCTACGTCTCATATATATTTATATATATGAGATAAAGATAAATAAACTGCCTGCACCTGAACACATCAAGCAAAAAGCGATCGCCTCGGTCTGGACAACTCAAGCGATCGCCTTTTAGATTTCCCACCCTCTACAGATGGAGTAACAAATATAATGACATACACCACATATACCCAACAACAGCTGCAACTCAAATCGATAGCTCGGCTCAAAGAAATCTACAGCCAGATTGGTGCTACCGTTGAAGTTACAGACAAGCGCTGCAAAGATGCCTGGGTGAAAGCAATCACCACTTACCAATCCTCCCAACTCCGCAAGGTCGATGAGCAAGCGATTGCCCAAG
The DNA here is from genome assembly GCF_038096175.1 of Nostoc sp. UHCC 0302. Lineage (NCBI taxonomy): Bacteria > Bacillati > Cyanobacteriota > Cyanophyceae > Nostocales > Nostocaceae > Nostoc > Nostoc sp. UHCC 0302. Next base: position 112,291 of record NZ_CP151101.1, read on the forward strand.
CCGAGCTAGAGCGTCACATCGAAGCACAAGTGCAAGCTGTAGCACCAGAAGAATTTACAGTTGTAGAAATCAGCTTTTACGATCACGAAATTTACGCCGCTTCAAAACTGATTGCAACTATAACTTACGACGACAGTCACTTGACTCAGCGTTGGGTAGCGATGGTCAATGGCAGAGAAGTGTTCCGCCGTGGCTGGTGGCAAAAGTGTTACAGCGATATTTGCTGGCACTACAAGCGGGGGACTTTATTCGCTCTGTTACCTGCCACTGCTCAATCATCAACTACTGAAGAACCCGCATCAGCAGACGACACCACAGAAATAACCACAGCAAAACAACCCCTGGTGGAATGGGACTTCAGCATTCCCAAGTGGAATTCACCTGCCGCCATCTGTCCCACCTGCAATGGAGGCGGCTGCGGCAACTGCAATTATCACGGCATCCGTGCAGTGGACTTGTGCCAGCCCCAAGACGACTATCGCCTGCACTACCTGGGACGCACTGATATTCAAACTGCTTACAATGTTTACAAGGGTGACGAACACCTGGGGATTGTGTTCAGAGTGCGTAACAGTGATTGCTTTTGGGAAAATGACTCAGCCGCGCATTATTGGCTGAGTCAAAAAGGTGTAAATTGTATCTCTGTAAAAGATGCTATCAAAGGTTTAAAACCAACGGAAGTTCATCTCGAACACAATACAGTATCTTCAAAGTCAGATTCTCTATTTGGAAGCTATTTAGCAGTGGAACAGCATACTGATGACGGGGTAAACTATAATTGTCAGACAGTACTTTCTATTCCCATCAGTATTAAGGAAAGGCAAGAATTTGACGCTTTTACTAATATAGATACAGATAATACTAGCACTATCCCTATGTGGAAGTGGATGCTAGAATTCGAGACTCAGACGGAAGAATTAATAGCAGCTTAAGAAAAGTGGGTAGGTATTTCAATTACCCACCCTTTACCACGCTAGATTATCTACTTGTAATAATTTATTCCTTGTTACCCACCAATGAAACCAGTTGAAATACTGAAAGATTTTAACTCGTGCTACGTGAAGATTCAGGCTGTAGCGCAGTCTCCAGAATGGCAGAAGTTGATTGCAGAGATGAAGATTGACCCAGAAGCGGCAACGCATTTAGGCGATGTACTGCATTATTTGGAAGTAGCAATAGGATGTGTAGATGAATGTATTAATCAGGAAAAGAAATCATGAATCTGTATGCATCCTAAAAAATCAATTGCATGAACTATACGTTATAAGGATAAAACATTATGCCGCGAAAGAACTCACATCCGACCTCACAAGACAGTTCTTCTCTATGCCTGCAATATATAAAGCGTTGTGGGGGCAGCGCAAGACTCAGTAGCATCCATTTTAGTATTGCGGTGATTCAAACACTGATAAATAACAACTTGGTAAAAATTACGAATACAGGTGCAGGAATTTATGTGGAGGTAAACGACGTAGCATGAGAACGCGCCAAACAATTCAATCAGCCTCTACCAAAATAGTTCTTCGCCGCCGTACTAGACGGAGATTTAACCCCAGAATTTTCATTGATCGAACTCTGGAAACAGCAGCAATTGTATCATTACTGACTACTGGATTGTCGGGAGTAGGAGCGATGGCTTGCTGGGGAATGGAGATTGTCGAAATGAATGCCAATCCCAACATAATTATCTCTGGTTGGCAGTACCAAAAAAACATCTGCCTCGGAGGAATGCTGGTGAGTTTTTCAGCTTTTTTGGGCAGTGCTTTGGTCGGAGCAGGCTTTAGTATTCACCAGGACAAATTTTAGGAGTAGCTGCTGTATGGAAATGAAACTGTCAACATCAGAGATTCGGGCTATTTTGCAGGGATGTCAATATACTTTGCGCTTCATAGGGAGCAGTAAGGATTATCGTCAGCTACAAGGGTCACCTGACTTTTCGACCTCGAATAATGTCTACCTGAAAGATGCAGTAAATATTTTGGGCGAGGTGTTAGAAGCCATTCTTGAAGTGGAACGTATCATTCATGACCAAAAAGAATCAGGAGAGGGCGATACAGATTTATCAGAGAGTAGCAGCACTTTTTAGCTCAAACAAATCAAAGGAGAATATTTTTATGAAACGAACTCACATTATCGCTTTTTGCATCACTGGAACAGCAACAGCTATTGCTATTGGGTATTTTGGTGTACAGTTTTTGGGGCGAAACACGATATATGCCATCAGTGGGGGAACTATTGGGCTGGGTATGGGTACATTGGGAATTCAAGTTTTGGAAAAGAAAAGGACAAAAGCAAAAAAATTGAGAGTAGTCGATTAAGTAAGCAAAAACTCTTTTAAGTTGAGAGGTAACGAGATATATTAGTACATAAGTATTATCTGCTGCCTCTCACGAAAGATTATTCAACCCCTACGAGGTAGAGCATATTTTATGCAAACATCATTTTTAATGCAACTAACACGGTTAAACCACATTACCAAGAGGAGAACAAATGAGCGATAACAAAAAAGTTTCTAGTTCTTTAACCCTACTAGAGCCGTCGCAACATATAGACTTGGAAAAGCTAGCATTTTTCCGGAGTCACCGTCAGATTAGGCGTTTGACAAGCCAACAGGTTTTAACAGAGCGCATATTTGAAATCATAACGATCACTTCGATTGTTTGTAGTAGTTTATTTGGAATAAGTACGCTCTCTTGCTGGGCGCTAGAAATCATGAGTGCTGAGGTTGTCCCAACGATAGAGAACCAACCAGATTGGCACAAAAACAAGCATATCTGTTTTGGTTGGATGTTAATTGCTTTGGGAAGCTTTTGTGGAAGTGCTACATTTAACCAAAAGGCTTCGTAGTCAATAGCAATAAATGAAGCTTTTAGGTAAAAACAAGTAGTCACCGCTTGATAATGGCTAGCTAATTAATAACAATTATCTGTAGAATGATTAAATTTTTATGACTAGATTTATTCATGACCAATTTGCGAAAGACTATTTAGAAGAATTACTACAACCATACGGGGAAGTAAAAGCTCCCAGCCGTGTAGCGGGAGAAGTCAGAGAAATTGATGTTTCATTTTCTCCTCAGATAGAACAAATCACTAACTTAGAAGTTTTAGGATTATTAGGAAGATTTGCAGCCACACCTGCTATTTTTGAACCATACCGCAATGCTGCATCAAATGACGAAATCTGTGACTGTTTGCTAAAACTGTTAGAAGTCAAAGGGGCATTGCAACGAGAAGCTAATCGAAATACAAGTAATGTTCAAGAATCGGAAATTCCAAAACTGTGGATTCTGACCCCAACTGCATCTGCGAATTTATTATCTAGCTTTAGGGCAATGCCTACGAATGATTGGTTACCAGGAGTACACTTCTTGGCAGACGCACTCAGGACAGCTATCGTTGCTATTCACCAGCTACCAGTTATTGAAGAAACCCTGTGGCTAAGAATCCTGGGACGGGGAAAAGTGCAGTCACAGGCAATTGATGAGTTACAAGCTTTATCGGCAAATCATCCCTTCCAGAAAGCAACACTGGAATTAGTCTACAATTTGCGCCAGAATTTAAGGGTGAATCAAAATTTAGAACCAGATGATCAGGAGTTAATTATGCGACTGGAACCACTTTATCAGCAAGACCGTGAGCAAGCTAAACAAGAAGGGATTCAAGAAGGTATTCAACAAGGAGAACGTCTGGTAGTTGAAAATTTATTACAAACTCGTTTTGGCTCATTAGATAACGAGCTTCAAGGAATTATTGAAACGATATTAGCTTTACCAGCAACAGAATTTACCCCATTGCTCATACAGTTGTCACGTGAAGAACTAATTACAAGATTTGGGAAAAATTCTTGAGCTTATTCTACTGTTCCCTGTTCAGGGGTAATTAATCCCATTTGGTAACGGGCAAGAGTGGCGTTTATATGAACAGCAAAGCCTTTCTCCCAAAACAGGCGATGCATTTCTGATTCATTCCAGCCTTCCATTGCCTGAACTCGCTTTGCAGCTTCATATAGTGGTGCAGGGATAGAAACTACGGTCTGAATCATTTTTGGTGCAGTTTTCTTTGGCATTTTTTTTATGAGGCTGGTTTATATAACTTTACCCCTATAGTTCACTGTTTTTATCAAAAAAGTTGGGAATCACTATATCTTGTATAGGTATTCAGATAGGGGTAACTATGCTATTTTAAAGGAGAATTTTCTTTCTTTTTTCGGTGAATAGCTTTCAAAACCCTCCATTTATGGCCAAAGCAAACTTTTCTCAACATCACCATAAATAACCAAAATTTTGACCCCCGGTGTTAAGGCCACCGGAGGAGTACTCAACCGTAGAGATAACCTACAGAGGAGCTGTATGAGTTTACTTGAATTTCTATGTAAATGGGATAGTACAGAAGAACTAAGGCTTCAAGGAATGCTATGTACCTTCTTTGAGCGCGACCCCAGAACTATCCGTAATTGGATGAACAGAACCCCTAAATACGTCAAATGGGTACTGGCAAAACTTGATCAAGAGTGGTCGGAAGTTGGAGAGATCAACTACTCAGTTTTTTTTAAGTACTAACGGAAATTTTTGTCACGAAATTGTCACGAAATTGTATTGCCTGCCTTGTGCAGGTTTTTTATTGTGGTATTAACGATATCAATGAAAAGCCAATTAACAGACTATAAATTATTCAACTTGAATTAATGAAATAGTCATCATGATATCGCTACAAGCTAACAAACAAGTGGCAGTATTAAAAACTAACTAATTACTACTTAGTAATGGACAAATGATGAAGGAGTGGAGAAATAGACTATTTGACTCGCCCAACCCAGAAACAGGTTTACATTTAATTGACTTACCGTTATCTGTGGCAGAGGGAACAAGGATTTTGGGAATATGTTACCGCACTTGGAAGCGGTGGCATGAACTAGCAATGTCTGTACCTGAATACAAACAGCAACATCTAGAGATGGTTGAAAAAATATCTGACGTTAATTCAGCACCACCTATAATCCGCTATCAAATTTGGGTGACGGGAAAGATTGGTGAGATTTTCACTCTTCTTCCTCATGGCATTGCAAAAAAAGTGATAGTTCAAGACCGCCTACAAGAGGCTCTCAAAGAGTTCAGTGTTGAACAATATCAAAGAGAGCAGTCACAATTTATTCAGTCACAAGAAATACATAGAGTCTCAGTACAACAAAAATGAAATTTGGAAATTTTGCTCAAAAAAAGTGAACTGCCGATTTTTTACCAATTACAAGCTGCTACATATACTGTACAAGGATTAAATAGTATTTCGCCCCCAAGAACAAACTACATTTGTTTCGCCGACTTTCCTCAAAAATTGCTGAAATAGCTGGTTAGTAACCTCATTGATAATCATAAGTTGGAGTAATACTAAAATGCTACAAGCCTCAAACCCATGTACAGCATGAGTTCGGCAAAACGTTAGCAAGCGAAGTGAACCCAAACAAGCTTCTAACCCCTAAAAATTCCTACACACTTTTTTTGACGAGGAATAAATGTAGTACAGATTAAATAACCATGAGTATCCATATATACGGGAGATAGCCCAATGTGTACAAGAAAAAGACTTATTCAAAAACATCATTTGATGGGACAACTGAAACAATAGAAATAGAAGAAAAAAATTCGTCAGGTTTGTTAGAATTCTGTGCAGCAATCATCACGATTACCCTTTCAATATTGACGGCCACATTAGTTTTACAGCAGTTGAATCATGACAGTAGTACTAGAGGAGTCAATGACCCGCAGCTAAATCTTATAGATTCTAGTGAGTGCTTGGAAACAAGTCTACATTGACCAGCCTACTCTCAAAAGTAAACGATATTGTGGTCACGACACCCCAGAATACGCGCCAGTTCTGGGCACTGTCACTCAAAATTAAACAGCAAGGACGGGATAACCAAGCAGTGTTTTGAGTCGAACAAGCCGTGATATCTAGGCGAGGCAAACTTAACTACCGTAAGGTAAGAGATAACAGTAATGTATGTTTTTGTATTAGATAAAAACAAGCAACCACTCGACCCCTGCCATGCAGCAAGAGCGAGAGAATTATTAAAACAAGGGAGAGCAACAGTTTATAAACAGTATCCGTTCACAATAATAATTAAAGACCGAGAAGTAGGTCAATCAGTGATACATCCACATCAGGTAAAGATAGCTCCAGGCAGCAAAGTTACAGGTCTAACTGTACTCCAAGAAAATACGAATAGATGTGTATTTGCTGCTGAAATCAGCCATCGTGGGTTTCAAATTAAGCAAGCACTGTTATCAAGAAGGCAATTAAGACGTTCTCGACGCTTACGCAAAACACGTTATCGTAAACCACGTTTTCTTAACAGAAAACGTAAGAAAGGTTGGCTACCACCATCACTGCAATCTCGGATTGAGAATGTTTTAACTTGGGTAAACCGATTGCGTCATGTTTGCCCCATAACTGCAATTTCTCAAGAGCTAGTCAAATTTGACTTACAGAAACTCGAACAACCAGAGATACAAGGTGTAGATTATCAACGTGGTGAGTTATTTGGTTTTGAAGTTAAAGAGTATCTTTTGACCAAATGGGGGCATCAATGTGCTTATTGTAGTGTTAAAGATGTGCCATTACAAATTGAGCATATTGTCGCTAAATCTCGTGGTGGGACTAATCGTGTTAGTAATCTCACGTTAGCTTGTCAAAAATGTAATCAATCCAAAGGTAATCAACCAATCATCGAGTTTCTTAAAAAGAAACCTGAATTATTAAACCGGATTTTATCTCAAGCTAAAAAACCTTTAGTTGACGCTACTGCTGTGAATGTAACTCGTTGGGAATTATACCGAAGACTTCAACAAACTGGTTTACCAGTCGAAGTTGGTAGTGGTGGGCAGACTAAGTGGAACCGAACCAATCATAGAATTGAAAAATCTCACTGGGCTGATTCGCTGTGTGTGGGAGCTAGTACACCCAAAAAGTTGTTAATAAAGGGCATTAAACCTCTAGCGATTACAGCCAAAGGTCACGGTACTCGTCAGCGTTGCCGTACAAACAAGTTTGGATTTCCAAAAGCTCATGCACCTTCATCTAAATACTTTCAGGGTTTTACCACTGGCGATATTGTTAAAGCCAATATTCCAACTGGTAAATTCGCAGGGACTTATATAGGCAGAATTGCTATTAGATTCCGCCCTAGTTTTGTTCTATACTTTTTAGATAAAAAATTTGATGTTCATCCTAAATATTTGAATACTAGACAAAAGGCTGACGGTTATGAATATAAACAATAGTGATGTTCGATAAAACAGTTTTAATATTCTCGGAGATATTTACCTATAAAATTAACAGATATAGCAAAAATCTTCTTTTCATATTTAATATAAATAGCGCAATGTGTTAAAGTTATAGTAAATAAAAGTGTAAGACTATAGACAGATAGCGTTCATCAAACTTGCCAATTTTTATGCGGCAATAATAAAGATTTTCCTCTTACGAGTGACAGTAGTTTAATATTATAAATTAGAAATTATGCCATTAGTTTTAGAAGATTGGATAGGCCAATCCAGCAATCTCAAGAACCAATGTGAAAAGATTCGGGGAGCAACCATAAGTGAGCGCACTTGGCGCGATTGGGAGCGACTTGCGGGTGCAGTTTATCCACAGGGTAAAAAGGTGTCCGAGCGCTCCTACACACCGGAACAAACAGAATTACTGTTGTGCTTGGCGTGGTATCGCAAGTGCTATCCCCGCGTGAAAGTCACATATCGGAGCTTGAGAAACTACTGGCAAAGTAATGAGTACAAACTTGATGAAGTATTTGATGCTTTCTGTGAAGCAGTAAATTCTCCACAAGAGAAACAAACTCCTACACCTGCTCCAAAACTCATAGCGTTGTCGAATGTGAAAAAGTCATGTGATCAGATCATGAACCGCTGCATCTCTAGAAATTGCTGGGCTAGTTGGAAGCGGTTTTTGGGGATACCGAAGTATGAACGTTATGTGGAAGAAGGATTGGCATCAATACTTGTATATATGGCCTGCTGGAGACATGACAATCCTACAAAAAAGTTTCCCTCAGTCAACCGTTTGATCACAATGATGAAACATTGGTCACGTCGAGCGATGACACTTGAAACCAATTCGAGTGGCAAGATGTATTATCGATGGCAGATGCGGGGGTGTCTTGGCAAAGATTTAGCTAAATACTTAGCAGCCTACGGGTACAAAATTTCAACACGCACACTATATAAGTGGGGTCATTTCAGCCAACGAAGGCATTATTCACCTTCAGAACTATCGGAGTGGAAGAATATAGCAGCTAAAAAAAGGTGTGCATGATTCGATTACTAGACGGACTTAATACAAGAATACATTTGTCAGAGTTGAGTCCTTCAGAATTGAGTCTTTCAGAATGATTAAATATCTTTACTGCTAAAGCCAGATTTTTGACGAATGTGTTCTGAATTCTAATCACTAAGGAGTAAAACATGGCACGTAAAGGCTCTGAATTGACAGTATCAACAGAAGAGACATCAATAGATAAACAACCCAAAAGCATTACTAAAGCTAAAAAGATAGAGATTAATGCTTATCAAGAGCAAACCTCAGCACAGGCGATTGAAGAATTAGAGGTTGCCTTTGACTTTGACTTACGAATGGCAATTATTCAGAGATTAGTGCAAGACAAATACATAATCCTCCAACAAAAAGACAAAGAACGCTCAATTACAGAAGCACTAGAATTAGCCAGATTAGAAGCTATAGAGCTTGCGCGTGAGGAGGGGAAACAACAAGCTAGAGCTAAAATGGCTCAAAAGAAGGCACAACAAAAAGCTGCGGCACAACAACATTTTATTGATGTAGAGTTAGAGCAACTAATTGATAGTTGTGATTACTTGCCGTTTGAAACAATGAAACAGACCGTTAATACTTTTGCAAATCGTATCGGCGTAACTCTGGAGTGGAAAGATTTGTCAGATGGACAATTTGAATGCATCGCAAACATCGCCTGAAATCCAAGAGTTTATTGACACGGTAAACTCTGGACGAGGATTTGCTGAAATTACCCAAATCATCAGCCAGGAAGTACAACGACAGATTGAAACGCAGTTGATGGACTTCCAGTCTGCGATCGCACAATCTAACTTAGCCATGATTGATGTGATGCACGGTGAGCTAACGCGCCTCAAAGAAGAATCTGCAACGGTTAAAGGGGTAATGGAGCGATTGAAGACAGCTGTCGCTCCTGACATCCCTTCTTCAGAGTCGGAAGTTGTTAGCTTCCGTCAAGCGATTGAAAATCTGGAGAAGTACGGCAGCATAATTCCCACAGAGAAGGATATTGTTGCTGCCCAACTGAAATGGCGAAACCAACAAGCTTGGTCGTTGGTATGGCAATCTATTGCCAAATTACTAATCAGAAAAATGGAGAAAACGTTTTGCAAACCGCCCACTTCCACAGAGCATACTGGTGTTACGAAAACAACCTTGGAATAGCCAAGATTCATTACGAACAATTAGGGATTTTTGCCCTGTTGTTTGAAGAAGGTATTCCCAAGATTAATGTTAATTTCCTGGATAAGAAAGAATTCTCCTATTACTGGCAAAAGTACAAAAAAGCGGGAGTAACTTTATGTTTGGGTGTGATGATTGACCGGGACGTTGAGTTAACCAGGGTAATTGAGAAGGAGAACATATTTAAGTTCCCTGAAATTAATCTGGAAGTCAAACTAGAAAACAATATCCGTTACTTCCGACCGATAGGAGGAGATTGGCTTGAATTTGAAGACGATGTATTTGTTGAATATAAGCCTTGTAATTCATTAATTGACGTTAGGTAGTTATGGTAAAAGCAATCCCCCAAAAATCTGAACCAGCAAAAAATAACGGTTTAAATCTCTCTGATTTAAATGGTGATGTGAGCAAAGCGCTAATCCCACCCGATTCTCACTTTGGTTTAGAGTCAGCAGTTTGGAAGAATGCCCAACGTATTGCTGATATGTTGCCCGTAGATATTAAAGTCTTTGGTGACCTCAGCGAAGAAGATGTGGCAACTGCTCTTGAAAAAGCTAAAGGTGCAGAGTTCCAAGCTAAAAACTGGGCAGAATATTCAACTGCTGTTAGTCGCTACCTCAAATCCTTTTACAAAGTTCGGGAGAAGCAAGCTGAAGTCTCTGAAAATATAGCCGAAGCGCGGGTGCAGAGCGCAGAACTAGAGAAAAACCTCTCGACTACTTTAGCTAATTTAGAATCCAAATTCCGCCAAACAATTGGTTCAAATCGTTCTGCTCTAGCCTCCGTTCAAGATGACCTGGCAATCAGCTTGGGGCGAATTGCTTCACAGTACTCAGAGACAAAAGCGAAGAAGCAAGAAAAAGTACAAACCGAAACCGCCAAGAAAGAACCTACGCCCTACGAAGAACAGACAACTTCTTTGGTTGATAGATTCCGTCAGCTTCGTGAAGCTCGTTATTCCGGCTCATCACTAGGAATTACGCAACGTATTAAATCAGCAAGTAATTAGCAAGAGGCAGGGGGCAGGGAGCAGGGGGCAGGGGGAATAAAAACAGATGAATGGAGGCTTTTGGTAAGAAAATGGAAAAGCAACCTATTAAAAGTCATGAAGACTTAGAAGCGTATAAAATGGCATTTGATACAGCTATGAAAATATTTGAACTTTCAAAAAAGTTTCCTGTTGAAGAGCGTTATTCTTTAACTGATCAGATACGTAGGTCATCCCGTTCTGTATGTGCAAATCTTGCAGAAGCGTGGAGAAAACGCCGTTATGAAGCTGCTTTTATTGCTAAGTTAAATGATAGTGAAGCTGAGGCAGCAGAAACCCAAACTTGGATAAAGTTTGCAGTTAAATGCGGTTATATAGATGTCGATACAGGCAGGGAACTTTATGGAACCTACAACCGAGTTTTAGGTATTATCGTAACGATAATTAATAACCCTCTACCTTGGCTTGTGAAACGTTAATTTCTTTTCCCCCTGCCCCCTGCTCCCTGCCCTCTACCTCTTTAAGTATGTCACAAGTCTGTAAGTTACTCATCTGGATATGTGGCTTTTTAATCGCAAGTGCAACTGCACAACTTATCAGTCTACTGCCCTGGTCTTTCCTAGTGATTGGTGTGATATCAGTTATTACTTATACCAAAGGAAAGGCTGACAATTCAATGCTCTTGCAAATCATCGCTGTTGGATTAACTTTTGGATGGTGCAAATGTTACTTTCTTGGTTAAAAATCGGGGGCAGCGGGTTAGTAGCTCTAACTTTAACGTTATCTATCAACCCCAAAGATTTAAAACTATTCCTGCCAGGAAACATTACTGCGATCGCTCTTGCTAGTTACGCTGGGGTCAGGCTGCGACAACTAGAGAAATTCTATAGCGATAAAGAGCGCGAAGAAGATATGTTGGCCGCTATGAAGGATACCCAGGCGGAGGAGCAATTGCAGTTTCTCTCTTCAGCAGCCGAGAGGAAACGGTCATCTGAGGAAGCAGATAAGCAAACCGAAAGGCAACTCAAGCTCTTACAACAGACAGCACCCTTATTCAGTGATGTCCTTAATATTACCGGACGTAACGGTGCGATTGAGCGCATGGCACTAGGGATGCTGCAAAATGGAGAACCACTTGGTAATGTTTTGCTGGCGGCAAGTGAAGCAGAAATGCAATTAGAGACAGCCAAGCTTGCTGCTGTGTTCAATACCAGACAGTTAGAACTACAAACACAAGTGGCACATCAACAACTCAAGAATGCCTCCGTTGTAGTTACCCCAAGCACTACAGCGGTTATAGAGCCACCCAAATTCTCAAAGATTGACGGGCTTACTAAAGCTGCAACTGTTGTTGGAATCAACACCCAATGCCTGCGTGTTGACAAAGCACCTAGCTACGAAAGACTTATCTTCTCTGTCAAAACAGAAGATTTCAATTCACTACCGAAATTTAAAGCAGCAAGCAAGCTGGCACTGGGCATTAGCGAGAAGGAAGATTTGCCCTTTTACATATATGCCCCAGAACAGATTGCTGTGGAAGTGCCTTTGCCACCTCAACAAAGGACTTATTATGATTTTCCCACTCGTCAGTGGAATAGCGGTGAGCGCCTGATTGTTCTGGGTCAATCTTTAGATGGCGAAGTCATCATTAATTTGTCCAGTGAAGACACACCACAAATATTAGTGGTAGGTACTACTGGCTCCGGCAAGAGCAATTTCTTCCGCGCTGCGGCTTATTGTCTATTAATGCAGGGTGCAAGAGTCGATGTCTGTGGTGGCAAGGTCAGTGACTACGAAGATTTTGCTGACCGTTTCCCCTCTATCACTATGAACGACATGGGGAAAACTTTTGAATTTGTGGGTGAGTATTTTAATGAGTGCGTGAGCCGTAACTCCATGACTAAAGCGCAATTAGACTTAGAAATTCCTTGGATATTGTTTATTGACGAATATAAAGGCACAGTCCCGTTTGAGGATGCTTTACGTAAAGCATACGATCAACAGTTGTGTGAAGTCGGTCGCCGGGGCAGAGGTTTAAAAATCCATATCGTTGTTGGTTTACAGCGTGGAGCTAAACGTAGCAAGGAAGATCCACAAGGACTGCCACCTGACTTACGTGATAATCTGCCGTGCCGGATTGCTTTTCGCTGTGTTGACGCTACTTCGGGGCGCATGATTCTGATGCGGCGGGGTGAAGCTGTCACATCATTGCAAGGCCGGGGTGATGGCATCGTTCAATCTGGTTTGTTAGATGCCAGATTCCAGGCATATCGATTCGATACTATTCCCGCTTAATCTCCATTCCTTAAAATTCAGATTATGTCTAATTTATCAATTTTTGTTTTTGAGGCTCAAGAAGTTCGTTTCGTCGGCACTCCAGAAAAACCCGAATGGATTGCAGCGGATGTGTGTGCAATTCTGGAAATTCAAAACGTCTCACAAGCTTTAGCTCTTTTTGATGCGGATGAGAGGGGTCTATGTAATGTATATACCCCTGGCGATGACAATCCGCAAGGGCAGGAAATGCTAACAGTGACCGAGGCTGGGCTTTACCGATTGATTTTCAAGTCCCGTAAACCTGTTGCTAAACGTTTCCAGCGATGGGTTTTTCACGAAGTGCTTCCATCACTGCGGCGCACTGGAAAGTACGAAATTCCTAAGCCAAATCTCTGCTTTGAGGTGAACCCAAATTGAGAGCTATTCCTGTCATCAACTGACTTGAACCTGACATATCTATGTTATGAGCATTAACTGTAATGTTACCCCCGCTTACTGCTCGAACATTAACTTCAGCTTTATTGGTAAGAGATACATCTGCTAGTGCTACATCGTTAGGAAAGCTTAAATTTACCTCTTTGCCATTGACTTCAAGCCCGATGCTACCTATTCCTGCTAACCCTCCCAGTTCGACTCGACCACCAAATGCTTTTAATCCTCCACGATTTCCGTTTACTCCTGGTGAGATATTTCCAGTTGGTGGATCTCTAAACTCTAATCCATCTATATTGATATCACCGCCTACTAACAATAGACTATTACCATTAGCCACTCTCAGACCATAGGTAGGATATCCTGCTGGATCTAATCCCGCTGGTGCAATGGACTGAGAGTGAATACTTCCAGCTTTTACTTGATTAAACAATAATGCAGAGGGATCAATAGTTAATAAACCAGGAGAATTAGCCAATGTCACATTGAAAAAGCCTTGATTCCCAAAACCAATTGCATTAGCTGTAGTTGCAATAAACGAGCCTCCAATATTGAGAGTTGCATTTTTCCCAAAAAAAATACCATTCGGATTGAGGAAAAATAGATTCGCCGTCCCATTTGCCCGGATTAAACCGTCAATATTAGATATTGAGTTTCCTGTAACACGAGTGAAGATATTCTCAATCGACGTGGGATTGTTAAAAAATGCTTCTCCACCCGTAGGTATAGAAAACTGCCTAAAACTGTGGAACAGGTTGCTTCCTCGAACAGTTCCCCCTTCTATTGTGCAAGCCGTGCATCCTGGTGTAACGCTAGAATTTATCGGCAGTGTATTATCGGGAACAATCTGAGCGTTCACAGGGCTACTTGTTACAAAAGTTGCGCTTGCATAGCATCCTGTAAGAGTTATCGTTCCAAAACCAAATAGCAGCGACTTCCAGCGTTGATAATACTCTGATTTTAGTTTCACAACAATCTCACTTTTAGCACCCAGTAGTCATAGTACCTCTTTTCTACTTTCACTAGAGAATAATTGAAAAACCCTATTTTCACATTCTCTTATATATAAATGACAAACAGTAAAATGGGCGTGCAATCGTCGTGTTGGTTCAGGAAAAATAGGAAATACCCCCAACTGAGTTTGGTAAAATCTATATCCCTAGCGAGATATCTTCTTAGGTGTAGTATCTGGAACAAAAGAATAACTGATGTAATAGTAGTGTGTAATATGATGTTGAATTCATGAAAAATCCTCAGTATACTGATCCTGATTTTCAGAAGCTTTTCGCTCAAATTGCTCCAGAAATAGCAGATACTTTCAACGGTGAGCAGTTAGAAGCCATAAGGAGGAGTTTTTGCTCTCATGCTTGGACTCGTCATCCTTTAGATATAAGACTTTCAGTTCCAATTCCCAGATTAAAGTTTTATCTGGTATTGCTGGCAGGTTCAGAACGTCGCTCTCAATTGCGTCTACGCTATCAAAAACGTTTATACCCTTTCTGGACTCCTGCTAATATCTTGTTCCTCATGGGATTTTCGATTACTCTCCTAGCTTGTATTTATACTATATTTTCCTTTGCATTATCCTCAGCTACCCCTATATTTACCTCAGATTATCCTACTTCAATTTCTTGGATTTATGAGCAAGCTGAATGCAAACATACGAGTAGAATCTAGCATTATGGGAAGTGTGGGATTATAAACATAATCCCAACTTGTAAAGCTCATTTATTATTAGATAAAAATTTATATGCTGAGAAAACGTTTTATAAAGAATCCTAATGACACTGATACTTTTAGAAAATATTTTTTTGCGCGTATTCCTCCTCAAATAGCAATTACTTTTACTCCAGTTCAGCTAGCAGAACTTAGAAAGGTATTTGGTAATCGTCTTGGCAAACTTCATCATATAGATATTAGGCTTTCTATTTCCTTTTTTAAAAAATCCTTTTATCTAGTTTTTTTATTAGGGAAAGAAAGTCGCTTAAAGCAACGGTTATAAAAATTTAATTCACAGATGACAGTATCGACAACACCACCACTCCCTATACTTGCTACTAAATTTTCTTTCTTATATAGCCAAGATTTTATTAACTTTTATTACAAGTGTTGGACAAGATTTCTGGAAAAAGCATTATGCGCTATGTAGTCTAATTCAACCATTACTTGATGCTTTTATTAGCTCAAGAGGGACTCATGATTAATCGAATTATAGATATAATTTTCGTAGACTCCTTAGCCTTTGTAATTAATGTCACATTTGGGACACTGCTTCACAGTAAAATCTGCAACTACTCGGAGCCAGAAAAAACACCCTTAGATTCTCAACCAGAAGAGATTAGCTCTAATCTATCAATTTCATCATTATCTTCAGATTCAAAAAACATTGGTTCGGACGCTCCTGTCCTCAGCAAATATTCTAAAGTGAATGCAAAGATGAAAACGGAAGCTTTAATGAAAAATGCTTCTTGCAATAACTAGTACTCGAGCAAACTAAAATTGTCGGATGAAAGCGCTTTCTTGTGCAGGCGAGCAGAAGAGCGCATATAAAGATGCAGAGTTAGGGAGTTGCAGCACAATTTCTTAACTTTGCCTCTGTGTCCCTTATTTCCAAAATTTTGGGGTTGGTAAATCACTAACTCACCTATTCGGCTATTTTGCTCTGGAGATGTTAAATCACAGAGCGGAACGGCTTTGCTAGATCCTTTCTTAAATGACTGGTCTTGTCTACCTGACAATACCTTTGCTACTCTTGTAATCTATCGGTCTTAGCTAGAGTTTCTTCAGTACTACTTCTTTGCTAGGCATTTCTCAGCCATGATTTAGACTGATACACATAGTTGAAATAATTTACAAGTTATTAAAAACACAAGCTTTCTACCAAATTTTCCGGTCTGGTGACAGAACGCTTGTAGAACTAATCAGTACAATTTGAAGTCAGTATTGGGTATGCGTCCTGTTCTCTATTCTTTAATTACAACCCTGATTTGTACTTGTTTAACTGCTGGTTGCCAACAGAAAGTCAATAATTTATCTTCTGTACTTCTTGGTAGCTCTGCGCCTCAAAATGTACTCTCCCGAATTACCGAATATAGTGCTGCTAACGATTCTAGCTCCTATCGAGGTGACGGACGAGGATTTCGCTAATCCTAAAAAATATTCAGATTTGACAGTTGTAAATAGAGATAACTATCTTGTCTGCACCCGTGATTTTATAAATGACTTGGCACTAAAACTTTCACAATAAAATCAGATGAATTTATAGAGTCATAGTTCGAATTAGCTACTTAATCCTACTTTAGAACCGCCTTTCAGTACCAGCGGTTTTAAATGCAATAAAGGTAGGAAAGGCTAAAATATTCTGCTTTGGTTTGTTAACCCAAAAAAGTAATAAACAGGTTTGATAAAACTTATTAGTTTCGCTTAATCAATTGTTCTAGAATTCTTTCTAATCTATCTACTGCGGCGTTAGTTGATGCCTGACTTGCCTCTAATCTGGCTTGACTTTCATCTAGTCTCAGAACTACACCGTCTAATACGGCATTTCTAGCTTTTGTTGTCTCGATAAAATCTGTAGTTGTATCAACAAAGTTGTCTATTTTCGTAGCTAAGTTATCAACTGTTTCACTCATACCTTGAAAGGCTACAGCTAAACCGTCAAGCTGCCTTTGGGTCAAATCTTGGCGCTCAACAAGTTGGTCAAGCCTACTGTTAGTTGATTCGGCGTATCTAGCTGTAGATACTAGTAATTGTTTTACAGTTTCCAGTTCATTTTCAACATTGTCTAATCGCTGCGGGTTGCTCATGGTGTGTTTCTTGATAATTATTGCTTTAGTTAAAAGGCGATAAGCTCCCGCTTACGCATAAAGAGTATCGCTTAGGTGATCATGCAGCTCCCTTCTCTTTGTAATCAAACATAACGTAACAACAGCACTTGAGCAAGAGTTTAGTCGTACAGTCCCAAGCGATCGCCTTTATGCTTAAACGCGAATTTCTCACAAAATCTGAAAAAAAGGGATCAAAAACTGCGAAAATGTATATATAGCAAGCATTTCAGCAGTTATAGAACATGACCCCAGCTTCGACAGATCGTATACCAAAACAGTTCAGATTTGAACAGCCAAAGTCAGTTCCAGTCGTAGTTAATTTCCAGGGTGGGCAAGTAACATCTGATGCAGGTTTAAGCCTAATTGCTGAAATAGACAGAAAACTGCAAATCACATCACAGTTTGCACTATGTTTCCAAGATTACCGAAAGCCTTATCGAATTGATCATTCAATAGAAGACTTAATTAAACAACGAATCTACGGGTTGGTCATGGGATACGAAGACTTAAATGACCATGAAGAATTACGTTATGATCCGATGTTTGCTATAGCATTAGGGAGAAGAATTGGAGTAAAGGATGAGCCTGCAATATTAGCAGGGAAGAGTACATTGAATAGGTTGGAACATTGTCCTGAAGATGTAGAACAAGGAGCGGATAGTCGTTACCATAAAATTGGGCATTCTTCAGCAGAAATTGAAAGCCTATTTGTAAGTATATTTTTAAAATCTTACTCAAAAGAACCACGAAAAATTATTTTAGACTTAGATGTAACGGATGATTTAGTGCACGGCAATCAGGAGCAAGTTTTCTTCAATACTTATTACGGAGGATACTGTTATGCTCCACTTTATATTTTCTGTGGAAAACATTTGTTAGCAGCTAAACTTAGACCTTCAAATGTAGACCCAGCAGCCGGGGCATTATCAGAACTACAAAGAGTGATTAAACAAATACGGGAAAAATGGAAGAATGTTGAGATTTTAGTACGTGGAGATAGTGCCTATTCCAGAGACGATATCATGACATGGTGTGAGTCGCAGGCTGGAGTTGACTACGTTTTTGGATTAGCGCGAAATAGTCGTCGAGGTAAATGGCTACGACGACTCAACATAGAGCGAAGCTTGAATTTGAGCAGAAATTATCAACAGTAACTTCATTCTTAGAAACTGTATTTAAACCAGATGAACAAATTTCTGAACTTGCTTGTGACCTGATTGATAACTCAATTTGGCATAAATCGTTAGACTATCAGACTCGTGAATCTTGGAGTCGTAGTCGTCGTGTTGTTTGTAAGGTTGAATATGGAATAAAGGGAAACAATATTCGTTTTGTTGTTACAAGTCTTCCTACCAATAAAGTACCCCCTGGTCAACTATACAGAGAAAAATATTGTAAGCGGGGGGAGATGGAAAATCGCTTTAAGGAACAACAACTAGAACTTTTTAGTGATAGAACTAGTACTCATACGTTTGCAGGAAATCAGCTACGCTTATGGTTTTCTTCTCTTGCTTACGTTTTGATGAATGCATTGCGGTCACAATGTTTAGCCAAAACCGAATTAAAAAATTCTCAAGTTGGGACTATTCGGACAAAATTATTGAAGTTAGGAGCCTTAATTACTATAAGCTCACGGCGAATTTTAATTGCGATTACTAGCTCAAGTCCTGTAAAACATATCTTTGCTGCTGCTTACAAATGCTTAAAAATGCTCCCGAATACCGCTTAATTTCGAGTCAAGCAGCATTTCACCTTCTCTCTAATAATATTTTTGGCTTGGTTTGATTCAAGCCTTGTTTTGGATGCTTAATTTTATGAACAAAGTGTTTCAATCTCAGCATAAGCAAAAATCTTAGTAACTGTTTTAGCTTGAGAATTGCTATTTTGTACTTACTTTATTTCCCATCATAAATTTCAATTGATGATGTATCAAAAAGTGTCTTACATCAAGCGATGTGAATTGATTTTTTATTGTTTGTGAGAAATTTGCGTTAAACAGGAGCTTATCGCCCCTATCTCAAAACAACGAATCTACCCCGCTATATCTTTGCCACTCTTGTAGT
This sequence comes from Nostoc sp. UHCC 0302, assembly GCF_038096175.1. Classification (NCBI taxonomy): domain Bacteria; kingdom Bacillati; phylum Cyanobacteriota; class Cyanophyceae; order Nostocales; family Nostocaceae; genus Nostoc; species Nostoc sp. UHCC 0302. The sequence goes on from NZ_CP151101.1 coordinate 131,381, forward strand.
TCATCGCTCTGGGCTTTCTTCTGTTACGCGGGACTACTGTTGATTTATTGGGTGCTTGGGGTGCGCGGCATTTTTCACAGTAGAGCGGTCGCGGGCCAAAGGTTTCTCTTTGGGTCGGCTCTTGGCACTGCTGGCAAATAAAGTTAAAAACGCGGGTGTGAATCTGTCTTTGATGCGCTCTGACGGTGTACTCTTTAACTTCAACTATTTTGCTGGGCATTGGCTAATTTTATGTCTCTACTTCTTTAATAATAGAGAATTCAGTCCTTCTGGAGTCAGGAGTCAGAATTGAACAGGAGTGCGATTGGTAAATGTAGCGCAGCTTGGAAGTACGAGTATAAACTCTTTTTATTTAGTTCCTTTACGAAAATTCAGTCCTTCTGAATTCTGACTCCGGAAGGACTGAATTTTGTTTTGTTAACAAAATTAAAATTATAATTAGTAAAGCTGGAATTTAGCAAAGTCCTAGAAAATGCAAGTCTCACTATTTTCAGTTTGGCAATGGGCAGATTATTTAAGTCGAATGAATGGCATGAGTTCTTATGAAATTAAGTATCGAGAGCTAGGAACAAGGATATTAAATATCCTTAAATCAATTTCTAATTTCAAAGAAAGTATCGAGGTTAAGCAAGTACCAACAGCCTTTTTTAGCTCATCAGATGATATATATGAGTGGCTTTTATCACTAGAACCTACTTTACTAGAATTTAGACTAACGCAAAGCCAAGTTACCCCATAACAGCGAAAATTAAGCTACGCCAGGTATGTGATATAAAAATATTTAATTAAGTTGAAATACCTCGCTTTAGCTGAAATCACTACTTACTCTCACCGTCTATTTCACTGTAGTCGCCTCATGCAAGAGCTAGATTTGAGTAGATTTTGTCTACCTGAATCTAGCCTGTGTCTATTACAAAACCGCTCTCTCCTTCCTGAATCCTACCCCGCAATACCTTTGCCTAGCCCAACGATGAAGACGAAAGCCCAGTATAAAGTTCGGAATTGGAACGCTTATGATGCTTCCCTAAAGCAGCGAGGCAGTATAACTTTCTGGGTGAACGAAGAAGTAATTGAGCAGTGGCGCAACCAACAGAAAACGGGGAGAAAGGGAGCATCAAATTATTATAGTGACGTAGCGATCGCCACTATGGTAACGATTCAATCGGTGTTTAATTTACCAGGGCGGCAAGCAGAAGGGTGTAATGGAAGTCACTGTTCATGCTGATGGGGATTGAGCTAGCAGTGCCGGATCACTCTACCCTATGCCGTCGTTTGAGCAAGTTGTCAGTGACACTGCCTGTAATTCCAAAGAACGACGCTATCCATGTTGTGGTGGATTCAACTGGGGTGAAAGTATACGGGGAGGGAGAGTGGAAGGTTCGCGCACACGGGGTAGGTAAACGACGGACGTGGCGGAAGTTGCATCTTGGCTGTGATGAAGCAACCGGAGAAATTTTGGCTGCGGTGGTGACTACTAATGATATGGCTGATTGCGAGATTTTACCGGATTTGTTAGAGCAGATTAATCAAGAGATTGAACAGGTGTCAGGCGATGGTGCTTATGACACATTCGACTGTTATGATACCATTGCTCTTGCTGGGGCCAAAGCTACAATTCCACCTCGTAGTAACGCTCAAATTCAACAGTCTAAAAATTCTGAACTACCGCCACATCCAAGAGATGAAAATCTGCGTCAGATAGAGCAAATTGGTCGCCAGCAATGGAAACATCAGAGTGCTTATCATAGACGTTCTTTGTCTGAAACCGCTATGTTTCGACTTAAAAGTATTTTTGGAGGCAAGTTACGACGACGCTTTTTCGACAATCAAGCTGTTGAATTATTCCTGCAATGTGCTGCGCTTAATCGCATGATCCAATTGGGCAAACCAGATAGCTACAAAGTGCAAGACTAACTCACTGTTCTATTAAGAGAAGGTGTGGCTTTTTTCTGTTTCATGCAACAAAGCCCATCTAAATACTAAAACAGTGATAATTGCCCTGGTGAAATATTGCCTCGCCCGAATCGGTGGTAGTACAAATGGCAACTACTGCACAATGGGGCAAGGTTTTCTGGACGGTTGTCAGCAGGATCGAAATTGTAGTGATGTACCTGAAGGTTATAAACTCTGCGTTGGGATTTAGACAAACCAACAGGCTTTTCATCTGGGCGCAGACAAGGGCGATCGCAACGAGAGCAACGCCAATCAGAAGAATTCTTTACAGCAGTAGCAATTTGTTTCCAGTTAGATGGATAGCGGCTTCGGCTCATACTCTCCTATTCGACAACTTGAGCGTGAGTAAATTTTAATTAATTAAGATACTCCTTAATGTCGCTTTGTTGACGACGGAGAATTGTTAAAGCTTTATTTTCAAGCTGGCGGATTCGTTCCCGGCTCAAGTTAAGGCGATCGCCAACTTGAGTCAAACTCAGTTGATGGTCATTCTCTAGCCCGAAACGTAAAGTTAGTACTTCTCGTTGTATTGGGGTTAGGGACGCTAGCAAGTCTTTGAGATTCTGACGCATCAATGAAAAATTTAATTGTTCATCTGGAGAAACATTTTCGTCAGCTAAAAGTTCGCTTAATTCCGTATCCTGCTCACTGCCAACGCGCATTTCTAAAGAAACTAGCTTTCGGTCTGCTTGAATATATTCTCGAACCTGCTCTGGTTTAACCTTTAATTCTTCAGCAATCTCTACCACAGTCGGTTTCCGACCCAAGGACTGGGATAATTCCCGTTTTATTTTCTTGATTTTATTCAGCTTTTCGTTGATATGAATAGGCAAACGAATAGTTCGTGATTGTTCGGCGATCGCTCGTGTGATTGACTGCATAACCCACCAGTAGACATAAGTTGAAAGTTTGTAGCCCTTATTTGGGTCAAATTTTTCAACGCCACGGTATAAGCCAAGTGTACCCTCCTGAATCAAGTCAAGAAATTCTAAGTTTCGGTTCTGGTACTTTTTAGCAACAGAAACTACCAAGCGGAGGTTAGCAGTCACCATTTTCTGCTTCGCTCGTTCCCCCTGATGAATAATTGACTCTATTTCAGCTTCAGTTTTACCAAGAGCCGCTGCTAATTCCCCTGCTGTTAGTTTTCGGTTGAGTTGAAGTGCAATCACTTGCCGCTGCTGTTCAATTGCCATCATCTGTTGCACAAGCCTAGCATAGGAAATTTCCTGTTCAGGAGTCAGCAGAGGGTAGCGAGCGATTTCTTTTAAATACGAGCGAACTAAATCGGGAGTTGCACTAGTCATACTTTCAATTAATTGTGATGAATGTTTTTATTTGTTGTTTGAGATAAATATTTTATTTCACGGATTAGCTAATAAATCAAATCCTAATCATAGACTTAGGGCTATATTTATTTTTGGCGAACAAATTTATATACATAATACTTTAGTTTTTTAAATAGGTAAATAGTAAAAGCTGCGCTATTCTCAAAATGAGCTTTAAAACAACGAAGAAATTTAGCTAATTTCAGAAAAATAAACGCTACGCTATTTCTAAAGTGAAGTCCCCTCTTCAAGAGAGGAACTGTTCAAAGTCCCTTCATATTTGAACAAGCCTTCAAAACGCTTTGCGTACATCAATTGAAAAATACAAATACTTAGTTGAGAAATAATCATGGATATGCAATCTGCGCTTACCTTGACAATCGTAGTTATCTTTTGGGCATTCGTTAATCTCGTTATATTCCAGTTCATTACTGGACTATTTGTATCTGCTACTGGAGCTAATAACCTGGTTTCAGTTAGCAATGTAAATGTAGTTGCTCCTATAATACCAGTATCAGTATCAGAGGTAATCACACCACAAGTTCAGACTTTTGAAGAATTACCCGATCCTTGGTCATTAGAAACTGAAGTTGTTCATCATAACAGTAATGAAGCAGTTGTTCTCTCACTCCCTACATTGAGATTGCTGCCTCCAGTTCAAGAAATTTCATTACAACCAAAACGTGTTAATCGCTCAAAGAAATCTGACAATGTTGCCAACAAGTCACCGAAAACTAAAAAGGCTGAAGTAAAGTCTCCAGGCAAATGCAAGCCAGTCAAACCGCGTAAAGCTGCATAAATGATCTCTACATACTGTTGTTTAGCGGTTGCCCTGAATCATGTTCCGGGCAATCACTCCTTACTCCAAGCAGCAAGATTTAAATTAGGAATTGCTGTTAATTGTGCTAAGGAATATGACAAAGCTTGGCACTCTATTATTTGGATTCAGTCCAATGCTCGAACTAAAAGAAGAGTACGCGAAAAATTAAACCATTTGGCATTTGACTGCTATACCCATTTTCTTGAAGCTGTTGATTACCTCAATCAATATGCAGACTTAATGGATGAGTAAAGTAATCAACCACCCTGCGGGTTCAGCAGGGTGGTTTGAAGTGAATTGCATTACAGTGACTTTTATTTGTCGCTGTGCCAAATTACTGCCATTAAGGCTGTAATGCTTGCATTCAAAGAGTGTTTATTTGGCGTTGCTAAATCGAAATATGAATTCCTCAAATGATACTCCTTTAACTCTTATTTTTGGAGTTTTTGCACCTTTGGGTGAGGCAAATTCATATTCTTAATCAGCAACACCCATATCTTGTACCTAGTCGAACAAACTGGTAAAAGGCAAATAAGAAGTACAAAAATGTGATGGTAGATGAATGACAAGTATTAAGCATAGTTAAGTTATATAATACTCTAACTTGATAGTGATATTACATAGATATTTTCCCAAGTAGCAACCTCCGGGGATGACGCTTTACATGATTCGGTATGGCGATCGCACATCAGGGGCGTAATGAATGCGTCATTCTTCCCTAGTAGAGTGGTGGCGGGTTTTGACAGATTTGGTCTGATGTAAGAGTAGACATATTGAAAGATTTCCACTCTTCTGTTACGTACTTAAACTTACCAATAGCTATATCATCGACTGTGCATTCGCTCCACTTACTAGCTAAGTCAAGCCAGTAATCGCCGCCCATGCTTAGCAAATAGAGAGCTTTAGAGCGATCATCCTCTCCTTCGGTATTATCAAGTACCAACCGCGCTTGCACAGTCGTAAAGATACCTGCCACGTCGCAAGGATCGATTGTAACCCGATCACCGGGACACCAGAAGTGAAAGTTGTATCCATTGCCTGCCTTAACTGAAATACTACCATCCTGCTCGTAACGAATATCCGCGGTTTGGCTCTGATTTTCGGTAAAATCCTCTCGATATGCAGCCCCTTCAACTGCTGTTGAACTTTGGAGGCAATACCATTTCTTCTCTTTCTTACTAAGCATATAAGCCTGGATATTTTTTATTTGAACCCGCGTATTAGCAGCAGTATTACCTTCGGCAGCTTCATATAATTGTCCCCATGCCATCATGGTTCTAAAACCTCGTGGCTTGTTCCCCATATTTATACGAGGAGCACATGCCCAATCAAAACTTGCTGGAACCCCATGTGGTATTCCTTCATGAGGCGGCTTCATATCGTTGATGATAGTTGCGATCAAATTGTTTGTCATATAATTCTATGCATTTACTTTGAAGCTAAAACAACAGCTAAGAGTAATGACAAAGATTTAGAAAAGTACATACAATTTTTTGATTGATATGTCATTTTTCTTTACCATAGCAATCCTTTTGAGTTACGAACAAGGCAAGCTAATTACAGCAAAAAAATTCAGTAATTTAGTTTTCATTACCATGCTTCCGCTTTCCTCACCCAACTTGATAAACGATTGATCCAATCCACTATTATATTTTTAATGTCGTGAGCAATGCCATTCCTTATAGCAACGCTTACGCCAGTAACAGTGCCGATCACGCTTACGTCAACGTTCGTACTCGTCGCCATAGTTATGGTCGTTGTGCCGATCATCATCTTTTCTACCTCCAGATAGCAATTGCTGTTGCTCTTTAGATAAATCTACTAACAAATCAGATGTAAGAATTTGGGCTTGCATAAGTGTTGTCTCTGTTATATAAATTACTTTCGTCAAACCATACTGCGTTGAAATATTCAAAGCACCTAAAATTTAGATTTGGCTGCTTTTAACAGATCAACGATTGATTGAAGCTGTCATCAAGTACCGTTAGCATCATCAACAGCTTCTATTTCTTATAACGAATACCAAAGCTAAATTATTCCAAAAATTGCAAAAAAGTTTAGGAGTTGCACAAAAGCTATTAAGGCACAGTTCGGTGGTTAAGGCAAAACAACTGTTGGTGCAACAAATTTAAGTACAAGCAGATATATCGAGAATTTTGTAGCTATCATAGATACAGCAACCAGCTTGATAAACTATTAGTTAGTTGCTAATTTTTTAGCATGCTTCACAAACTTCAACAGGTCACAGATGTAATCACACTTAAGATAAAAGATGAGCGGTTAAACGCTCTGCAATAAGTGGCGCAAATATTAGAGTTTCGGAGCGATGCCTAGTTATCTCAGCGAAATGTGCTGCTCCCCTAGTAAAAATATTCAAACTTGGGAAGATTAGACTTACTTTAAGTAATAGAATTATTGATATTTTCCTGTTTGCAGATATCCTTAGAAGATTATTAAAAATTAGCGCTAATTTTGCCTCATACTCTACAACAGTTTTAATAGTAAATATTCCAAATAGCTTGAAGATAAATAACTATTTTTGAAGAAATCTAAACTATTGCGTTTCTTGTTACAATATTCATCTAATCTTCAAATTAAAATAACAGTTTTATATCTTTGCTAGTTTACGTTCTGAAGCTGAGCAGTACTATGGAACGGAGAATTTAGATGTGATCAAGAAAAAGTCCGGCAATATGTAAGCTCAGTTAGCTTCATATCTAAACACGGCTTACTTAACAGTTACGCTTGTCTGATTTCCATGTATCTAAAGAAGTAAAACGCGATTACTTTGGAATGATATTTTTTGACACTAGCTTCATCTAAATCCTAATCATTATTTTTTGTAAAAAAGTGTAGTGTCACTATGATAAAAATCTTGATCAGAGGTAAGTTAAAAAAGATATAAATTGAACACTACTGGTTGTAATTCTAAAGCTGCAAGAATGACCAGCATGTAGTTCGAGGATTCACAATACTTTTAACTGCTGGGTTAAACTCGAACCTCCTTACATTATTGTTAGTCCTAGAAGACAGGCTAACGTCAATTAGCATAAAGCACTTTACAGTTCTTCCGGTAGGGTTTGTAGCGCGTAATCAGTAGCAAACAAACCCTTTTACCAGCAAGAGATCAAAGGATGAAATACAACATTTAGACATGCTGCAATTGCTAAATAACTGGGTTAACTTGCAGTGGTTTGAGCAAAAACTACACTAATACACACAATGTCCAAGCGAAAAGGACGTGCCAGATGTTATCACAACAGCAATCAGAGTGTTATTACGAGGAAATTCTACACGACTCGTACTATTGCCACAAACTAGAGCAGATTGCTCGTAAATACACTAAGGAGATTAGCTTATCTTGGGAGGATGCTGTTCAAGCAGTTCATTTAAAAATTTTTCAGACTATTCAAGCTGGAAAATTTCAATCAAGGGAATTAGAACAGTTTTATCACTGGGCATTTACAGTAGCTAAATGTGAAGTCATTGATTTTGTTCGTAAAGAAAGACTGCGAAATTATCAAAGTTTAGATTGCACTATTCCTGAGACAGATATAGCTCTGCTAGATACAATTCCTGATGAATACAATATTTTAGACGCAGCAGAGCGTGCAGATTTGATTATTAAAGCGGTAGAGGCAATTTACCAGCTTGATCAAAAGTACCCTTATCAAAAATATCTTAAACTATGGCAAGGGAAGATTGACGAAAAAACACAAACGCAAATTGCAACTGATCTAGGAGTTAGCCAGAGTGAAGTCTGTAAACGTTGGCGAGAACTGGTAGAACGAATTGCTGAGGCGTTAGGATTATTCAAATTTGAAAACGTTAAGCAAAAACAGCAAGCAATTGACAAGCAGAAAACAACACATGAGTACTCAAGAAATCAATGGTAAATCAATAGCTCATATATTTGTTGTTGCTCAAATTTGTAAAGATTTAAACGAGCCGTCATAATTGGGCGTGCTCGTTCGTTAACTAATATATAAATACAATCACACTTCAAATCCCCAACATTAAGACATCTTCGTTGGGTTTTACAAACTTATGCGTATAAATAGGAATAATACACAAAGTACTAACAGACCAATCCCACAGCCTGGAGAAATCTGGGAAGTTAGTCGTTTGGTGCAAAGCCCTCTAGAGTTCTCAAATGAAGAGCAACAATCTTTGTATCCCTCTTCAGTACAAAGATTTTTAGCAGGAAATTCACCACCGCGCTATGTGATGATTACCGAAGAACCTGAAGCATCAGTAGAAAAAGAACAACAGTGGGCAATTGTCATTGTAATGTTTTTATCCGTTAAAACAGAGTTTCTCAACGATGTGGATTTGTTGATTCCTTCAGAGATATCTGGGGTTGGACAAGATTTACTAGCTGAGACTTGGCATCTTATTCCTGCATTAACTTGTAACTTATTACAACCAGTTGGGAAAAAGCTCTCCCGCGAGATTTATAATCACTTGCTGGCAGTAGGAGATTATTACCACGGGTTAATCGAGGAACTACCAGTAGTGTTGGAAACTCGTCGCTTGGGATTAGTAAGTGGAAATTTAGATGCTGCCAAGAACTCAGCAATTCAAGTTTTTCATCAACAAGAGGAAGCTTGGAGTGATGTGTTGACAGTGCCAGTGGCAGCTTACCAGACTTACTTGGAAAGTATAAAGTTTACGAATGCAGTATTAGACGAAGCATTGCATCTAGAACAAGAGTGAGCAGAAGTTTTTCGTACAAAACATGAGTATTGTTCAGTCGGTAAATGCACAACATTCTTGAGCCTGAATATAAAGGAATGTAAACTCGTATTATGCATTTGGAGTTTGTATGTCCTGGCTTGGATTGTAAGAATGCAAATATCCTAACGAGCTAACGTAAGCCTTCTATAGTTTACCGTATAATAAAATCCATAAACCCTTCAATTCAAGTATTAGTAGTTGAAATTTCTGGTTTTTAGAAAACACGGTAAAGACATAAAAAATTCATCCTGCAACGCTACAAACTTTTTTGCAAATTTAGGAATATTTTGCGTTTGGTATTCGTTATAAGAAATAGTGGCTACTCACTACGAGTAAGTTCTAAGCTGTTCAGCATTTAAAGTGGGAATTTTAGGCGCTGAAACCCTTGTCTAGCTTAAATCACTTCAGAAATTTAGATGCCGATCAGCTTAAAGCGTCCACATCTGAATGGCACTAAATTGAGCGCAAAGCCCTGATATAACTGGCTTTAGGGTGTGGGGTGTTTGACTTTTCACGGGAAGTCCTCAAACAACAGAACTACGTTACTTTTTCCACAGGCTTATTATCAATAACTTGAAGCTAATGACAATAAGTAACGAAAGAATAGGGGCTTGAGAAAACGTTAAAATCACCTTTTCCACATAACGTGAAAAGTCAGGTGGGGTGTAGGGTGTGGGGAATTAAGAAGATGTTGAACTCCTTGACGCAACTAAAATTTAGTTGTCTTAAACACTACAGCTACTCAGCCACCCCTAACATCCTGCCTTGACGAAGTTTAAGCTTTTATTAGTGCCATTCGATTATAAGACATGGAGAACTTCAATGAGTATACTGAGCATTAACGATTTAGGTCTTAAATTAGCCGCCAAAGATTTTAGTGACGGTCACGCGGCTAACACTAACAACGCAGGTCCTACCAAAACTTCTCGGGCATTAGCCATTATTCACCTCGCTGCTCATGATGCTTATGCGAAAGTTACAGGGCAGCTTAATCCGCAACTTGGAAGCCTACCGAATCCACCTGGGGAAATTGGTAATGATGAAGCTACAGGGACTGCTGCACTATTGGGTGCTGGTGTCTTCGCGGCAAAGCAACTTTATCCCGACTTCGTTCAATTTATTTCTACGGAAACTTCACGGCTTACTATTGGGGTTAATTCTGAAGCACTGAACTATGGCAAGCAAGTTGCCGATGCTTGGTTGGATTTTCGTAACAACGATGGTTCTGGTTCACCAGATATGGATACCAACTATAGTCTAGAGCCTGGTCGCCACCGTCCCGATCCGCTCAACCCAAAGCAAATGGCTTTTGGTCGTACCTGGGGACAAGTTAAGCCCTTTGTACTTAGTAATGTTGTAAATGATGCATTTTTAGATGCACCACCAGCTTTGAACAGCGATGACTATGCGATCGCTTTTGATCAGGTGATTGAATGTGGCAAGAACAACATTCTTCAAAGTGATCCAGATTTTCGTCATAAGGCTGAAATCGGTATTTTCTGGGGTTATGATGGCACTAACCAACTTGGAACTCCACCACGTCTCTATAACCAAGTTGTACTTTCTATCCCTGAGTTTCAATCCCTCCCTCATAGCCAACAGATTAAACTATTGACTGCAATTAATGTTGCTATGGCTGATGCTGGAATCGCAGCATGGCATTGGAAATACGCCTATGACTTTTGGAGACCTGTGGTGGGCATTCGTGAGGCAGAAGTCGGTTGGGGACCAACGGGGTTGGGGGATGGAAATAGTCTTCGAGGGAGACGAGGCGATCGCTTCTGGCTTCCTTTGGGAGCGCCCAATAGTAACCCTTTTCCAACACCTACCTTCGGAGGACTTGGGAGCAATTTTACTCCGAATTTCCCAGCTTATCCATCAGGACACGCCACTTTTGGTTCAGCTTGTTTTGAGGTAGCAGCTGCTCTCGTTGGTAAGAAACCTGAGGATATTATTGTAAAGTTTGTTTCCGACGAATTTAACGGCAAGACCACAGATAACATGGGCGTTGTCCGTCCAAAATGGGAAGCAAGTTTTACTCTTCGAGAAGCTATCGAACAAAACAAGATCAGTCGCATCTATCTTGGCGTGCATTGGATATTTGATGCTACTGGCGGTGAGACAGTTGGCAAAGCCGTAGCCGACAAAGTTATCGCGGCTTTCCAATAAACTTCTACCAAACACATTCGCTCTCAGCTGGTTGTTAATCAGCATTACCATAGCAATCCTATTTGATTTATAAACTTACTCGTAAAGGTAGGGAACAAGGTTGGGAGAACAAATTTGTTTGCAACTCCCACGGATTGCTATATCGTTCACAGTATGTTGAACCTGACAATTATTTAGAAGTCGGACGCTCTCTATTTCTGTAAAAACTCCCAAGGAGGAAAATCAATATGTCTATGAGATTAGATGCTGCTATTGCCGGGACAGGAACAAGATTCAAGATTTTTCCTCAGCCTCGTTTCCTAGAAATCTTTAGAGAACCAGAAACTGTTCGAGTCACAATTTCACCTGATCAAATTCTGCCTGGTCCTGCAGATAACCGGATGTATGTTTTAGACGCAGTTAACAAAAGACCCTATGGTTTATTTAACCAACGACCTTATTTGGGGCCATCCAATCCCCCCGTACTGCCAGGGCTAGATGGACATTTCGATCATTTGGATGTGAATAGCAGAGAATTTTCTGCTGCGACTATGTATGCTACCGTTCGCCGCGTTCTAGACATCTGGGAAGACTATTTTGGGCGACGGATTGAGTGGCATTTTCGCATAGATTTTGAAAAGCTGGAACTAATTCCTCTTATTAGTTGGGACAATGCCCAGTCTGGTTATGGTTTCTTGGAATTTGGATATGGACGAACCCGTACAGGTGCAATTGACCTAACCAGGCCTTACTGCGAAAATTTTGATGTCCTCGCTCACGAGTTAGGTCATAGTATTATTTTTGCTGAAGTTGGACTACCTAGCAGTGGCACTACCAATACAGATGAGTATGGTGGGTTCCATGAATCAGCAGGAGATTTAGTGGCCATAGTGTCATCACTACACTTCAATAAGATGGTTGAGCGAATATTGGAGAATAGTAAAGGTAATCTCTTTACAACTAATGAGTTAAACCGACTAGGCGAATTATCTGAGGTTCTACAAATCCGTGAAGCTTTTAACTACGAACGAATGTCTACTGTCAGTCGAGAACCTCATGATTTATCTCTTCCCTTAACTGGTGCAATCTTTGATGTGTTTGTGGAAGTATTTCAAAAGGAATTGGTACAGGCTGGTTTAATTTCTGAAGAGCTTGCTAAAAGATCTTTCCATTCTCCAGATGAGAATGAAGACGATAATGCCATTCAAGCTGAGTTTGCAGCAGCTTACAGAGGGAGGGATCAACAATTCAAAGAATCATTGTTAAGAGCTAGAGATTACCTTGGAGCATTACTAGCTCATACTTGGAATCGCATTTCTCCTGACAACCTCTCTTACCTAAAAGTTGGTCTACAGTTAATGAATTCAGACCTTAGTATTTCTGGCGGACAGCATCAAAACACTATTCGAGAGTGTTTTGCTTGGCGCGAGATTAGTTTTCCTAATAATTCTTTGGTTTTTCAAATCAGAAGTTTGGATGATTGTGGACTATTGTCCTACGCTTTAACGTAACTAAAAACGCTTTTAGTTATTTAGTAATGGGTAATTATCAATATACCATTACCCATTATCATTCCTTCTTAAACTATTACCCAATATGAGTACAGATAATCAAGTCAAAACCAGAGAAGACTTACTTTATCTTCTCTCACAGGCATCAGAACTGGAACATTCACTGGCCTGCCAGTATCTTTTTACTGCCTTCTCTTTAAAAGAATCCACAGATGAGGGAGTTTCTCAAGCTCAATTAAATAAGATTAATCGGTGGCGGCGGACAATTAATGGAATTGCAGTAGAAGAAATGCTGCATCTTGCACTTGCTAGCAATCTCCTCACAGCCATAGGAGGGGCGCCATATTTCCGACGCGCAAATTTTCCCCAGGCTAAAACCTACACTTCTTTAAAACTCTCATTTAAACTAGCGCCTTTCAATGAAACCACGCTGAACCGCTATATTTGCTTTGAATTGCCAAATAATTTTGATAATGAGGAACAAAGAGGGAATTGGACTCAGTTTTGTCAGAGCATCAGAGATGAAGAATTGTTAAGACTCCTGGCGGCGCTACCACAACCATTACTTCCTAGAAAACTTGAGTATAACACCATTGGAGAACTGTACGGACTAATCCGCCAAGGCTTTCAGACTATCGGTCAAAAACTGTTTATTGGACCGCCTGAAGCTCAAGCAACTGGGATTTTTCCAGGGATGATTCAGGTTAAAGACTTGGATTCAGCAATAAAAGCGATCGATCTAATTATCATGCAGGGTGAAGGTTCTCCAGCCCAAAGAGATGACAGTCATTTTGCTAAATTTACCAAAGTTCGCGAAGAATATTTAGCAGAATTGCAGAACGATCCCAATTTTCAACCTGCTCGTCCTGTGATTGAAAATCCCCTTTTAAGTCTTCAGCAAGATAATACCACTTCTGGAGCCAACATCATCACAGATACGTTGAGTCGGGATGTAGTAAGCTTGATTTTGAATCCAGAAGCAACTTGGTGCCAGTTCAGAATCATTGACGATCCGCGCACGAATCCAGGTGGATTATTTGCACTAGAAGACGATACAGAGCCAAATAGAAGAATCAGTCTCGGTTTAGTTGATGATGTTTGTGATGGCCTTGTTACTTGCTCTGTTCAAGGTTTAAAGGCTATTGGTCGCATAGTCGTTGGGCCACCAGATTATGCACCCGATCGCCGTCCCATTACCTCGCTAGCAGATGGATTGAGTGATCGCGTCTCTCGACAAAGCGTGTCTGAATTAGACTATGTTGCAGACATGAATCTCACCACCGCAGAAGTTGGGGATCTGTTGGAACGAGTTTTAGAAACGATGGAGGGAATGAATTTAGACTTTCAAAACGACCGGATTCGGAGTGAAAACCGTAACATTGCTCTAGCTCAAGGATTATCGGAAAATACCGCAGAAGCTAAAGCCTTTCCTCAGATAGAACAAATTCTCGGACGACCTTTACCTTTAACAGAATTTGGTCGTCAGCGACATCGACGTTTTGTTTCTCTAGAAATATTTGAAGATAGATTGCGGGAAAATCCTGAACTCATCGCTCAGTGGATTCGTGAACCAATGATTGGTGATCGCTATTATGACCGCAAAATGCCAGCACTAATGCGCGGTTCTGATCGATATCCTATGCACATAACTCGACGGCAGTATGACCTACTAGTAGCATGGGCAAATCGTTTGCGTCGAGATGCAGAGGCAGGATCATGAAACATCCTGACACAGAACTACGCTTATTCAAAAGTGTAATAGGCTCTCATTTATTCGTCGTAGATGGCAGTCGGATTTACGACTTGGCTCCAGAAGTTGCCAATCGTCTAGAACAATCTTGGTCAGAGGTGGACTCTTTTCCCTTAGATTCATTCTCCCAATACATCGACGGTCAACCCCTTACCCCTCCTCCTCTTGCCTTAATTTCTCTGAATGTTGCTCAGGCGTGCAATATGTCCTGTAGTTACTGCTATGCAGATACAGGTAAATTTGGCGGTCACGCCCGCCTGATGAGTCTGGATGTAGCTAAGGCAACAGTTGATCGACTAATTGCCGAGTCAGACCCGACAGTAGGATTAGTTGTCGGTTATATGGGGGGAGAGCCTTTGCTTAACCGTCGTGTAGTCCACGAAACTACTCGCTATGCTGCTCAAGCGGCTCAAGCTGCTAATCGTCAGATGCGTTTTTCCATTACTACTAATGGAACATTACTGCAAAAGAAAGATGCTGAACTATTTGCCGAGTTTCCTTTTACTGTAGCCATCAGTGTAGACGGGAATCGTGAACAAAATGATGCCATTCGAGCCATGAATAATGGTTCTAGTAGTTACAAGCGTTTACAAAAAGGATTAGCGTTACTGAATCGCTACGGCAGACCGCAACATCTAGCAGCCCGCATTACAGTTACTCCTAAAACAGGAGAACTATTACCAATCCTCGATCATGTGATTAGCTTAGGCTTTGATGAAGTTGGTTTTGCTGTAGTCTTAGTATCACCCGATCCTAGTTTAGCCTTTGCTCCTAAAGACTTTACTCTTTTATTGCAACAGGCTATCGCTTGCGGACAAAAAGCATTGCAAGAAATTGAAGCTGGCAGATCCTATCCTTTTAGTAATTTAGAAACAGCACTACACCAAATTCATCGCGGTAGCCATCGGCCTTATCCTTGTGGTGCAGGTGCAGCCTATTTAAGTACGAATGCAGAAGGTAAGTTATTTGCTTGTCATCGTTTAATTGACGATCCTAAGTTTGCGATGGGTAGCATTTGGGAAGGTTCAGATTTGCCAGCGCGAGCAGAGCATTTAACTCGTAATCATGTGGATTATATCGAACCTTGTAAAGGATGCTGGGCTAGATATTTGTGTGGCGGTGGTTGTTATCATGAAGTGTCTCGCCGAGGGCGAATTGGCTGTGATTATATTCGAGGATGGTTAGATTTTTGTTTGAGTGCTTATGTTGAATTATCTACCATTCGTCCTCAATATTTTAATCAACAAATAAACTTGGCTGAACCCAGACTTAGAGGTTTTTATGAATAATGGCAGTTCTCAAAATCCGAGTGAATGGAAAATTTTTCCGCGCAATTTGACTGCACGGGCTGATTATGTGGTAGGTGGTAACCCAAGCAATACGAGACTTGAAAGTGGTGTTGATAACTGTTATCCAGGACTTGAGTTTGATCAGCGCAATCTTGATAAAGCCTTTTTTCCTGGTTTGATTTTTGAGTTTCATCGTTCAGATGGGGCAATTCTGCATCAAATATTAGCCAATGGTGAGCCAGCACAACAGGGATTAACCGAAGCTGATAATAATCCTCCTTTATTTCTCTGGGCATTAGTGGGCAGATCCTCTCATAATCAAAGCGAAGCAGATCCACCTGTATTCTTTTTCAATGGATTAAATGGATTAGAAGTTTGGCGGCGCGTTCATGACTTAATTCCTGGAAAAATTGCGATTGCCCTTGGCCCTTCACCAGGCAGTATACTAACGCCTAGCTTGGGTTTGAGCCGACAATTAAATCAGATTTATGATTCAGGAAAAAGTTTATTCCAACGTGATGATAACGGTAGGCTGGTGGTAGCGGTATTAGTTGGTCAACGCGCTCAATACTTAGATGAAAACGGTGTAATTGATATAGATGTTTATCAACCCGGCGACCTCACTCGCAGTCTTTGTTCACCTTGGCAATATGATTTTCGTGATTGTGGTTGCTTCTATTGGGCTGCAAGTAAACCTGATATAGTTACCAGTGCAGATGGACAGCAACCTTATTTAAATTTTCAGCGTAAGAATCGAAATATCACACCACAGCCATCAGAAGTCTTGGCGCAATGGGGACGAGACCAAGAATTAAATTATGCTGAACTAATTGAAGGAGCTTGGAATCAACTACCAGTTGTATTAAATGATCGCGAAAGCGAACAGTTTATACCACCGCCTGTCCCGCCAGTAAATAAGTTGATGACTAGACAACAAGTTATTAATGAATTGCGCTATCTTACTACAGTCGAACACGCTTTGTGTGTTGAGTATCTCTATGCACACTATTCAGTAAATGCGCCTATGCGTTTACCTGATACGGATGTAGACGAACAAACACGCCGCATTTTTGCCGCAGCCAATGAAGTTTTTCTGATTGCAGTTGATGAAATGCGTCACCTTCGTTGGGTAAATGAAGCGCTTGATTTGATGCAGCAACCGCCTTCTCTAGGACGAGCGCAATTTATTGGACGCAATTTTAACCGACCTTTTGAGCTTGAGCGACTGACACCAGAACAACTGCAATGGTTTATTGATGTGGAAAAACCTAGTCAGTCAGTTGGAGAAGGAATTGATGGGATGTATGTTCGCTTATTGACTAGTATTGATCGCCAACCAGAACAATTCCCCGAACGAGAACGGTTATTACCTTTAATCAAACTAATTATTGATGAGGGAGAAAATCATTACAGGCGGTTTGTATCTGTTCAGCAACATTTAGCGGGAATTTCCCCTGATTCCTATCTTCGTCCTTTAAAAAATCCCCAATCTGGAACGCAATTAGCTAGTTTACAAAAATTAAGCGATCAAAACTATAGTGTTTTGCTAGGTGCGCTTCAGGTAAGTTTTGCTTTAGGCGATCGCGCTGGCGGACTGGTACTAGAACAATCGCGTCGTGCTATGTTTAACCTGCACGAAACCAATCACTATATGGCCAGTCAAGGTGTCAGAGCTAGATTTAAGCTCCCGCCAACCATTACAACTACCATAACTCGTGCCAATGCTAGCGGTCGCATGAATGCTCTGTTTATAGAAACAAAAGATACTATTACAGAATTACAAGAAACTAGCGATTTTACAGAACGTGAGCTAGCTGAACGTCAACAGCATATCAACGAAGAACTATTCCAACACATACATCAATTGATTGAAGAAGATGCAGATTAGCGCAAGTGACAGGTAACAGAGCAATTCTCCTTTACCCCTCTGTCTCTTGGCTCTTGGCTCTTGGCTCTTGCCTCCTGCCTTAGCTCAACTACAATTATTGATTTCCCCTTAATAATGCAAAAAATTTTAGTGATTGGTAATGGTATTGCTGGGTTATCTTGTGCCCGTTTGCTTGTAAATCGCGGCTGGGAAATAGAAATATGGGGAAATCAATGTTTTTCTCCAACTTTAATCCTTAATCAGATAACCTGCAATCTTCTGCAAGATATTTGGCAACTAGAGAGTAGTTTTTGGAATAGTTTGCATCTGCTCCAAGAGCGTAAAGTATGCTGGGGAAATGATGAAAACTTTTTAAGTATGGCTGAACCAAGCATGGTTATTAATGGTAACTCATTAAGGAATTGTCTTTGGCAGCATTTATTAGATGAGTACCACAATCAAATTAAATTTCAGGAATTACCAGCTAGTATAGATAATTTACTGGAACGCCAAAGTGAATTTGCTTGGATTGTGGACGCGGGTGGTCGTCAATCTATAATTGCTCGAAAGTTGGGAGCAAGCCATCGTCACAGTTTTGGAAATCGATGCATACTTTCTCAAGAAGTTAGGCTGACTAACTTGGTTAAAAAAGATATTTACTGGATAGAAAGTGTATCAGGAGGCTGGCTATTTTTTGCTCCATTAGGTGGCAACAGAGCAATACTCCAAAGTATGGTTCCCCCATTTTCAGGAGAACCTGCATCAATTTTTATAAACTTACTTAAACAAACACGCCATATTCAAGATTTCATTTCACAATTGTCAGGAACTTTAGCAATTTTTACAGCTTTTCCTCAAATTTTACAGCCTTTGTGTGGAGATAAATGGCTTGCTGTAGGAGATGCGGCTTTTTCCGTAGACCCGATTAGTGGAGATGGTACAGGGTACGCTATTAGAGGTGCAATCCTAGCAACCAGTATTATAGATGCTATTGCTTCTGGTTTAAGTAGTAGTGACTGTTTGGAACACTACTCCCTGAGATTAGGAAAAGCTTTTGCTGCACATATCCAACAATGTCTTAAATATTATTCAAAAGGATTTACTTCATCAATTTGGCAAGAGGAGATTGAGAGAATGCATAAAGCACAAGAACTATTACAACAAACTAAACATCAAGATTTCACTCATATCTTAAAGGGTTTTCAATTAGTAAAATTAGAAACATAAGTGATTTTAATCTGGGTATAACTTTTACCTTAAAGATGAGATTTTAACCAATTAAGCACACATTAAAAGCTGTACCAATTTTGTTTAATCAATTTTATCAATATAGTGTAATTTGTCTTGTTCAAAATATCGAAAGGAGCCTTGGAAATGTGGGTATTCGAGCCAACCGCAAAATTGACTGATTTTGAAAGTGTTCCTGATTTAAAAGCCTTGTGGAGCTCATTCATCAATGAGCAGTATGAAAGAAATCTCTATGGTGATGCGCTAAGAGAATTGCAAAGATGGGGCCGTTCTGACAGTGATTTGCGCGTATACAATCCTGCATCAATGCCTATTGTGTCCCCTTCAGAACTTAAGAATGTTATCTGGTCAGCGCTCCCGACAAGCTTTGATGAACAATTCAACAACACAGATGAGAAATTTACCTTTTTGGATCAACGACAACCTTTTGATTTTCAGAATGGCTCATCCGTGATCACCAGAATTCAAGATGAATACTGCCAGTGGGTTGTCAAACGTAACACTGACAATAAGATTACAGAAGTTATCTTCACGAGCGAGCCCCCAGAATACTACAATTTCATGTTCTATACGTCACAGGAATCACGCGATCTATTAGTAGATGTTTATCGCAAGCTCACTGGAATTCAATCAGTTACAATTGATGATTTAGTTGACAGCAGTGGTGAATATGACTGGTACAACCGTTACAATAACGAATTTGCTGTACATATGCAGCAACCGAACAACACACTTGGCGCGCAAGTGAACATTGTGTCTCGGTCTTGTATCTTGCGAGTTAATCGGCTTAGTAATCCCATTACAGATGCACTAGGACTTATTCGCTGCGGTCAGTATGGCGATGAAGCACGTCAAAGCGATCCGAGTATTGGTAACGCAATTAATAACTTTGCTAGACAAAACCGCTTTATTACTATTGAAAATCCAGTTGGGCTTTATATAAGTGATATTGACTTGAGAGGGTGGGAGACACCTGATTCAACTCCAGCCAATACATTCTGGAAAGTGTTACGAGGCTCACAGGATACTGATCCAAACAAATCCTATATTGTTCGTGCTGTGTATGCAGTACCTGAGAGCAAGGACTACACTGTTTCGGATATCAAGATTGATGGCGAGCAAATCGAGTTTGGTGCTCAGATTGCAGCTCGTATCAATGTGCGTGTTGGAGTTTTGGTAAGTGAGCCGCAACAAATTCCGTTGCCGCGAGTGATCGGGTGCACAGGTACACCCTTATTCCCATTACCAACTTCAGCGGCAGTAACTCCTTCAAGTGCAGTTACTGCGTTTGGTGGTATGTCTAGCCGTATGAACACAAACAGAACACGTAGAGAGATGTAATGCTTGAAGAGCCACTTTTAGATCTTGACGATATCCAAGGCAATGTTTTGCCAGGCTTCAAGAAGGATAGCCAACACTTCTTGTTCCTTCAAATTGTTGATCCCGAGCCAGCACGACTGTGGCTCAAGTCACTCGCTCCAAAGCTGTGGACAGCTAGAGAGGTTCTTGCTGCTCACAGTATGTGGAAGGCGATGCGTTTGAAATTAGGGCGCGAGCCTGACAATCTTGACTTCTTGTTTCTCAACTGTGCAATTTCAGCACAAGGACTTGCGAAACTTGGCGTACCAGATATTGAGGATTTTGACGATCAAGCTTTTAAACTAGGACTTGAAAAAAGAGCAGCCTCCATTGGCGACCCGCCTCGGGGTAGTGGTGAACCAGGAGCACCAGAAAATTGGATTTTCGGATCTGGTTCTCGTCGTCCAGATATACTTCTCATTCTCGCAACTGATGATTTTGATTGGGCGGTGAAAACTGAAGAGGAACTCATCACTTCCGCAGAACAGCAGGGACTACAACTGATCCATGTTGATCGAGGGCGAGTACGACCTGGTGCACTGGCTGGGCATGAACACTTCGGCTTCAAGGATGGCGTTTCGCATCCAGCACTCAGAGGGCGTAAATCCACTGTAGCAGAAGATTTTATTGAATCACGAACATGGCCAGAAGATTCAGCATTCGATATCTACCGCAGTAGATTTGCTGCACCTGGTCGTCCTCTAATATGGCCAGGTCATTTCTTGTTTGGCTACTTGAGACAGTTTAAAGATAAGCCAGAATCGAGTCGTCCAAATTCGGAGCCTCCTGGACCGACTTGGGCAGTGAATGGCTCGTTCTTAGCCTATCGGAGATTATCTCAGAACGTGCAGGGGTTTCATACATTCCTTGCTGAAGCATCTGAAACACTGCGTCAAAATGGTTTTGATCCAGACCTCACTCCAGAGCGACTTGGTGCATTGCTTGTCGGTCGGTGGGCGTCTGGATGGCCAGTAATGCGCGATCCCAATGTTGATCGAGGAGAACACAAGTTAGGTGAGAACTACTTCACCTTTGCCGAAGCAACGACTGTACCGCTACCAAATGACCCCCATCCACTCAATCCATCTGATCCGGATGGACGTATTTGCCCTTTTGCAGCACACATTCGCAAGGTAAATCCGAGAGATGAATCTGGTACAGATCTTGGAAACAGGGAACGGGTTTTTCAGAAGTTAATTCTTAGACGTGGTATCACTTTTGGACCGGAAGTAGATGAAAAACCTGAGGCTGATCGGGGGCTTCTGTTTGTTGCATACCAATCATCAATTGAAGAGCAGTTTGAGTTTTTGATGAACGACTGGGTGAATGATGAAAATAAACCAAAGGCTGGCGGAGGTGTAGATCCGATACTCAGTGCAGCACGTAATACTAAAGTTTCTTTGGTCAATGACACTAGTGGCTTTGATCTCCCAATTCCAGGTGGGTGGGTAGTAGCAACTGGAGGTGAATATATGTTTGCCCCAGGAGTCCGGTTTTTTTCAAATGTTATCTAACCCTATTGTAAGAAGTTACACGCATCTCGATTGAATATTAGAGTTGTTGGGAAATAAGCCGAAGAATGTCCATAACTCAATTCATGGCAGACATTTTCAATGATTTTATCAACAATACTTATCCCTCTCCTAAGAAACCGTATTTGCTTGAGGCTGAGGAACAAGCTCAAAACCTAAAGCTAGAGCCTTTTTCTGGAGGTTATTGATGACTCGTTCTTGGTAACGTTGCTCATAATAATCCATGCCAGGATCTTGATAGTTACCTCCATTCGTCCAAAGTCGATAGAAAATTCGTGCCAACTTATGAGCAGTAGCAGTGATAGCTTTGGGTGTACCCAGGCGAGAACGTAAGCGACGATAAAAAGAACCCAAAGCAGAATTGCTCTTGCCAGCTGTTTGTGCTGCCATTCGGAAAGCATTGGTAGCAGGGTTAACTACAAGACGAGTCTTAGAACTTTTAACTTTGCCACCAGTGATGCGATTGCTAGGACAAAGACCAAGCCAAGAAGTAAAGTGTTTAACAGTTGGGAATCGGCTAGGATCTAAACCAACCTCAGAAATAATGGTTTGTACTGTTAGGATACCAAGACCATCAATAGCAGTGAAGTCCACGCCACTAATTCGGTAAAGATGGGTACGTAAATCAAAAGCAGGTTCATTGCCTTGGGGTTTATGGCGAATGTGCTTTGGTTGGGGAAGCGGAGATTCGTTCAAATTAACTTTGTCGCTAAATTGAGATAAGCACTCCTGTATTTGGCGGTCGCAGGCTGCTATCTGAGTTTGATAAACATCGTAAAGTTGTAGTTCTTGTTGAAGTACAAAGACATGCTCACTACGATAATCACCATTTAACGCAGCAGCAATTTCTGCTTCAGAGCGTTTAACGCGGTGATGGGTGATGTTTTTTAGCTGCCAAAATTTGTGGATTTGTTTCTCCTTCAACAATAGCTCGAATAATTGCCATCCCAGTGGTACCAGTGATATCGCTAACAACTTTATGCAATTGCACGTTCATCTGGGTTAAAGCCTTTTGTATCCGTTGGATGTGAACACAAGCACTTTTGATAAGACTATCCCGGTGGCGGATATAACTCCGCAGAACACAAATCTGGTCTTCCGGGCGAAAAGAACCAGACAACAATCCATAACTGTGTAACTGTTGCAGCCATTGACAGTCTAAAATATCAGTTTTACGTCCAGGTAAAGTTTTCACATGATGGGCATTGACAAGCTTGACCTCAAAACCTCTTGTCTCCAAGATTTGAAACAACGCAATCCAATACACCCCTGTTGATTCCATTGCTACAGTTTCCACTCTACATTCAGCCAGCCAATCTGCAAGGGCATACAAGTCACCGGTGTAACAGCCAAAACGTCTTACACTCTCGGATGCTCGATCTTTTGGAACACTCACCCAGTGGAATTCTGAACCGATATCAATACCTGCTGCATTTGGGTTGATTTGTCTTAGGTCAGAAGTGTCATTCGTCCTTGGTTGATGGAAACGGGATTTGGACTTTGATGTTTTCATCATTAAAGGCTCCCTCTTTAATGCAGAGTAATAGTCGCAATTGGAAGCGTGCCCTAACCTGGGCTGACGGATGAATACAGTCTCCTAAACGGGATAATGGCAGTAGCCATTTCACCAATGTCATAACCGTCTCAACCCAGAACCAAGCTTCTGTACGGGCGGCAAAGCACCATTGGGGGATCAGTCTTAACTGTCAGGACACAATAAAAGTGTAATTTTTTTCGGGACATTTTCTTTCATCCATAACGGAAGCCAGCGCGTCCGTAAACAGCTTCTGTCACTCTCCGGGAGGGCGATCGCTAGAAGCCTGATGAGGCGATCAATACAAGCTATACTATTAGAAAAAAATGGATCTTGTATTTGTTATTAGGAAAAAACTGGTGATCGTTTGCTATACAAAAGCTTTAGAACTCAGAAATAGCAAATGTTTTCGGAGAGTGGCAGAAGAGGGATAACTCAAATCCTATGAAAAATATCAAAAGTTGCCAACCAAAGTTGCTATAAGAATAAGAAATTAGTGCAGAAACAAAAACTATTTTACTACCACTTTTTGTAGGGTAAAAATTTACCAGACATAATTATTCTCACCCGCTCACCTTTGAGATTTTCTTCTTTTTCTACATCCAACGTAAAGTCAATTGCACTCATGATGCCATCACCGAATTTCTCATGAATCACGGCTTTAACTGGATATCCATAAACTTGTATAATTTCATAAAAACGGTAAATTAATGGATCAGTAGGTACAACTGTTCCTAAACCTTTGGTAGGATGTTGAGTTAATTGCTGAATATAACTTATATCTAGTCCTAAAGCTTCAACTAATAACTTTGCTTCTTCTTCAGAAGCACTAGCTTGACGGTAAATTAAAGCTGCAATCCATACTTCATCGCGTTTAAGGATTTTTTCTAAATCGGCGAAGCTAAGTCCTTTATCTTGTTTAGCTGCTAGAAGCTTTTGAGTAATTTCGGAAACAGACATTTGAAAACTCCTTTAGTCAATTCATGCAAGCTCTAAACATTTTGCCACTAAAGTTGGCTCAATTGTTCTGTACATATCGCTACGTAATGTCTAAAAGTTGGCGCTTTGATGTCGGAGGTTGCACTAAAAGCAATATGAAGTGTGGGTTGGTGTAGAAATCTAGCTATTTTGGCTCTATCGTTTAAACTATACTGAATCAACAGCTATATTCCAACAGATTAAGCAAATCAACCCACTATTTTGTATCGTCTGTTACATTAGTATATTAAACCCGATAGAGCCGCTATTTTTCTGTATTAAGAATGAAAAAACAGAATTAATTGACCGGAGTAATCTTCGCAGAGTGGATATGCCACATCCTTTGACTTTGAGTTGAGCCGGGAATATTATTCGTCTGCCGCAATACATAGCTACCCTGAAAGTGCTTAGCAATACCATCAATAGTTGTAGCGGTGAGCATGAGAGGAATTTCGATATCAATACCTTAGCCAAAAGAAGAGGGTGAAGAGATAGGGCGCTCTGTAGTAGAGTTATTGTTTACCACAACGACAACTCAAACGCTACAATTCGCCCATGTTCGATATCCTATCACTTTTACAATGCCTATTACCCCAGATAAATGCTACGACGATGCGTCAGTTGAACCAGATAATAATGGCGATGCTAGCAATGAATGGGAGAATAACGATGTTAGGAATCTCCCGTTGGACAGGGACTGGTGGCAGTTATCGGACGATGTTGCGGTTCTTTCATACAATAATTCCTTGGGCGACGTTGTTTTGGCTATTTTTCCGCAAGCATTTGTTCCGTGCGAATGAGATGTATTTGCTTGTAGGAGATGAAGTTGTAGTGAGTAAATCAGGGAAAAAGACTTATGGCTTGGATAGATTTTTTTCTAGCCTAGTTAGTAAACCTATATTAGGACTATCTTTTTTTACATTATCGTTAGTAAGTGTTGAGCAGAGGCACTCATTTCCGATTCAGATAGAACAGGTAATCAAGAGCGATACAGAAACAAGTAGTATATCGCCAAGATTAGTAGAAATCAAACCTAAAGAAAAACGTGGACGGGGACGGCCAAAAGGGAGTAAAAATAAAAACAAAGCAGAAGTAATTCTCACATCGGAATTACTAAGAATTAAGAAGATGATTAATAATTTATTCAAGTTAATAGCTAACTTTATCCCTTTAACTTACTTAGTATTAGATGGTCATTTTGGAAACAATAATGCCTTGCAGATGGCTAGACAAGTTAACTTACATATAATTTCCAAGCTGCGCTGTGATTCGGCATTGTATATACCCTATCAAGATCCTGACTCCAATAAACGCTCTCGTCGTAAATACGGTGAAGCAGCCCTGAAGACGGGTTTCCCGTCGCAGGGGACTGCTGAACCCGAAGGGTGACAAGGTTGAATATTGTAACATACCTGACAAGTATTTATGTAAAAGTACTATTGAAGACGATATCAAAACTGATATTTATCAAGCTACTCTCCTTCACAAGGAATTTGCCCAAGCACTGAATATAGTTATTTTAGTCAAAACTAATCTGAAAACTAATGCTCGTAGTCATGTAATTCTATTTTCTAGCGACCTAAAATTGTCATATGAAAAAATAATTGATTACTACAAACTGCGCTTCCAAATTGAGTTTAACTTTCGTGATGCCAAGCAGTTTTGGGGGCTGGAAGATTTTATGAATTTGAGCCAAGTTGCGGTAACTAATGCTGCTAACAAGCGCATTCTTCATGGTCAATTTATCCCACCATCTTCTCGCTGATTTTCGTCAGCATAATCCTAGCTCCGGTATTATTGATCTTAAAGCTTATTATCGTGGTTTTCGATATATTCGTGAAATTTTAAAAATGCTTCCGGAAATGCCTGAGCCTATTTTATTAGCCCAGATTTTTGCCAAGCTTACTTCTTTAGGACGTATTCATCCCGCTTCTACAGGCGTTGAACCCTCGTAAATTGGCTACGGTATTGGATATAGAACCCATTTAATATCTTTTTTCTAGCTAGCAGCTAGTCGTTTGAGCATCAATCGGATAAAACAAAGCTTGAGCTTGGCATTGGCACGAGCGAGTGTCCGGTCAAAGTTTTTGACTAAACTTTTACATCGCTCTACCCAAGCATTCGATCTCTCTATCACCCATCTAGCAGCCACTGGAACAAATCCGGATTGTCCTTTGGCTTCCTTTTCAGCTTTTGATGGCAAGGCATGCGAGCTCAAATTGGATTTTGGTCATGATCTGGGGATAAATTTGCTCCAAGGCTGGGATAATTTTTTCAGGATGGTAGCCATGATCTACTAAAATAGTTGTTTTGGGCAAATCTAGTGGTTTAGATTTGAAATAATCGATATTTTGTGAGAAGATTTCAATCAACCCCTGGTCATCAGATACGTTGGCGGTAGTGCAGTGAGTGAAGAAGGGGAAACCCAATATATCTACTGCTAGATGTCTTTTGATCCCGTTGGTCGCTTTGTAAAAACAAAATCCTTTCGGCTCAATACTGGCATTACAAGTATTTTTGACCGCTTGTGAATCAATCATGATTAGGGTTGTCCACTGTGGTTTTTTTTTACTTGTTCACGCACTCTCTGATGTAAATTAGCCATAATTGGATCAAGGATGCCATCTTCACACCACTGCTTGTAATACCAGAACACAGTAGAGTAGGGCGGCAAATCTCGCTTGTAAGTCTGCCCAATTGCAACCATTCTTAAGTTGATAAAATATCCCGTTCCAAATTTGCCTCTTTGTCCACACAGGGGGTCTTGTTTTCTTCTTGGTTGGCAATAATGGCTCAATAATTTCCCATTCTTTGTCTGTTACGTCGCTTGAATATCCCATTTCTCGCCCTGACCTGATTCTATTCCACTGTTTCTGCCGATTTTACTTGTTCACTTCAAAGATATCAAATGGGTTCTATAGAACGATGTTGAGATTCTTTCATACAGTAATACCTTGGGCGACATTGTTTTGGGTATTCTTTCGCAGGCATTTATTTCGTGCGAATGAGGTATATTTACTAGCAGGAGATGAAGTTGTAATCAGTAAATCAGGGAAACAAACTTACGGGCTGGATAGATTTTTTTCTAGCCTGGCTAGCAAACCCATATTAGGGCTATCTTTTTTTACATTATCATTAGTCAGTGTTGAGCAAAGGCACTCGTTTCCGATTCAGATAGAACAGGTGATAAAGAGCGATATAGAAAAAAGTAGCCCGTCACAAACCAAAGAAATAAAACCGCAAGAGAAACGTGGGCGTGGACGACCAAAGGGGAGTAAAAACAAGAATAAAACTGGCTCTTGCGTCCCTTTTATGGTGAGTGAGGATTGATTGTAACAAAACCCTTGTACGGCAAGCGTTATAAAGAATTTTGGCACTATTTTGAATGAAATGCTTACAGAGTAAAGCTTTCAATAACTTTGAATCAGATTTTCCATAAAAATAACCGAAGAGCCATAAAACTCAGGTAATTCTCACACCTGAATTACTCCGAATTAAAAAAATGATTAAGTCGCTATTTAAGTTATTAGCTAAATTTATTCCCCTTGAACTTATCCCACTAATGCCAGATTGTGGTAATCTATTTATGAATTGAGTTGGGTGTATCCGTTGATGGCTGGACGTTTTGAGGGCTTGAGCGACCTGGAATGGAAGTTATTTGAGGATATATTTCCTAAGCAGGCATCCAAGCGTGGTAAAGGAATGCCTCATGCACCATATCGCCATGTATTAAATAGCCTGTTGTACATTTTGATTACTGGGTGTCGATGGTGTGATCTGCCGCGTGGGGAGACATGGGCATCTAAAAGCTCGTCCCACCGATGGCTAAAACGATGGCGTGAGGATGGAACATTTGAACATTTACAGGCGCGTATATTAGCGATCGCTAATGATCAGGGACTGATAAACTGGAACTTTGGCGCGGTTGACGGGTCTTTTTCCCCCTGGGAAAGGAGGAGGTGAAGACGTAGCCTATGGTGGCAAAGGTAAAGGTATTCTCATTCACACGGTGACCGAAGGTGGTGGAATGCCCTTGGCTAACTCCACTACCCCAGCCAACGGTAACGAAAGAGAACAAGTAATACTTCTACTTGATAAAGTCAAACTCAAAACATTAAAACGCGGCAGACCACGTAAACGAATCAAGGTGCTGGCTGCTGACAAAGGTTACGACTCGAAACAAAAACGCGCTGATCTACGCAAACGAGGTATTCGCCCTCAAATCCCAAAACGAGTTTGGAAAACCAAGAAAAATAGAGGGAGACCAATCAAAATCTCTGTTCCTAGATTTCAGCAAGAGCGGTGTTTTGCTTGGTATCAGCGCAAATACCGTCGTCTCGTTGTTAGATGGGAACGTCAAAAAGTTTACTTTGACGCATTCATTGACCTTGCTACAATCCACATCTGGATTAACAAAATCTTATTAGTGGGATAGGTTCTTACTTACTTAGTGTTAAATGGACATTTTGGAAACAATAATGCCTTGCAGATGGCTCGTCAAGTTAACTTGCATATAATTTCTAAGCTTCGCTACGATTCGGCATTATACATACCTTATCAACACCCTGACCCCAATAGTTCCTCTCGCCGGAAATACGGAGATAAAATTGACTACAATATCATACCTAACAAGTATTTGTGTAAAAGTACCATTGATAAGGATATTCAAACTGACGTTTATCAAGCGACTTTACAACACAGGAGAATTTGCTCAAGCTTTGAATGTAGTTATTCTAGTCAAAACCAATCTTAAAACTCATGCTCGCAGCCATGTGATTCTATTTTCTAGCGACCTGGAATTGTCATCTGAGAAAATAATTGACTACTACAAGCTGCGCTTTCAGATCGAATTCAATTTTCGAGATGCCAAGCAATTTTGGGGATTGGAAGATTTTATGAACTTAAGTCAAATTGCTGTGACTAATGCTGTTAATCTAGCATTCTTTATGGTCAACTTATCCCATAATCTTCTCATGGATTTTCGTCTCCTTAATCCCGACTCCGGCATTCTTGATCTTAAGGCTCATTATCGTGGTTTTCGATATGTCCGTGAAATTATAAAAATGCTTCCCGAAATGCCTGAGCCTATTTTATTAGCCGAGATTTTTGCCAAGCTTAC
Source organism: Nostoc sp. UHCC 0302 (assembly GCF_038096175.1). Lineage (NCBI taxonomy): Bacteria > Bacillati > Cyanobacteriota > Cyanophyceae > Nostocales > Nostocaceae > Nostoc > Nostoc sp. UHCC 0302. The sequence goes on from NZ_CP151101.1 coordinate 160,551, forward strand.
TTCTTTACGACGTATCCATCCCGTTTCTACAGGCGTTGAACCCTCGTAAATTGGCTACGGTATTGTTTTTAAGAAAGAAATTGTAAAAGTTGTCTCTTGACAGGCTCTAAAGGAATCTCCCTCTAAGTGATAGCGCAACTCTTAACCGCTTCGCTCAAATAGGCGGTGTCTGCCACTGCCAAAAATACACTTGTTGAGCCACCCAGATTGTTGCAGGCAGAGGCAGACACTCCGCTGCGCCGCCTATTTGTTAAGAGTTGCTTGGATTTTGGTAATTTAGCTTAGGCTGGAATCTCCTTCCTAAGAAGGATAGTGAAAGCTAAGGTATCGCTCTTAAGAGAGGTGGTTAAAGCTAGTATCTTGCTTCTAATGGAGGGATAAAGTTTCTTAATTGGCTTAGTTTTAGCAAAGGAAAAGTTTTGGTCGTTAAGACTGAGAAGCTTATAGAGCAAGGTTTCTAGAAGTCATCTTTTTTCTAGTCCTATGCTCGTTTATGAACGTTTAACTGTCCCAAATTGAACCATAAATGGGACAGTCCTAAACACAAACAACGAATTCCCGCTATTGGGGGTGAAAGTAGCGAGTCTGACACGAGCCGCCACGCAACGCCTGTAAGTCTTGCTAGGAAAGGCTTACAAAAATAAAATTGCTCTTTTTAGCAAAAAACGGAGAAAAAGCTTGTTTTGGCTGTATCAATTGAAGTCTAAGTTATTTGATACGGCATTTACTAACGTAACCACAAGGGTTTTAGGCTGCAAAAATCAGTGAGGTTTAAATGGTACACCTTTAAGTGTGTATCCAGTTGAGCAAAATCTTATTTTTAGGGTAAAAGTCGAAAAATTTTGATAAAACTCTCTCTGGGTAATGTTTTCAGCCCTTGCATGGCGGCTAATAGCAGCTTCGCTACTTTCTCCCCTATTGCAGACTTCTGAGTGGTGATCAGCCAAGCGTCGTAAATGGGACAGTTCATTCCGATGCCTCACTAACGACCAAAATTTTTCTGTTACTAAAACCAAGCCTAATTAGGCATTGAGCCGAAATCTCTGCAAAAACGGAAATAGAAGCTGAAAAAGCTTATCCTAATTCTCTAACCAGCGAGGTATCCTATGAACCAAACTTGCCGTTGCTTGAGCTGCATTACTCCCCCCCATCTCCTTAAAAAGTTGTTGGAAAGTAAAGACGAAAATGTCCGCAAAGCGGCTTTGAACACCCTATTGACAACTTCTCAATTACGGGGTGAACGAACAGTGCGGGCATCCGCTAGCTTTCTCGCCACTCCAGCTAGCGGTCGGCGCAGCATCTATAACTGCCAAAACAGCTATATCCTCTCCTCTGCTGTTCTTGCTCGTCGAGAGGATGATATGGACCCCGTTCCAGACGAGTCCGTCAACCTAGCTTTCGAAGGGCTTGGAACCACTCGAGAGTTCTACAAGGAAGTGCTAAACCGGAACTCACTCAACGGGCGAGGTATGCGTCTGGACGGATTCGTCCACCATGGCATTCGATACAACAACGCATTCTGGGACGGACAACAGATGGTATTCGGGGACGGAGATGATATCATCTTCACCGACTTCACTAAGTCCCTTGACGTGATCGCCCATGAGCTAACACACGGGGTAACTGAGTTCACCGCTAACTTGGAGTACCACACTCAGTCAGGAGCCTTGAACGAATCTATTTCTGACGTGTTCGGGTCTTTGGTCAAGCAGTGGTCACTCAGACAAACGGCCGACGAGGCAGACTGGTTAATTGGATCTGAGATATTTACCCCGCATATCGGTGCTGATGCTTTGAGATCAATGAAGGCCCCAGGGACAGCCTACGACAACAGCCAGTTAGGCAAAGACCCGCAGCCCGACCACATGGATAGGTTCGTTGTACTTCCGGATACCCAAGAAGGTGATTGGGGTGGGGTTCACATCAATTCGGGTATTCCGAACAAGGCTTTTTATCTAACAGCCGTCAATATTGGTGGAAACGCATGGGAGGATCCCGGCTCCATCTGGTACGAATCGCTACTTGCATCGAACCAGCTCACTCAATTCCAAGACTTTGCGAACACCACCTATATGAAGGCTGGACAGATGTACGGCCCCAACAGTATCCAGCAGCAGGCAGTAGCTTCAGCTTGGCGGCAGGTGGGAATCCGGATTGCAGGTGCGAGGAGCTGGGGTCCCAGCAAAGGTCGGAACGGCACGGCCGATGGTGATTCTCTCGTCGCACTAACTAAGCAAATTGAGTCCCTGGCTTCTCAGGTTAAGACATTGACAAAGTAAGTACCCTGAAGGAAAAGAAGTAAGCCCTGTGGGTACTGTTCTATTATTAGACTTCTCCAGAAATGAACTATACGTTGCCCAGAAACCTTGTAGAGATTTTATATTTAACGTTTTTACCTTCTTTTTGGAGATGTCTATTATCTATCTTGATAATATGCAACGATTGCTGGGAAAAATTGCAATATGAAAGTCACTCTAACGAAGTACGGCGGTCTGGCGGCTGGGATCCTCAGATCACCATATATTGTAGAATCGTCTGCTCTTCCAGAATCGGTAGCATCAGAGCTGGTACGGTTAGTGGCAGCGGCTAAGACAGCCTCAGTGATCAAAGAGGATAAACCGGGGCGCGCCCGAGATGCGATGAGTTACACAATCACGATTGAGGAAGATGGCAGCGAACCGACTGTAATTAGTCAGTCTGATATAACCATGTCTCCTTCGTTCGCCGTTTTACTCCAGTGGCTTGAGAGTCATCGCGCAGGGAAATGAAGCCGCTTCTTTTTCAAGGCTTGTCTTGGCTGTTTTCGATAAATTCTGATAGTGATCGCATTGGCATTGAGCCGAGATAAGAACGAAAACGGAAATAGTGGCTGAAAAGGCTTGATTTTTCGTTATCTATAATGGTGTTAAGTACAAAGAAGTAACAAATTACCAAACCTAAGCAGGATAATCGTTTTCAGCCTTACTTTCCGAATATGTAGCTATCTCGGCTTAATGCCAAATTCGCCTCGTGAGAAGGAACGACTGTTCTTTAGCTAGGAAAATTCTATCAAGCCTGCGTACTAGTAGTCTGCCAAGACAACTTTGCGTTGTGGTCAGCAAGGGAGGCAGGGGAAGCAAAATCAATGAATAATAGCATTATTTCCTCCAATTCTCCCCCTGCTCGACCTACACAGCAATTTTGGGTTGGTGAACTACTAGATTTAGCGGCAATTTATATAGTAGTGACTAAAAATATGAGTAACTCATTGGAGCAACTTGACGCGGTTGAAATTAAGGTGACAATCAAACCAGAACAAATCAAGGTTGCAGAAGATTTGTTTAAACTGAAACAAGATGAGTCAGAGAAACGTAAAATTTACTTCTGTGAGGATATTCAAACATTCCGCACAACTGGAAAACTTCAACTATTCGAGCATGGCATTATTTTGCGCCTTCGTAAAAACCAGGACAACCCAGATGATTCTACCGTAAAGCTTCGTCCTGTTTCGTCACAGATTTCTTCAGAATGGCGAGGAATAGAGGGTTTCAAAATTGAAGGAGATTGGGTAGGCGATCGCCGAATCGAATCTGCATCCTTCACCACCGAGCAGAAACAAGATGAAATTGAAGAGACGCTCGAAGGTAAGCGCTCACTAGACAAACTCTTTTCTGAGCAACAGGAACATTTTCTGAAGACAAGTGCTCAAATTGAAATTCACCTTAATAATTTGCAAGTACTTGGTCCAGTTAAAGCTTTTCGCTGGAAGCCAAAGCTTGGTGGCAGTTTGACTTATCCGATTCGTTGTGAACGTTGGCACATACCTGACGGCAGACAGCTTCTTGAGTTATCCATTCGAGTTCAGCCAAAGCACGCACAGGTGGCTCAAGAGGAGTTCATGCAATATCTAAAGGACAATAAGCTTGACCCAACGGGTGTTCAAGAAACTAAAACTCGGCTTGTCTTAGAGTATTTTGCTAATGAACTGCAAGAGTAGAAAAACTAGTATAGCAACTGCCATTTGACCGAATTTCTCTAGAGGGGGTAAAAGTAGCCAAAGCGCATTTTGACCTAGATATAGCGAAGCTGTCACCAGGGGACAAAAGTTAGGTATCCATCGCTACAAAAACCGGAGTATTTATTAACTTTATTTACAGGTTTTACAGCTAGGGCAATGATCATCTTTTGGCGTGAATTGACTGAAACTCTTTGATATCAAGGTTTGTAGCCCAATCCAAAGACTCCAACCAAACAGTATTATTAACCCTGTTCTGTCACTTTCGGAAAACAATAATCGCAGCTAAACATTGGAACCTTTATTTAATCAAACTTTGAGCCTTTCTTTTCTAATACAAATTAAAATTTCTAGCCAAAAGCTGAAAAATTAAGCTCTGAAAGGCTTTCAGAGATTGGCTTTTCCCAGTTTGACATAACAGGGTTAATTCTCTTTGGTAGGCGAAAAGCAATTATGGGGTGAGAAGTAGCAGTGCATTCATGCAGAAATTCTAGTTCGATGTCAAAAATGCTTAAGCGTAGATATAGCAATAGTTTCCAGCTATCTTGCCCCTCATGACAGCTTCGCTAGATCCACCCCTAGTAGCAACTGGAGGCGAATATATGTTTGCCCCAGGAGTCCGTTTTTTTTCAAATGTTATCTAACCGTATTGCAAGAAGTTACACGCATCTCGATTGAATATTATTGAGTAGCTTCTGCCCTACCTGTTCTCTAGAGCAAATATATTCTGATAACAATCCTAGTAAAGGAGTCAGATAATGCCATTAGATTTGAGCCATAACCGTGGGCCTATTGATGAGATGGATCCCACTTTTCGAGACGTATTAGAAGACTTGCAGGGAAATATCCTCACTGGTCATGGTCGATATCATGCCGTACATTTTTTTCTACATTTCCATACTAGTCGTAAAGAGAGCATAAAGCGTTGGATAGCTAGTTTTGCAAGCCGATATATTACTTCAGCCTGGGCCCAGGTCGAGCAATCGATTGCCTATCGCGAGAATGATATCGACGCGGGAGTCTTTGGCCACTTTGCCCTTTCAGCAGAGGGTTACAGAGTGTTCGGTATTCCGGAAGAGCAAATCCCAAGGGGAGCCGATCCTCGAAACAGGGGTAACTCAGCTTCAAATCTAATGCAGTGCGAGCCTAGCGAAAGCAAAGAGCCAGCAACAGAGGGACGAAATAACCAAGAAGGCGATCAAAACCCTAATGTAGGCGCATACAGCGATGTGTTCAGAGACGGAATGGCAAGTAGGCAGGGGTTCTTGCTCGATCCTCCTCAGAAGCAATGGGAAGAAGGTTATACGGACAAAGCAATTCACGCAATGTTCTTCCTCGCAGCAGACGATCCAGCCGAGATGATAGCTGTCGAGAGAATTGTAGTTGCTGAGCTTAATGGAGTTGCGGAAATCATAGTGGGCGAGCGCGGAATGAATCTAAAGAAGCGATTCTCTCCATCTGACCCAGAAGATGGTGTCGCGGTTGAGCACTTTGGCTATGTAGACGGGCGAAGTCAACCATTATTCCTGAGACGCCAAGCAGAACGGGAGACTCACAACGGTGCAGGAAGTTTTTGGGATCCCCGTGCACCCCTAAGTCTCGTCCTCGTACCGGATCCCAACGGTTCTCCCAATCGGAGTTTTGGAAGTTTCCTTGTGTACCGGAAACTCGAGCAAAATGTGCAGGCTTTCAGACTTGCGGAGCGTCAGGTAGCTAAAGAACTCGGTTTGCCACTTGAACTGGTGGGTGCAATGGCTGTTGGACGATTTAAGGATGGAACACCACTTGTACTTCAGCCAGGGGATGGGACGCGACCAATCCCAAATGACTTTAACTACAGCGGCGATCCAGGCGGTGTAACTTGCCCTTTTCACGCACACATTCGGAAGACAAACCCGCGATTAGAGTCAGTCAGAAGTGATGGTACCTTCGCCCGCTCGGTTGAAGAAGAACTTGGACATCGGATTGCTCGGCGGGCAATTCCTTACGGTGGATCGCTGTCAGAATCCAATAGCCCAGATGACTTGCCAACTGGCGGTGTCGGTTTATTGTTCTTTTGCTACCAGGCAGATATTTGGGAGCAATTTGAATTTATGCAGCGGTTCTGGTCAAATAATCCCCGGTTTCTTCAACCAGATTTTGACACGGCGGAGAATGCCAAAAATGGCACTAAGCCCTTACCAGAAGAGCAACGAGCCGGCAGCAAGAACTACCCTGACCAAACGGGTCTTGATGCTGTCATTGGTCAAAAGATTGATGGTGATAAAGACCCGCTTATTAGAGAAGAAGCTCAGCCACCCCGACACTGGCCGCGAGCATGGGGAAAAGCGCCCACACGACCAGTAGAAACAAATTTCGCACAGTTTGTAACACTTAAGGGTGGTGGATACTTCTTTTCTCCCTGCTTGAGTTTTCTAAAATCTTTGGGCCACTAACTAAATCATTGAATATCTGCAACAGGAGTATCTGTAATGCCACTTCCTAAAAGAACTGATCTGCGCGATCAAAATGGACAAATCGTCTTTTTTAGTCAGGATGAATTGCCGGATGTTCAGGCAACAACCCTCTCAAAAGATCTAATGGGTCGTTTTATTTGCAATACGCTTGAAGAAGTTGTCCCAGATGAAAATCAACTACTGAATTTTGATGTAGTTGTGCTAGGGGCTGGAATGTACGGAAGCTATTGTGCAGCGAAAGTTTACCAATTCACAAAAAACCCAAAAGATACAAACCAATTCGGAGAACCGAGAATTTTGGTACTCGATGCTGGACCATTCCTCTTGCCTGAACATGGACAAAATATTCCGGATATAGGTGCCAACAATCCTGATGGCGCCTTGGACACGTTCAGTCCATCGGCTCAAACAGCACGTAATGTAGTTTGGGGGATCGGCTGGAGGAGTAATCAGCCCTATACAGGAACAGCTTACTGCGTTGGCGGAAAATCTCTGTACTGGGGCGGTTGGTGCCCTCGACTGCTCCCGGAGGATCTTGCAGAATGGCCCGAAGATGTGCGCTCCTATTTAATCGAAAAGGAATTTCTCAATCCGCTGTTCAAAACGGAGAATGTAAAAGGTGCTTATTCCGTAGTAGAGTATGAAATCGGAGTGAAACCAACTGACGACTTTATTTTTGATCCGGCAAAAGAAGCTCCGAATTCTGATAGTGGTGTTGGATTAAACGAAGGACTGCGTGAAATCTTCAGTAAGGCTGTCAACAAGATTAATAGCACCCCAGGAGTTGACTTTCAACTAGAACAGCCAGAAAACGCGCCGATTGCTGTTCAAACTCAGTCTTATATCTCCGGCTTATTCTCCTTGGACAAGTACAGTAGTTTACCGGGGTTGATTTCGGCACGACGCGCAGAAGGAGCCAAGTCGGGGACACAAACTCGTCTAGCAATTGTTCCAAATGCCCACGTTGTACGTCTGAATTTACCCAAGATTGAACGAGATGGACAACAGCTCGACGGCTATAACGTTAATGGACTAACCATTCACTATAACGGGCGTTTTGTAGATCTCAAGCTGAAGCCGACAACAATTGTTGTCATTGCGATGAGCGAGTTGGAATCAACACGGCTTGCCCTAGAGTCCTTCTCAATCGCCGAGAAACGCCAACGCCAAGAATTGATGGGGGCTAACTTGCTCAATCACTTACGCCGTGATGTAACCGTGAAAATCAAGCGTGAGAGGTTCAATGAGTTGTACAAGATTGCAACTGGCAGTAATGAAACGCTTGTAGAGCGCCCACAAACCGCCGCATTACACCTCCAGTCCTTCAGCGACAGGGGGCGTTTTCATTTTCAAATTCAAAGCGCGGTAAATGTGGAAGGACAATCTGACGTAATTTACCGCATGATTCCCGACTTAGAGGCCGCGCGGATGATTGCCGAGCAAGGCGCTAACCTAGATGCAACCGTTAATATTGCTGTTCGAGGCATTGGCGAACTGCGAGGTGAACGGGATGGTTCGATTATTACAAAGCCCGACAAAAACTGGGCTAACCTTGCTAACGAAGATCAAAACGATCCGATCTTCCAACATCGTCGGCTTTTTACGCACTATCGAGATGAATCAAACAATGACATGTGGAAGGACATGGACGATGCCTTTGATCGCATTGCCAACGAGTTGAGTATGGAAGTTGCTCCTGAAATTAGGCAAGGACTTGGCACAACTTGGCATGAGGCGGGAACTCTGTGGATGGGAGACGATCCTTATCAATCAGTTACCGATGTTAACGGCAGGTTTCATCATGTCGGAAATGTCGTCTGTGTCGATCAGTCAATTTTTCCCACCGTTGGCTCTGCCAACCCTGTACTGACGGGACTTACACTGGCACGCAAGGCAGCTGAGGCGATCGCCGAACGATTTAAATCGACCGAGCCACCGCCAGTCAATCCGTTCCCCGAAACTGGTATTCGTCAACTTTGGCCAAACGAGAAAGCCAAATGGAAGCGAAGTTTTGACCAGCAACCGTTAGAGCTAAACCGTGACTATTTTGAGACCCCAACGTTTAGTGTCATCAATATTGATCGAACTAATTCGCCAACAGATCAGTTACCCTTTATTTACTTCGACGAACCATTCCAGGACTTTCGACTTACCTTACAATGGATGTCTTTCCTGCTTGACGGTGATGTATCAGCAAATTCTGGTATTGTACTGCGTTCCCCACAACCTCCGTCAATCATTGATGCCGCCTTCTACGATCAATTGATCGAAGTACAAATCGATGAGACCGGATACGACTTCTTTTCAGATCAACGAACCTTTAGTAGTCCTTTACATAAAACAGGTGCTATTTATCGGTTGGCACCAGCAAAGCTGTGGGCAACAAAGCTACCATTTACACCAGGAGAAAGCCGAGAAGGAGTTTGGAACACTTACGAGATCGAGGTTAAAGGCTCATCAATTACCGTACGGCTTAACGGTTATCTAGTTAGTAAAACAAACGATTTACCTAGCAACCTCCAGAATTCAGGTTATATCGGCTTGCAATATCACACGGGCATAACTCACTTTGGGAACATCCGTCTAGAAGCTCTCTAATAGACGTAGAAAGAAAGGAAGATAGAAGGTTTTTACTCATAATATGCCTGTTGCTGAAATGAAGAAGCTGACTGAGTTGGTGGAAGAGTGGTTGGACGTGCATCACGGTAAAGCAAGAGCTTCGTATCACAATACCATTTGCAAGTTCCTAACTTTTACCTCGGTGGACGCGATCGCTCTAATTCAGATCCGCCACGTCTGGGATTGGTTGGATTTCTTGCAAGAGGCAGATACGACTAAGGTTAAGCATCTCAATATCCTCAAGGCGTTTTTTTCCTATGTGACCAGTTTGGAGAAACCGCCCCTGACTCGCAGTCCGATCCCCAAGCAGTTCAAGTTGCCCAAGCCGAAAGACACCTTGGTGGAGCGTATTCTTACACCGGAGGATGTGGATGCGATGATTGCAGCGACGACTGACACGCGCAATCGGTTAATTTTAAAAACTCTGTATTTAACTGGGATTCGGGTATCTGAGTTGTGCGGGTTGCGTTGGAAAAATGCGATTGCTTCTCGTTCTGGTGGTGGGCAGATTAATGTTTACGGCAAGGGTGGGCGCACTCGTAGAGTTCACGTCCCCCAATCGCTATGGCTGGAATTAATGGCACTGCGCGGCGAAGCGTTGAAGGATGCGCCTGTGTTTGCCAGTGCTACGGGTAGACCCTTGGCTCCTTCCCATATTGACTGAGTGGTGAAAAGGGCGGCGAGGGCAGCAGAATTAGAGAATGCCATGAATGTTTCAGCGCACTGGTTTAGGCACAGTCATGCTACCCACGCATTAGATGAAGGCGTTCCGCTGCATTTGGTACAGGCAACTCTTAGGCATACAAGTTTGGATACTACGAGTTAATATCTGCACGTTAGCCCTGATAGGAGTTCTGAAGAGGTTTTAGTGAAGCGATGGTCATCACAATTTTAATTAGCGATTGCCCAAAGGGCAGTGCGGGACGCAATCGACCTCCACCGATTATCTGTGTCTGATAAAGCCCAAGTTTGATATCAAACACCCAAAAGTAAAAAATCCAGGCTCTTCGGTTATTTTTATGGAAACCCTGGTTCAAAATTATTGAAAGCTTTACCCTGTAGGCATTTAATTTAAAACAGCACCGTAATTCTTTATAAACCTTGCCCTACAAGTGTTTTCCCGGATTTCTCACAAGTGAGAAAAAATCATTGAGATGAGTAAAACTTAAAGTAAATTATTTTATACAACACTAAACTATAATCAACAACAGATTATGACAACGTGTAAACCGAAACTACAAAGACAAATATGATACATTCTAAACAATAAATACTAAAGCAAAGATTATTGAAAATGATAAATAGACAGCCTAAAGCTAGGGTTAAATCAATGAAATCTACCCAAGTTAAAGCTAATAACTATAATTCCAATTAGCTGAAAATCAACCAGAACAGTTTAGCCGAGATAAATAGCTGTAAGCTGTTGCAAAAATATTCTTGTATGGACAATCTCTACTAATAGCGATTAAAATATATCGGCTATTAACAGTAATAACGGCTCCCAATTTCAGTAACTTTGTACGAACAGTTCCAACAGTAGCATTTTTGAGTTCGCTTGTTGTTAAACATTGCTCTCGGAGAGCGTTTATCAAAATATAAGCAACAGAAGAAAACCACAGACGTAGTTGATTTCCAGCAAATGTATGAGTACTAGTTCTATCACTTTTTAGTGATAACTTCTGTTCTTTTAAACGATTCTCCATATCACCTCGTGGGCAATACTTCTGGGTATAAAGTCGTCCTGGAGGCACTAATTTAGTAGGGAGTGAAGTGACAACAAAACGAGTACTTACCCCTGACTTACTATACTCAATTTTTGAGACAACACGGCGATTACGGCTCCAAGATTTTAAAGTTTTATAATCAAGCGAACAATACCAAACTGAGTTATCAACAAAGGCTGCTGCTTGTTTTTTCAAGTCATCTGACGGAGTAAATAAAGTTTCAAAAAACTCTACTACAGTTTCCAGTTTTTGCGAATATTCAAGATAAGCCCGGTATTGGGTTGGTTGGGATAGTTGAATTAACCGACTATTCTGGGCTAACCCAAAGACATAATCTACTCCAACTTGAGATTCACACCAACTCATAATATCTTCTCTCGAATACGCACTATCTCCACGTACAATAATTTTCACATTATCCCAACGTAAACGTATTAGTTTTATTACTCGTTGCAATTCTGATAATGCACCCGACGCTGGATCTACATTAGAAGCACGAAGCTTTGCTGCAATTAAATGTTTACCGCAGAAAATATAAAGTGGAGCATAACAATATCCTCTATAATAAGGGTTAAAAAACACTTCTTCTTGATTGCCATGCACTAAATCATCAGTCACGTCCAAGTCTAAAATTATCTGTCGTGGTGCTTTGGAGTAGGATTCTAAAAATATTTCAACTAATAATTTCTCTATAGCTTCTGCATCATGTCCAATGCGATGATATCGACTTGATGCTCTTGATTCAACAGTTTCTGGACAGTGTTCGATACGATTTAAAGTGCTTTTACCTGCTAGGACTGGTAGTTCTTTTTCTGAACCCATTATTTTCCCTAGCGCCAGGATAAACATTGGATCGTGACGCAGTTCCTCGTGGTCGTTTAAGTCTTCATAACCCATTATCAAACCATATATTCTCTGCGTGATTAGGCTTTCTACTGAATGGTCAATTCTATTGGAATCTCGGTAATCTTTAAAACATCTTGCTACTCGCGATGTAATTTCTCTTTTTCGGTCTAGCTCCGCAATTAAAGTCAATCCTGCATCTGATGTTACCCTCTCACCCTTGAAATTAACTACGACTGGACATGATTTAACTTGTTCAAATTTGAACTGTTCCGGTATACAATCTGTTTTCTGAGGGGTCATGCTTAAAACTGCTGGAATTCATGTGCAATAGATATTTTGGCAGTTTTTGACTCCTCTTTTCTCCGGCTTTGTGAGAAATCCGGGTTTTGTTGCAATCAATCCTCAACTACCATAAAAGGGACGCAAGAGCCAAAATCCAAAGCCTTAAAACTTAGCGACACCTTATTTGACCCCATTTATTGTAGTTTTTAGGCTCTATCGGGTTTGATATGCTAATGTAACAGACGATACAAAATAGTGGGTTGCTTTGCTTAATCTGTTGGAATATAGCTGTTGATTCAGCATAGTTTAGACGATAGAGCCAGTTTTATTAGGTTAAACTTAAAAATCATTTTTATTGAACAGTATTTTTGCTATATCCGCCTCCAATACTAAGGGTTAAATGCAATAAATTTGCCTTGTTTTTATGGGGATTCATCTCCCCTGAAAAACTAAAAAAATAAACAAAATATATTTCTAAAGTTAGAGGAATAACCGACAGTGTAATACGTAATGTTGAATTTTAACAAGCAACTAAATTTGTAATAAATTATGTACGAAGAATTTGGTGTTGTTACTGCTAGTAACAACGTTACTTTTAAGCTGTTCTTTCCAAGCAGTAATAAAGATCCAGCACAATATATCAAAGGGGGAATACCGCACATCAAAAATATTAAAATCGTAGGTGATTTTCAAGGCAAGATTAATCATGAAAATTGGAATATCAACAATGCTCCAGAAATGACCCGACAAGACCATCCAAAAGGATGGTTATATGATTATAAAACTACTCTACCTGATGGCTTTTATCAATACAAATTCTTTGTCACATTTGAAAATGGTGAACAAAGATGGTGCAATGACCCTTGCACAAAATACAGTGGTCAAGATCCAAATCATGAAAATTCTGCTTTTGTTGTTGGTGGAAACCGAGTTCAAAACGTCAAATCTATAGATAACCGCCTGACACAAAAGGATTTAATAATATATGAAATCATGATTGATGATTTTGTTGAAAAGCTATTTGCTCATAGCAATCCCCAAGCTCAAGGAAAAGCTCCCTTGGATATAATTAGAGAAAAAATTAATTATTTGGTAGATTTGGGTATTAATGCTGTTGAATTTATGCCCTGGACAGCTACTTATGGTCGTAATTTTAGTTGGGGATACAATCCATTTTTATATTTTGCTGTTGAAGACCGTTATACAAATCCAAAATCTCCCGAATTAGGGGCTAATCTTGATAGGTTATTTAGGCTACAGATGCTAATTGATGAGCTTCATAGCCGTAATATCCATGTGATTATGGATGGTGTTTTCAACCATGTAGATGTAGATAAAAATAACCCAGGTAGAGGCTTCCCCTATTATTGGCTGTACCAGAATCCTCAAGATTCACCTTTTGTTGGTAATTTCGAGGGTGGAGGTTTTTTGGAAGAACTAAATTTTGATAACAAATGTACTCAAGAATTTATATTCGATATATGCAAATATTGGCTAGATACATATCAAATTGATGGTATACGTTTTGATTATACTTTGGGATTTTTCCGTAGAGATGGTGTAGATCCTGGAATTAGTAGGCTTATTTCAAATTTGCGTGGTTATCTATATGGTACTAATCGAACAAATATTGCTTTGATGATAGAACATTTAACTGATAATAGATATCAGGCAATTGATGATACCAATAGAATTGGTGCAACAGGTTGTTGGTATGATACTTTAATGTTTCAGGCTTTTGACTCTGGTGCATCTGGCAACGTTAATACGTCAATCATGAGGGACCTGCATACCAGTAGAGATTTTTATCCAGGCAATAATCCTGTAATATACATTGAGAATCATGACCACAGCACTTTAGTTAATAAAGTTGGTGGTTCTAGAGTTGGTGTCTCTAGAGAGGAAAATTGGTTTAAAACTCAGCCTTATTCTATGGCACTGTTGACATTGCCTGGTACAGTACTGATTCATAATGGTCAGGAATTTGGTGATGAATATTATTTGCCGGAAAGTGGATCTGATCGTGTACGCTCCAGACCAGTTAATTGGGAACGCAGTACTGATTTTACAGGTAGTAGATTAATTGACTTGTACAAAAAACTGATTCAGATTAGGAAAGATTATCCTTCACTGCGTTCACCTTTCTTTTACCCTGATAATTATGACGAGAGAAATACTAAATTCAATAATCAAGGTTATGGTGTTGATATTGACAAGGATGTTATCATTTATCATCGCTGGGGTATAGGAAAAGATGGTCAATTGGAAAAATTTATTATCACCTTAAATTGCTCAAGTTTTGAGCAATTTGTCGATGTTCCTTTCCCCCACAACGGTCGATGGCAAGACTTGTTAACTGATGAAGAATTCCAAGTTGAAGTGTATTGGCTGAACCATCAAAAATTAAACTCTAATTGGGGAAAAATTTATTACGCAAAAGTTTAATTTGATAAGCATATTTATGCTAAGAAGGTTCCTCGGTTTCAAATTTTAAATCATTCAATTTCAGTCTAAATTTTGAACTTTTCGTCTTAGATATGGTTCAAAACTACTTTGAAATAAAATTGAGTGATGGGCCAAACCGATTATCTATGTTTGACAAAGCCTTAGATTTTATGTCATCTAATTTCTAACGTATAAACACCCACGCATAAAATATGAAAATTTCATAGTACCCACATAGGCACTATAAAATTATTGTTGAGTTTTGCATAATACGAAAGCAAAGAAGGCAGAAAGCTCATCTTTGAAAAAAGTTTCCAAGCAAGGCTCAAGCTCAACGACTATGTTCGTTTGATATAGATACACTACAGCAACTTTTTAGAAGGAAATAACCCTGATAGTAGTTTCCTCACTTCTATCCCTATTTTAATAATTTTTAGCTCATCCTCTTAGATATTAAGAACTCATCTGAGTAGGCAAGTACAACTAAAGTCTGGGACTAAAGTGTGTAGGGTGATCGCCGAGATACGCGAACTAATCACACTTTTGCAGGTATCTTGGCGGACACCCGTGTAGTTTTTAAGCAGCATGCTGGGAAATAAATTTAGTCCATATTTAGAAGAAATAAAGTGCTGGAGCATTCTACAATCACAAGACGATGACTAGAAAAATCAACGCCAAAATCAAGGCGCTGGTCAGGAAAACTTTTGGCAATATTTTATTTTTAAAGAGGACTTTCACAATGGCCCCCAACACTCGTTGTATTTTATCTTGCGATGGTGGCGGAATTCGAGGAATTGTAACTGCTACTTTACTGGAGCGTTTAGAGGCTAAACTCAAAGCTATACAACCAGATAAACAACTCCGTGAATATTTCGACATCATCGCTGGAACTTCTACAGGAAGCATTATTGCCTGTGGGGTGTCTAAGGGATATCCAGCTGGTCAGATTAGACAAATTTACGAGGAACGGGGAATTAAAATTTTCCCAAAGTTCTGGCAAGTGTTTAAGAGTTTAATCAGCCGCATCACGTTTGGTTACAGTCAACCCATTTATGATGGCAAGGGGCTAGAAGAAGTTCTTCAAAATGGTATTATTTTTGGTAAAGAGCTATTCAATAGCTTACCCGTATGCACACTTGTAACTTGCTACGATGCTTACAACCGTCAAGCTGTTGTGTTTGTTAGCACTGAATCCAGCACTGCACAAATTCCAATCTGGCAAGTTTGTAGATCGTCTGCTGCTGCGCCTGTTGCGTTTCCAGCTTACTTGCTGAAAGAAAGTAACTTTATCGCGTTCTGGAAAAAAGAATTGCAGAACAAGAGCGGTTTGGGTATTCCAACTTATAAGGGAGAGGAAGTCGTTCCGCTAATTGATGGAGGTATATTTGCCAATAATCCGGCGATGTGCGCGATCGCCAATCGCTGAGTCTGGGATGACCAACCTTCACGTAAAGACTTAGTGGTTGCTTCGTTTGGGACAGGGCAAAATGTTAAGGCGATTGGGGTCGAGGAAGCGCTGGGTTGGGGCGGTCTTGATTGGGCAAGTCCTCTCAAAGGTATCCCTCTTTTGGATGTGCTGTTTGACGGCTCTAGTGATGCAGTAGATTACGTGAGCAATAAGCTGTTAGATCCTGAAAAGGATTATCGCTTCCAGCCTACGTTGATGGAGGATCTTCCTGCGTTTAATGCAGGGGAGGAGAATATTGCCAAGCTTGTGAAGGCAGCCCTCAAGTATCTGGAACGGAGTGAGGTAGATAAGAGGTTAAATGCACTTGCCAATATCTTGATAGAGCGCTCTATCACACTTTAGATTTATTAAAAAGATACTATGAGACACCCCTTTCAAGGTTTTCCAACCGGAACTTCAAGTGTGTTGCTGGCAGTGCTGGCAGGAGCCACTCTGTTCCTAATGTGGAAACTGAACAAGATTGACAAGCTTTTGAATATTCCTAATGTTGTACCCAATGGGATCATCTCCCTTGAGTTTGCAGGTAGCTCTGCGAAAGCGAAAGCCATTGTGGATGCTTGGTGTAAAGGAAATGTTTTAGACCAAGCTCAGAAGCTTCAATCGCTTGATTTCTTATATATAGGGGCTTACTCTACGACTTTGAGTCTGTCCTGTATTTGGGTAACAAAGTCGTTAACCAATTTTGATGGGGAGTGGATCGGCGCAGGAGTTGTTCTTGGTTGGGGACAGTGGGTTGCAGCTCTATTGGATGTAATCGAAAACCTGACCCTGTTTCCTTTTCTATATGGCGAGGTAAAGGATAGTTCACCCTTGGCTCGAGTAGCAGCTGTCTGTGCAGTTTTCAAATTTAGTCTTATTTTTACGGGGTTGCTATATCTATTGACTTCTATTGTGATTAAGTTAATTCTGATCATCTAGCCAAAATATCTCTCTTTTGCCACTTTCAGAAAACAATAATCGAAGCAAAATTCTGAAACTTTTATGTAGTCGAGCTTTGAGCTTTTATTTTCTAACAGTAACTCTTTTTTTGTAGCCAAAGTCTGGAGATGGAAGCCCTGGAAGGCTTTCAGCGATTGGGTTCTACCAAAGTGACAAAAGAGGGTTTACCACGACTAACTTTCGTGAGGATAGGGGGAAAAGGATTAACAATCATACAACATACCAAAGTTAACAATGCACGCCTACTGCTGTGGCGACTTTGAATTGATAGGTACAGCCAGTTGAGTTTCAGGAGAGCATCTGCTGTAGTCAAACGGCCAATCTACAGTTTACGCTTTTTTCATGCGATTTCTGCGGATTTGCACAAGGTTTACTACGGTAGCGACCAGTAGCAATCTAATAGGCTACATCAGTAGCGCTCTCAATATTCCTCGGTGCGATGAGTTGGGCGATTGGTTGCGGGATTGGGTAAAGTGCGATGCGTTTCTTTGTAATGTTGAAAGCGATCGCGCGAGTAAACAAAGCCAGTATTCTGGTCTATGGAAACTGACGACTACGGGGACTTTAAGAAACGCTATCCTCAAATCTCCACAAACTAATAAGTTCAAAGTTTCAGCCCCCTTGCGGGGTAATTGAATTTGGAAACCCTAACTTTTCAGACAAGTTAGCAATCATTTTGCTGGTTTCAGTCCCCTTGCGGGGTAATTGAATTTGGAAACCAGAATTAGATATGCGGTCACAAAGGTTCGCGATCGGTTTCAGTCCCCTTGCGGGGTAATTGAATTTGGAAACTTCAGTTGTCAGATGTAGAAAAGAAGGCGATCGCGGTTTCAGTCCCCTTGCGGGGTAATTGAATTTGGAAACTTGAAAGGCGGCAGAGGTAAGCGAGCGCCCTATAAGTTTCAGTCCCCTTGCGGGGTAATTGAATTTGGAAACAACTTGCCGGAATAACAGCTTTAATTACTGCAATCGCTGTTTCAGTCCCCTTGCGGGGTAATTGAATTTGGAAACTTTTCTAAAAACTGAACTGCTGGCGGAGATAGATACGTTTCAGTCCCCTTGCGGGGTAATTGAATTTGGAAACCTGCCCAGCCAATAGCGCTGCATTTGCACCTGTGTTGTTTCAGTCCCCTTGCGGGGTAATTGAATTTGGAAACTTTTGCGCTTCTGATAAATTGCTTTGGATTTTTTGGTTTCAGTCCCCTTGCGGGGTAATTGAATTTGGAAACTTTTAATTTTTTTTAAATTGATGTATAAAAATTAATGTTTCAGTCCCCTTGCGGGGTAATTGAATTTGGAAACTCAACTACTCTCACTGCCGAGTTATCCGTGAGAAATGTTTCAGTCCCCTTGCGGGGTAATTGAATTTGGAAACTCGGTTGGATCTTGATTTTCAATAGTATTCATTTTTTGTTTCAGTCCCCTTGCGGGGTAATTGAATTTGGAAACCAACCAGCGGCATTAGCAAACCTATAGCTTTATTGAAGTTTCAGTCCCCTTGCGGGGTAATTGAATTTGGAAACCTCGTAACGGGCTAGCGCGACTCATTGAGCAAGAAAGACAGGTTTCAGTCCCCTTGCGGGGTAATTGAATTTGGAAACTTTGGTATTCAAAAATGGAAAGAGAAGGACTAAAACGTTTCAGTCCCCTTGCGGGGTAATTGAATTTGGAAACTTTTGGAGCGACGCGGCGATCCAAACTGGATCGCTATTAAAGTTTCAGTCCCCTTGCGGGGTAATTGAATTTGGAAACATTAGTTTCATCAGTATTTTCTCACCTACCCATTTGTGTTTCAGTCCCCTTGCGGGGTAATTGAATTTGGAAACCCAGAACTAGTTACATTGGGAGGAATTGAGGCAGATAGGTTTCAGTCCCCTTGCGGGGTAATTGAATTTGGAAACATAGTGGAATGCTACCAGATGAGATTTTTAATGCTATGTTTCAGTCCCCTTGCGGGGTAATTGAATTTGGAAACTTAGCGATAATGGTAAAAGTCCCTACATCAGATGTACATGTTTCAGTCCCCTTGCGGGGTAATTGAATTTGGAAACGCAACCTGGATAATATTAGAATCTTGATAAAAATCACGTTTCAGTCCCCTTGCGGGGTAATTGAATTTGGAAACAGCTCGGTGCTGAAACTGTTACAGAGCAAGCTTCCTGGGAAGTGTTTTGACGGATCGAAAATTTTGGTCATTTTCAGCCGTTCTTATTGCAAGTAATTTGCAACTTCCCTTAGCACTGAAACTTTGAAACTATTATATTGTCAAGGTTCTGGCGATTTTGGCGAGTCTCCAGCGTTTTTGACCTCGCTTCGACTTGCCAACCATCAAGCTGATTCCTTAATCATAAGACTACTATTTACTATTGTCGAGAAACAAAGTGTATTAACTGTTATTTTCCTGTTTGAGCGCCTTGCGAGCTAATTTGACATAAGTTTTCACCGTTTCATCTGGCATTTGCAAATCAGAAGCGATCGCCTTGACTGATTCACCCGTTTCTTTACGGGCTAATATCGTTGCCCAAGTGCTGGCAATTCTATCTGTACGTTCGCCACCCTTGCGTTTGCGTTGGGCAGTGAATATCTCAGTTAGTTCTTCAATGCGTTGAGCTAGCATATCCGTAATCAACTGCTCAGCTATAGCTGACTTTTGTTCTGCTAACCAACCAGAGCGTGTTTGTCCCAAACCAAAAGTAGTTTTATGCCCTGTGCCGCAGTATGGGGCAAGCCTAACCAAAGCATAAAACAACTGAGTAAACTCAGTATTTGCTAAAGCTGCCTTGCTTAAACCCAAAGATATTGCTCCAGTAAAACCTGTGACTGACCCACGTTTTCCTGCTGCCACTTTCATCGATTCCAAACGATGCTGATGAATAATTACTCCTTCATCTACCCATTTGAGAAAAGTCTCTTGTTCTACTGGCATCTGTGAAAAGTCATTCCAGCGTCGTAGGTAGCTGTGGAACAAATTTTCTGGGACTGGCAGAGGGAAATGATTACCTTTGCGACGAAAACTTGTTGGTGAAATAAAACTGAGATCAACTATAGACTGCTGCCTTGGTGATTGCAGCAATTGTGTATAAGTGGTTGGAGCATGAGCGATACTCACCTGT
The DNA here is from genome assembly GCF_038096175.1 of Nostoc sp. UHCC 0302. Lineage (NCBI taxonomy): Bacteria > Bacillati > Cyanobacteriota > Cyanophyceae > Nostocales > Nostocaceae > Nostoc > Nostoc sp. UHCC 0302. The sequence goes on from NZ_CP151101.1 coordinate 180,437, forward strand.
TTTATTTGCAACGATACTCCATTCAACTCAATAATTTTGGGTAAGTTCGTTAACCAAAGTTTTAGAAATTGCACCACCCGTTGAGATAGAGCATTTAAGTGCCAGTAGTAAGTCTGATTGACTTCCAGTTTTAGTTGTTTGCCGCTAGCAACTAATTGACCTGAGAGGGCTGAGATATTAAAAGGTTTTTCTGATTCTCCATCATGGAGATAAGCTGATAGTTTTGGGTCGATTTGCTGTACTTGCTTTAAAAACCAAGCGTGGAGTGCAATACTGTATTGCGAGTAGAGGGAAACTGAGACAGTTGGTTCTAAATCAAACACCAAGCCTACTAATTCAGTCTTATCTGCCCATGTAGGAACTGAAGAAGTCGGCACTGATTTAGTTTTAGGTTTGCGGCTGGTGCTTGTGACTGCTCTTGGCATCGCTTACTACTAGCTCAAATCGTGTTCAATATTTTAGGCGATTTCTATCCTCTTATGAGAAAAATTGATTACAGGCTGGTGGCGTTGGTACGGCAGTGATTACCTATTTCAGCCTTCGTCAGGGGTAATGGTTTATGGAAACTACGATTACTATAGACGAGGGTATATCAATCAGCGAGTTTCAGTCCCCTTGCGGGGTAATGGTTCGTGGAAACTAAAAAGGTTCATTTGGGAGCTTTAGAATATTTATTGTTTCAGTCCCCTTGCGGGGTAATGGTTCGTGGAAACTACTGTATCCCCACTAGCTAATGATAACATTCGAAGTTTCAGTCCCCTTGCGGGGTAATGGTTCGTGGAAACTTTAATGTGTCTTTATAAATATGTCTGAACGCACAGAGTTTCAGTCCCCTTGCGGGGTAATGGTTCGTGGAAACGTAAATTATTTTTTGTGGTAAACTTGATACCAAGTTGTTTCAGTCCCCTTGCGGGGTAATGGTTCGTGGAAACCCTTATTAAAAACTGATATTATCGATGTTGAAAAAAGTTTCAGTCCCCTTGCGGGGTAATGGTTCGTGGAAACGATATGAGCGATCGCAAGAAATTCGGTTTAGATAAGGTTTCAGTCCCCTTGCGGGGTAATGGTTCGTGGAAACTTCTCTTAGTATCCAACGAAGTTACTACAGTAAAACGTTTCAGTCCCCTTGCGGGGTAATGGTTCGTGGAAACGACGCACTAACAGCTTTTGCTGTGTCTTCTCTAATTTTGTTTCAGTCCCCTTGCGGGGTAATGGTTCGTGGAAACCGCCATTGGAACTGAGGTTAAAAGTATTGTTGTAAAGTTTCAGTCCCCTTGCGGGGTAATGGTTCGTGGAAACTGTTAGCTTCGTCAAAGTTTAAGGTCGGTAACTATCTTAAAAGGTTTCAGTCCCCTTGCGGGGTAATGGTTCGTGGAAACCAAAAGGTGAAGCGGCAATCAACAAGCCTTCTGAAAAAAGTTTCAGTCCCCTTGCGGGGTAATGGTTCGTGGAAACCTTGCTCCAATTGCCGCAGTATTGGCAGTACTAGGTCTGTTTCAGTCCCCTTGCGGGGTAATGGTTCGTGGAAACTGCTGTTGCTGGCACAACAATAGCGGTATCATCGCCAAAAGTTTCAGTCCCCTTGCGGGGTAATGGTTCGTGGAAACAAATGCTGGAACATTCACCCCCGGTGCCACAGATGCGTTTCAGTCCCCTTGCGGGGTAATGGTTCGTGGAAACTTAATATCCTGGGTCTCATCAAACCATACGAAGTAAGTTTCAGTCCCCTTGCGGGGTAATGGTTCGTGGAAACTCAATGCTGTATTTAGAACCACCAAACCTTGATTGACGGTTTCAGTCCCCTTGCGGGGTAATGGTTCGTGGAAACTATTGCCGAGTTTCTTCTGCTGGTCAGAAAGAAGATTGTTTCAGTCCCCTTGCGGGGTAATGGTTCGTGGAAACTTTTGAGTTTATTTACAGATTTGATTTTGCTAGATGTTTCAGTCCCCTTGCGGGGTAATGGTTCGTGGAAACTTACCAATGCGGGATTTTCTAGCGCGAATTATGAGTTTCAGTCCCCTTGCGGGGTAATGGTTCGTGGAAACTTTTAGCTAGTGAAATATTGGTAACGCTGTTTGTCTAGTTTCAGTCCCCTTGCGGGGTAATGGTTCGTGGAAACCTTAAAACCGTCTTCGCCTGAATCCCAATCCCATAAAGGTTTCAGTCCCCTTGCGGGGTAATGGTTCGTGGAAACCGTGAATCTGGTGTACCTTTAGCTTATTTGGCGGGTTTCAGTCCCCTTGCGGGGTAATGGTTCGTGGAAACCTAATAACGGTAATACTATCTGCGCGAATTGTTGTGAACATAATGTTTCAGTCCCCTTGCGGGGTAATGGTTCGTGGAAACAAAGCAAAGCGGATCAAGAAATCTGATGATACTTACACGTTTCAGTCCCCTTGCGGGGTAATGGTTCGTGGAAACTTGTACCATCGGCACGCATTCGCTGACTCTGTGGCGGTTTCAGTCCCCTTGCGGGGTAATGGTTCGTGGAAACTGTCGGAGTGACGCCGATATCGAATTTCAATACATTGAGTTTCAGTCCCCTTGCGGGGTAATGGTTCGTGGAAACCTGGTTTTAGCAACTCAAGGGCTGACTTTTTTACGTTTCAGTCCCCTTGCGGGGTAATGGTTCGTGGAAACTCTTCAGCCGTTCGCAAAGGACTAATGACAATTGGAACGTTTCAGTCCCCTTGCGGGGTAATGGTTCGTGGAAACGAAAAAAACTCAGTCTACCAGTGAAAGTACATCTGGTTTCAGTCCCCTTGCGGGGTAATGGTTCGTGGAAACCAGTCAAAAGTCGGATGTGGATTGATACTAATAAAATGTTTCAGTCCCCTTGCGGGGTAATGGTTCGTGGAAACATCTGTCGCCGCAGACATTGCTTTTGCAGATAGGTGTTTCAGTCCCCTTGCGGGGTAATGGTTCGTGGAAACGTTAGAAGTTTTCATGTTACCTTCTGGTGAATACGTTGTTTCAGTCCCCTTGCGGGGTAATGGTTCGTGGAAACTTTTGGAATAAACGCATTACAGGATATCAACTCAATGTTTCAGTCCCCTTGCGGGGTAATGGTTCGTGGAAACGGCTCGGTGCTGAAACTGTTACAGAGCAAGCTTCCTGGGAAGTGTTTTGACGGATCGAAAAAAAAGGTCATTTTCAGCCGTTCTTATTGCAAGTAATTTGCAACTTCCCTTAGTACTGAAACTGTGAAACTATTATGTTGTCAAGGTTCTGGCGATTTTGGCGAGTCTCCAGGGTTTTCGACCCCGCTTCGACTTGCCAAACATCAAGCTAATACACTAATCATAAAACGATTGTCTGCTCTTGTCGAGGTATTTCCGAACCATAAGTAATTGTACGCTTAACTGCGCCGGCATCAAGTACGTATATCCGCACGGCATCTTCATCAGGTTTAATTAGCTTTTCGATTTTAGTTTGCAGTGTAGTAAATTGGATAGTAGTTAAAAAGCATTCAAAAACGCTGTATTGCGTCCATTTACCGTAACCAGACAGCATCTTGTGTAAACGAGTCCGACGTTTGTTAGCTGCTTTTTTATCAGGTAAATCATAGATAATTAAGTAGAAAAGCGTAGTCATTGTCAGATTTTTTGCTGAATGATAACTAACGTAAAGCTAAAGCTTTATATGAAATCCCTTCTTGTAAATGGCGACCCAGTAGCCTTGCTTGTAGTTCAATCGCTCGCCGATAAGTGCATCTGTATTCAAAAACTGGATGTTTAAATTCATCATTCATTTTGCGCTCGAAAGCCTGTAAAAAAGTTTTCCTAGCAGTATCCTTTAGGCGATATGCACCTAAACTTTCGTTAAAATCATCAGGTTGAATCTCATGTTTATGCAATACGCTTAGGACTACACTGTCTGCAATCAAAGCGCGGAACTCTTCCATCAAATCTAGTACCATAGATGGCTGTCCATGATGAACCTCATGTAAATAACCAATATATGGATCTAGCCCTGCAACGTGAACCGCAGCCGTCACCTGAACTCGCAACAGACCATAAGCAAAACTCAGCAAGGAATTCACTGGGTCGGTAGGTGGACGACGATTTCGACCAGTAAAAGTCCATTGTTTTCCAACCATACGTGGCCAGCAGGCAAAATATTCTCGTGCAGCTAAACCTTCAATCCCTCTTACTTGGTCTAAAGTTTTTTGGCTTTTGACTAAACTTTTACGTTCTTTGAGAGGATTATTTCGTTCATTATGACGATACAAAACCTGATACTGATTGTGGATTTTGGCTGCCACAATCGTTTTGACTAATTCTAAACGCCCAGCAGGGTCACTATAAAGTTTATATTGTGCTAGTCGCAATTGACCGTTGCGTGAGTAACCAGGAAGTGCCGAACCCAGGTATTTACCAAAGCTAGAAAGATAGTGAATAGGCATACCCAGTTCCAAAGCATACACTAGAGCATCTCCTGTGACTTGAGGGTTGCCCATCAAGACAACTTGTTCAACAGTTTGGGCTGCAACAGTCTGTTTTTTCCAAGAACCATCTGATTGTTTGAGAGCAACATTAAAAGCCTCATAATTCTTGCTCAAAACGGCATCAGCTTGAGTGACGTAAAGTACTGACATTTTAAAGCGCTGGTAATGAGTGGTGGATAAAAATGATTAATCAATTTCTCCTAATGAAATTAATCATCGGTTTCAGGATTCATTGAACTTCGTAACTGTTTAACTTCAAAAGGCAGACAAATCTCTTTTAAACTGCATGAAAGACACTTTTTAGTGTTGTCAATTGGCGCAGGCATAGTTCTTTGGGCAGCAAGTTGAGCAAGAGTGATCGCTTGCTCAGTCATTTGCCGTAGCTGCGGTGTTAATGCTACTGTCTGTCTTCTGCGGTTAGTGTGATAAAAAATCTCACCGTAAGCAAGGCTGCATCCGGTACGTTCTTCTATACACAAAGCAGCTGCACAAAGTTGAAAATGGTCATTAAGATGTTGTGCCATCTTCCCTTTTTTATATTCCACAGGGACAAGCTGACCATTGGATTCTTCAACTGCATCAATGATACCTGCGACCTTTAAGCGATCGCTCCACACCCATTGCTGTTGATGAATTAGCGTTTCGCCTTCTTGAAATGTTGTTTCTTCGTTAATATTGCGGTGTATGTGACGGCCTAAGATAATATGTTCGTTATCTGACATCTCACCCAACACATACTCTAAATAAAATCTGCGTGGGCAATATTCCCAAGCGTTGAGATACGCCAGAGGTAAATAATCTTCAGTCATAAGTTGTTAGTTAACTTTAGTTATTAAGTTTTTCGCCCTTACCAATTTCCATTTTTTCAATCACACGAGTCTGTCCCATTCCCATAGCTGTTTTCCGTCCTACTCCAGCAAAATGGGCGAAATGAGCTAGAACTGTAGCAATTTTTGCAGGCTCAGAGTCAAGAAAACGGTATATTATCCAGCCTTGGCTTCCAATTTCTGCACCACCTTCTAGCTTTAAAGCCTGGGTTTTTAGTTGGAAAGCAGAGACGAAACTATTCCACTTAGTTTCGGGAAATTTTAATTCTGCTGGAGCAAAGTGGTTCCAACGCCGCTGTAGTCCATTAAAAACTAGCTCTGGTAATGGAAAAGGCTGTATTGCACCACTCTGCTTAAAGCTAGTAGGAGACACGAATTGTAGTTTGATAGTGTTTTGGACTGGAATTTGTACCAATTTTGCAAAACTACTAGTTTGCGAAATATCAATCCATTCGTTTAATCGGCAAGGAACACCTGCTAAAGTTATTTCACCCCCCAAGTTGCTATGTAATCCCCAAAGCAGCGGCGCTAAAAGTTCCTTTTTCAGCAGGGTAACTCTTAGCTGTATCTTTTTTGAAGAAAAATATTCTACTCCCAGGGTAAAGGGTACACTCTCTTGCTGATGCAGATGTTGAGCTAAAGCAGCATCAGCATTAGCAAACCATTGAAAACATTGAGCATGAATTGCTCGTCCTAACGTTGATGGTAATGGTGCAGTGGCGACAAGAGAAATTTGAATTACGTGCAGAGTATTAGTATCGGTTTCGACTCCTGTCATTTCATAGGGTTGTTGTTGCCATTCTACGTAACTGCCCTGAGCTATACGCCCGCAAATGAGTTCCATAAGTTTCGGGTACAAACTCAAATCTGGCATTACAGGCATAATTTTGGAGACACCAGCATGAGTTTTTAGGGGAATCCAGGCTGGTGCAAGCTCTATTTCTGGCAACCAAGAGATTAATGGTGTTAGGTTAGTTACTGTTTGTGTGCGCTTGAGAACTAAATTTAATCGGGTTAAAACAGCTTCAGTATCTTTGGTAAATGTCATAACGGGCGCTGCTACTTGTAAGTTGCACAGGAAGAAATCCAGGTTTGATTACTCGGTCTTTATCTAGTTGTGCTTTATCTGTGGAATAGGGATTAATGCGACTAAAGGTAGTTTTCTCACCCAAATCATCCATTGGCTGTACTGTAAAGCCAATGGTAGAATTGTGTTGAAACAGCAGATCAAGAGTTTGTTGGCTGTATTGTGGCAGGTATTGAAAAAAGCAGCCCCGTTTACCGAAGTAGTTAATTAGAGAGAATAGTTGCTCTAACTGAGTTAAGCGATCGCTAGGGCCACAACAAATTTGCAGATGACCTTGCATATACACCCATTCTCGAAACACAAAACCATCTTGCATTGGCAAAGTGGAGCGGCTTTTGTCGGCTTTATCAGCAGTTTGGTCGTAATAACGGAGTTTGTAGCCGTTGCGATTAACCACCAATTTTTCAGGTGGCCAAATGTGAATACTCAAGTCTCGAATCCAAATAAATTGGCTTTTAATCCATTGGTCAAGGTCACTTTGGTGCTGTCCTCCTTGACTTTCTAACAGCACTTTTAACAATGCCATCTTAATAGCGTAAGGAGTAGGCACAAGGTTAGACCGAGCAGCCATGCTAGTAGCATCGGAACGCTTGAGAGAGAAGAGGCTAACTGGTTGATAAGTGACAGTCAGCCATTGCTTGGCATTTACTGGTAATTCCTGTTGAGTAGTGTGTGACTTATTCAACCGCTTCGGCATTGTCGCTCTCCCAAGGTTGCGCTCTTTCAATTAGAGTTTCGATTTGTGCAGCAAACTCAGCAATATTCTCGAAATCAAAGCAGAGTATGGTATCTGCACCGTTGAGGTTATTTAAGGTATTAGCCAAACTATGAATCTGGCGGTTGTAGCTTGCTTCTAAAGCACTAATCATCGGTGCAGGACAACGGCGGGTACTAACAGTAATTACACCTTCAAAATGGTCGGGGTGAGGTAAGTTAGTGTTGCGTTTTGCCCCGTTGGGTTGGAGGTAAGTGTACAAAACACTTTTAAGTAAAGCATCTAGACGTTTTTTGCGTTCAACAGTATCGATGCTGTAGTTGAAATTATGGGGATTGTAGCCAATACGGAAAGCTTCAATGTTTAAGACAGTTGCATACAAACCAGAACTGACTTGTACATTGTAGGGGGTTGGGTTATCTGTACCGTACTTGGCATGGAAGTAACTTTGAGTTTTTACTAAAGTTGGTAAACCTACCACCGCACCAAATTCTATCACAGACTCGCGTTTAAGGGTTTGTCCTTTTTTCTCAGTTACCATAAACCCTTCTAAGTCACTGATGCTGCAACGTTGAATAACTTTGGCAGTTTTTGTGGTTAAATCTGTATCTTTTTCAGTGAAGATACCGATATTTTTATCAATGTCATAACCAATACGGTCAGGGTTAAATTGCTTACCGCCTTCTGATAAATTTAGACCTGATTCAATAGCAATACGATGCAAATGCTCTGCTTGAATATGTTTGAGCATATCACCAGAAACACCATTGACCGACTCAGGCTCATTCATTCCTTTTTGAATAATGTAATAACGACGGGTTAAACTTTGATTACCTTCGTTGCCTTCATTGTTTAGAGCATGAAGTTGCCAAGACAAAGAACCACTAATAGAGATTGAGTAAGCTGGGAATTGTGTATTAGTCATCGCTTGATTCTCCGGAAATTGCAGTATCGTCTAAGTTAATATCTTGTTCGTCGTCAGTTTCTAAATCGTTTTCTTTGGGCTTATTCCAACGAGCATATCCATAAGCAATTAAAAGATTGGCAACTAGTACAGTGTCATTGTTGTTGACTAATTCCACCAAGCGATCCAGGTCTTCTTTAGTTGTCCAAACTCGTTTAAGGGGTTTACCTTCTTTTTGCAATTGCTCAGACAGGCGTAAATTTTCAGCTTCGTATTTTGCGAGAAAGTCGGTAATTTCCTTTAAAAAATCATTTTTTGACCCGGATTGGCTACTCAAACGCTGTGCTAACCCGTAAGTTCGCTGCCATCCAAGTTCTTTAGGGCCTTGTTTTGTTTGTACTTTTCCTGCATATACAGTTGCTTGATTAATTGCTTTGGCTATGCGTAAGAAACTGGGATCTTGGATAATTTTGATAAAGTCTGAATCTTTTTTTGTCATCGTATTTAACCCTGTAACTGAAAATAAACGCACAGGCCTAGCTTTGGAATCTGCCAGCTGTTTAATAACGTAATCTGCATAACTGACTTGAAAAGGAAAGAACTGACGCAAACTTGTCCCTGTGATAAAGTCTCGATAAGCAGCTAATAATTCACCGTGTCCTTCTTCGGCTGATAAGGTGCTAATTACTGACAAATGCTCTTGCACAACGCTTTGATAGTCTGCTAATTCTTGAGAGTTGTCTGGACGAATCCAACCCGGCAGTCCCAAACTAAAGACTTCTTTAACTCCATAAACTTGACCTTTAGAGCCAAAATGAGTTCCAAGAAAGCTCTTCACAAAATGGTTAATCGGTTCCCAAATATCAAATTCATCAGATTCTGCATCAGCTTGAGAAGCATGATTATTCAGGAGTTCTTGGCAAAATCGCAAAATCAACTCTGCGTCAAATCGAGCCACCCCATGCCCACCAGACGGCGGGTTGTACTTACGAAGTTGATCTAGTACTTCTTTGTATTTACTCAATTGGATATCTTGAGGTTCTAGAACAACTACTCGCCAGTCAAAAACACGATCAGCTATTTTTATGCGTTCAGCAATCCCAAAGCTAAATAAACCCCCAGCAATCAGCCATAAGCTCAACCAATCTGCCTTTTGAGAGTCAACTTTATTAGTATCTGCCTTAACTCGGTTAACGCCTTGTACAGAAGTAGGTAGGTAAATTTTTACTGCACTAGCTACCTCTGGCAATTTACAGTTAGTGGCTTGGGTAAATAATTCCTGGCAACGGTTAGTTTCCGTGTTTAATTCAAAGTTTATCTCTTCACTAAATGCTTGGAATAGCGCAACCAGTAAAGCACCATAATGGTCTTTTAGTTGCCAGCCTAACTGCCACAGTTCGTTATGATTACGATCGTGACGCATGGAAGTCAGAATCACGCCATTTTGCGTACTGGCATGGGGTGGTTTTGGTGCATCTTCATTCCATTGAGGCTTACCCCTTTGCTGGAATACGTAATCTTTATATAGTTTCCGTTTTTCGCTCTCCTTTGCTGTGTCAAAAAAGTCTGTCTCTTGGGGAATTTTGCTTGTGTCCGTTTTTTGACCTTTTACTGGTGGAAACGGATTAGTGTAATCAAGCTTTGTGATCGCCTCCAGATTTACAGCCTGTTTTAAACTGATGCGGTAACGTGTACCTTCATCTACAAGCCCAACATCGCTTTTTTGATTTGTTTTCCTTAAGGCATACTCAACAAGTTGCACCAAACCCAGTAGAAGAAACGTATCAGCATAATTTCCGTATTTTTTGGTGACAAATAAATTCTTTATCATCTAGGCGTATGACCTATGAAAGTTGTGAACTGAATAAGATTCTATACCCCGTTGGAAGAGGGGTATTCCAAAACAAAATTACACCCTCCCCAACAAACACAAAAAACTGTTCAGTTTAACTAAATTCAATGAGAAATTTTTGTCCAGCTTATTGGTGAGAAGATTACATCCCATCGCCACATATTGCCGGATTTACTTTGATGTGAGGGTATGATTCGTAAGATTCCGTGTGGATAGGAAAGCTGAAGATTACCCTTTTTAGCTCGTTGACGAATTTCTGTAGTCGAAACTCGTTCATTTGCCAATATTTGGTAAAGTTCTGTAACTTTCTTGGTGAACAAACCCTCAGCCAAAATAGATTCTGAGTGGCTGAGGTTCAAGGTTGCTAGTTTTTCGGTCATAATTATGGAGATACAAAAGTCTGATACGGCTCAATCTGAAATTTCAGCCGTTCAGGTGGTCTAAAAATCAAGCGTCTCTGAAGTGCTAGTTCAGGGACGCTTTTGATTGTACATAGAATATAATTCTTTTTCAATCCATATGAGTATACTTTTACTTTAAAGTTGTATTCTCGGTATTGTATTCTAGGAATAGCAGACAGATGAACAAATACTGTGTGGATGGTAATGAATCCTGGTAATGGGGATAATCCTGATACAACGGGACTGAAACTACTCTTATGGGTTGAAGTCTTCCATTCAGTCCATCTGTCTGTTATCAAACACAAGACTTTTGAAAACGTAGTAAAAAAATTACCAGCAAATAAATAGCTAGATGTTATAAAGTTGCACCGAACGCTGATCGCACAATCTTAAACCTCTGACCACTAATAGATAAAGTTGTAAATACTCAATTTGGTCATTAGTAAATCGATTCAAATCAAATTCTCGTTTGAGAGGATAGATATTCTTGCTGAGATTGGCTGATGGTAGAGTTAAGGTAGAGGGCAAATACCGCAGCATGGTTTTCCAACTTTGAGCGATCACTTGTTGTGCTTGCGGGTGTAGCTGTATAGTTTTAATTCGGGTTAAGTCTGCTTCTTGCCATCCTCCAGTCCAAGCTGAGTGATGACGGCCTGCTGCTAGTATCACTGTGTGCCGTATGTATTGAATCTGTTCCTTATCAGCAGAAAAATAATCCTCTAGTAAAGGCACTAAGCATTGATTCAAAATATCTTGAGCTAAGTATGCACTCTCGATAGCATGGTTGGGGCGCTGATGTTTTTTCTCGTGGGCTTTGAGTGCAGTTTTTTGCTCCTGGGATTCGGGATTGTAGTCAGTATGTGCCAATAAGTATGCTTTGGGATTTTTAGCTTGGAATGATGTGTGAGCGATCGCTTGCCATCCCCGCATAACTTCTTGCCATTTGATTTGGAGTTTACCTAAGTCATGGGTAAAAATAGCTAACAACACCAGCAATTCAAAGAGTGCTTCTGTATCCTGCTGTTGTATTTCGGGAAAGATTCTGCTTTTGATTAATTGTCCACCTGCTTTTAAAAGCTCATCTTTGACGCTGTTATAAGCCGTATGCACAGGTTCACCATTTTTCAGATGAGTAGTTTCAAAGGAGCTGCGCCAACAAGTCCACATACACCCCAAGTGACCCGCATAAGTATCCATATGGTAACGATACTCATTTTTGATGAAACGTTGTGGTTTTGGCGGTGATGCAAAACCATTCCCAAACTCATTGATCCCAATAAGTAAACCAATGTGTTCGTCATAGTAGAGATAGCGTGGATTGACCAAAATCTGAATACTGCTAACCAATGCTGCACGGGAAATAATAGGACTACAAACAGGTTGGCTATAGCTTTCAGATTTTTTCTTTGGAAGTTCAATTCGCTGAAAAATCCAATCTGCTCCAAAACCTGAACTTTGAAATTCTCTCCAAGCTTTACATAGAGTAGAGATCGGCACTGAAAAAGCAAGTAACTTGCGGGGATCGATGGTTTGTTCTTCAATGTCAATCCTTGGCGTTTGTTCCCAGACAAACAAACTGCGATTATCCACTGAGCGAATTAACTCGCTTGCAGCAGATTGGCATCCTCGAAAATATGCAGCTTCAAAATGCTGTTCAAACTGCATCTGGTTATTTTGTCGGCGCTGTTGCTGCAATAAGTCTTCTGCGGTGTGAACCTGATTAATCCAATTCTCTTCAGTGCGAAATCCAACATTTTCGTTGGCTTGTGCGGACTGAGTGTGTGCTTCTAAAACTTGCCATGTCAGTTCGCACGTTTCTTTGGGATAAGGTAAAAAACTTTGCTTTTTGGGGTCAGATTCCTCTTCTTCTAAATCTGCGATCGCTATTGTACAAGAAGCTGGATTCACTTCAATAGTAGGATAAATATAGACTTCTCCTTGCTCACCCCGAAACCGAGAGCAACGTCCTGCCCGTTGCAAGAGTGAATTCATGGGACAAAGTTGAGTGTGCATGGCTTGGCAAGTAATGTTGATTCCTGCTTCAATTACTTGCGTAGAAACTAAAATGTAGCAATCGCCATCGTCTTTCCAGTCTTGAGCAAATATAGTTTTGAGGTCGGTTTCTTTTTGGGCGCGGTGTTCTGGTAAGAATCTAGAATGCAGCAGTGTAACGTGCAATCTTTCATTGTGGTTTAGTTCTTCTAAATCCCTGAATAATCCCTGAGCCTGAGAAACAGTGTTACAGATGACTATTACTCGTTTACGCCCATAAGCTTGAATATCGTCTAGGATGACAGAGGCATTAAGTGGATAGGACACAGATTGGAAGGTACGGCAGCGATCGCCTTCTATCACCTGTAAATCTGCGTCTTCAATTTGAATAATTTCCATGATTAATCAATCAAGTTTTTGATTTGGATGGCAAGTTCATTTGTAAGCGTGGCGGTCATCAGTAAGAATGGTGCGATACCTTTGATCTGCTGCAAAACTTTCAGCACAGTAGCAAAAGAACGGTCTGGGTCAAGCAGATGTAATTCATCGAACACTAAGTATGAAGCGAAAATCGCTCCTGAGTTAACATTGGCAGAACCACGACCGACTGAATAGGGAATATTGAGGAAACTGCTTAACATTTGGTCAATTGTGCAGAAGACTATATCACCTTCAAAGCGGGGGTCTTCTGGGTTTTCTCCTGTTTGTAGGGTGACAGTTAGGGAACGGGATGATGGATAAGCCTTTTCCCAATTTGCAACTAATGTTTCAGTCCGTTGGCGGAGACTGTTGGCCAATGTTCGCAGAGGTACAACGTAGATGAGCTTGTTGGGGAAGTCTATATTGAGGGCTTTGGCGAAGAGGAAGGGTGCAATCGCTGTTTCTGTTTTTCCTGAACCTGTTGGTGCGCGGAGTAGGATATCTTGGTGATTGAGGAGTTTAGCGATCGCTTCTCGTTGAAAGTTGCGCGGGGGAAATGTAGTCAGGGTTTGGAAATATTTATCAATCATAATTGATAAAATGAATTAGGATAATTTTTGAGATTGGTCAGTAATTAGTTATAAATTTTCAAATTTATACTACAGTCCTCACTGATTACTGACTATTATTGATTGCTTACTGATTGTGCGAGGAATTATGCTGCTAACTGAACGTCGCGCTGATCGAGTGGTTCTCTACAATATCAGTTGGCAAAAATTTGAGAATTTATTAGTAGACTTAGGTGAAAGTCGTGCAGCTAGGGTAGCTTATGATGATGGTACGTTAGAGATTATGACACCATTAGCAGAACATGAATATTACAAAGAAATAATTGGTGACATTATCAAAGATACGGCTGAAGTTTTAGAGCTAGATTATGAGTGTTACGGTTCAGCTACCTGGAAACGAGAACTAAAAAAGGCTGGGGTAGAATCTGATAATTGTTTTTATTTCCAAAATGAAGCTTTAATTCGAGGCAAGCTCAAGTTTGATTTAAATCAAGACCCACCTCCAGATTTAGCTTTAGAAATTGATGTTACCAGTAAATCTCTAGATCGCTTTCCTATCTATGTACGATTAGGTGTACCTGAAATTTGGTCTTATGACGCTGGAGAAATCAGAATTTACCAATTGCAAGGTGAAGAATATATCCAAACAGAAACAAGTTTAGTATTTTTTAATTTGAATATTCAAGAAATTCCTTCACTAATTGAAAAATACCGTATGGCAGGAAGACGGGTTTTCCGACAAGCAATTAGGGAATGGGTACGAGGACAGATGGGTGAAGAAGGGTGAGGCGATTGCTTCTCGTTGAAAGTTTTATGGTGGAAAAGTAGTTAAACTTTGGAGATGTTGATTTAAACTAAGCTACCTAAGCGCTCGCGTAGCTCTTTTGTTGCTTGTTCCAAATGTTCTGGTGTATAACCTGTAGTTTCCACAGAAACGGCGATATGTTTTTGTTCACTTTCATGTAAATGAATCCAAAATACATGACGCTCATCAGGTGTTTTCCGTGTAGCTGCTTTTACACCATTCTTAGGAGCAGAAAAAGCATTTTTGTCAAAGCGCACATACTCAATCCAAGAAATATTTTGGAGCATTTTTTCTACTTTTTTCCACACCTTTGGTCGATGATGACCGTAGGAATCATCTTGAACTTTGATAATCTTTGATCTATCTAAACCAGATTCAGGTAAATTTGCACGGTTTACTAATACTTGAGGTTGAGCGTTATCAGATAAATATGGTAAGTAAATAAGTGCCTTATATTGTTCGTGAACATAGCATACAGGAACTTTAAAAGTGTTGCCTATTAGTGCCATAACCATTGTTTGGGCTTTAAAACCGCCGGTTGCTGCTAAAGTAACATTTCCCTGCGCTTCTATAATCAATTTTTTTAGAAGTATCGCCATTTTTTCTAATGCCGAACCTGATTCATCTAACTCATAGTTAATTCCTGGAACTGGATGCAAACATACATTTTTTTGAGACAAAACAGTGTGTAAATACTCCTGTATTATCTCAGCACATTCTAAGCCAGATGGAGTATCTGAATGCAATAATATAATTTCATCATTAAAACTGGGATTAAGCCGCCAGATTGTATTTGTTTCGGCACTAACAATTTCTTGATCTATTTCATTCATCCATTTAAGAGCTATTTGCCGATTTCCTATTGTTTTCTGACCAACCCAAGGACGTTTATTCTCTAAATTATCATCACGATTAGTAAGAAGTGAAGTACCTACAGTCATTATCATTGTTTCCATGATATTTTAATTCCCTAAATTTTTAGTAGTTTATTAATGTCTGTCCCATACTTAAACGTGTCTTCATTCCCGTACCAGAAAACCGTGCATATTGAACCAATAAATTAGCCACATTTGCCAGTAAAGGATCAGCACGACTTAAAACTTGTAAAGTTACATTACCAACAAATCCATTTACAAATCCTTTATGTAATTGATAACTTCGTGTTTGAATTTTGTGATTTTTAAGTACAACAACGTTATCAAGATAAGCAATTAATTCATCACTTCCTAAATAAACAGGTGCAAAAGTATTCCAGCGTTCTAACCAACTGCGAAACATTAATGTAGGTAAGGGTAGAGGTAAGTTTGTTCCACACTGAGCAAAAGCTGTAGGTGTAATGAACTGCAACTTATACCTTCTGAATGATTCTGGCTCTTTTGCTACCAAATTTGTATATATTTCTTCATAGTTGGTAATTTCGTCTTGGCGGTTGATGACGTTAAACTTAGCACCAAGGAAATTTAGTGAAGGAGGTAATTCAAGAATAGATATTGCCTTTGCTGCTTTTTCCTGTAAACCGCAAAGGGATAATTGATAAAATTCATCAGGATGAAAAGTTATAAAGTTACCTGATATTGAATAAAATCCCAGAAGTCCTGAAAATGTAGTAGATGGAATTATCTCATTTCCCATTTCTAACCCCATACATTGGTGCAAGTACTTAACTAATTCCAAACTATAGGTACGTGGTAAGATAGTAGGCTCATGTACAGTTAATGTCCAACTAGAGCGAATTAACATAATTATTAAATATGCTTAGATATTGTCCAAAATAGCTATATAACTAGGTCTGAACTTTACAGATCTTCTAAAAGATTCAATCGCTTCTTCCTCGCGGCCAAGAAGATTTGATGTATATCCTCTATATAGCCAAGCCACTGCATAATGCAGATGAAACTGAATTGCTGTATTGAAAGCAATTAAGGCTTCTTCGTAAAAATTTAATTTATATAGTAAAATGCCTTTGTGAAACCAAGCTTCTGAAGATTTTGATTTTAGTTTTAAAGCTTGATTATACGATTCTATTGCGTCATTATACAGATGAAGATAGGTTAGAGTAATACCCATGTTAAACCAGGCTTTATAATGCTTTTCTTGAATATCAATCACTTTTTTATATAGTAATAACGCTGCCTCATGATATTTTCTATTTCTAAGTTCATTAGCCCTTTTATACCAAATATCAGCATAGTTCAACTTAAAAGTTTTTATTTTTATATTTGTTAACTTAGCTTGCAAATAGTTAATATCGCTTAAAACTTCTGATGCTGATTGATAACGATATCTAAAATAACACGATGTCATTTTATCTAAAATATTTGCCAATTCAGGGCTAATATCAGCTTGATGACGCCAGATAAACTCTCCATTATCATCTTTCAAGGGAATAGCACCAATACAAGCTTGTATTACAATAACACCAACTGCATACACATCACTATAAAATCCTGGTCTACCATTTGCTTGTTCATCCGGCATATAATTTTCTTTCCCGATCGCTATCGTATGAGAACGTCTCGGTAATCCTTCATTATCAATTAATATTTGTT
Source organism: Nostoc sp. UHCC 0302 (assembly GCF_038096175.1). Taxonomy (NCBI): domain Bacteria; kingdom Bacillati; phylum Cyanobacteriota; class Cyanophyceae; order Nostocales; family Nostocaceae; genus Nostoc; species Nostoc sp. UHCC 0302. The sequence continues at coordinate 197,005 of NZ_CP151101.1, forward strand.
TAACAGCCCCAAAATCAATTAAAACTAATTTATTATCTTTTCTTCTCCTAATCAAATTATCTGGGGTAATATCACGATGTATAACGTTATGTTTTTGAATAAAATGCAATATCTCTAGGATGCTTATTAGTAATTCATAAATTTGTAACTCATCAAAGAAAATATTTTCTAATTCTTCAGTCAATTCATGCCCGTCAATAAATTCTTCAACCAAATATAATTCTTGGTTTTCTTCAAAGTAATCAATCAATTTTGGAACTGTATCATATTCTCCTAGATTACTCAGAACCTTAGCTTCATTATCGAATAAGCGTTTTGCAGTTTCCCATGTCATTGTACTTAATGGACTCAGTAAAGGCTGAAGATGTTTAACTACACACCAATAATCATCAGCAAAATTATTATCTTTTGCTAAATAAGCCCGACCAAATCCGCCTCCACCTAAATAATAAATAATGTGATAGCGTCCACCAATTATCTTGCCAATCATTTTTGTGGTAACTACTATTTACTTGAATTACAAAATTTTGAACTTTACCCATCCTGGTATATATTTAATTTCTCCTTGTTTATCTACAACTATGCGTCTAGATTTTGGAGCTTCGAAACCAGGTGCTTTCAGCCCACAAGAGTCACGAATTTGCTCTCTTAGATCATCTTTAAATAATAAATTTACAGTTGTTCCAATCATTCCACTTGCCCAGCCGAATCGTAAATGGTGTGGACACTCCTCTGGCTCGTATATATTGCGAATTTCCCTAAAGTTTAACTTAATGCCAGAAGAACTTAAATTATCATCAATTCCTAACCAATAGTCGTGTTCATAATCCCATTGATCTTGAGCAAATTCTTTACAAATGTTCAGTATGTCTTCAATTTTATTGAAAGGAATACGCATAGCTTGCTTATGTTGAAACCAAGACAGCATTTCCTGGTCTATACTGATTGTGAATTGAGTCTTTACATTTCGTACCATTTCTGAGTAGATCGAAGCTCGATATTTAGCTTTACGGTCTGGAAAACGGCTAGAAATTATTACTTCAGTTACGATCGGTAGATTTAAATAGATAACTTGCCCACGTTGGTCAATCTTGTTTTCCAATAAAGGCTCAGTATCAGTAATTTGAACTGCTCTCATAAAATCAGAATTTTGCAGACTTACTTTACCTAAAGTTGGTCTCTCTTGATAGATAAGATTGAAGTCAGTAAAAAGCTGATTCATAAATAGTGTGTCATCACTAAACTTTGCTTGTTGCTTGAGATTGCCTATTTTTTGGCGTAGTCTACGCTCGATCTCACTGACTCTTTCTCCTTTAGGAATCTGGTAATGGTCAGCGTGTTTGAGTAAGTGATAAGCAATAGCTGTTCTAATTGCTCCCTTAATAGATGAACCAGGAATATACAATTGCCCAAAACCATTACGAATCATCGGACGAAGGTCAGTAATTTTCTGCTGTGTCCATCTCAAGCTACTTGTATGCTTAGGAAAAATAGGTTCTTTATTCGAGTCACAAGCATTTTCCCAGTCATCTCCAAAAGTTGCTTGCAGCAGAGTGTTAAGTTCTTCTTGATTCTCAATGCGGCGAATATATTCATTCATGCGACCTTGTTGTTGAAAAGCTCTTGCAAGCACTTCTGGGTTAGGGAGATACACTCGCTTGCTTGTGGCTGTATACTCAAATGGACTCAATTTAGATACAGCACTGCCAATATGTAACATTGGGCTAGTGAGTTGAATTTGCTTACTTTCATATACTTCTGGTTTAGAGAGAATACAATCGGAAGCAACCATGATTATTCCTCCTGCGCTTTAATGGTTAAACTCAAACTAATGCCACTGCGGTAAACTTTGTGGTCTAAAAATTTTCCTATTTTATCAGGAGTTACATCTGCAAGCTGTCCTTGAGGAGCAATGGAAAAGACAGAACCTTCTGTAAACATTTGTACTGATTTACGTCTCAACTGTCGCCCATCGGAAACAGGAGAAGCAAGCCAGCCACCTCTTTGTTGCAGTTCATAACTTGCATCATCTAAAATTTCTTTAGGTAAAGGATGCTGCCAGAACAAACTAATTAAACAATGGTGATTTGTATCCTTAAAATCAAGCACTTGCTTCCAAATATCAGTTAATTCTGTTTGCTGTGTTTCAAAGTGTCCAGCACCGCTAGAACGCTCACCACCAATTCCTTCGCCTCCCATAAAATCTAAAACAGCAAAAAAAATATTTTCTAAATCTGGTTCAGCAAAACGAACAAGAAAATATAAACCTGATAAACTTTCAAACTCGTCAGATTCTTTCTGGCTGCCTTCCCATTGATACTGCACAAATCCTGTGGAGTAAATATTCGTTGCTCTTGTAACTCTATCAACAGCTATCTTAGGAACCTTGTTGATTTTAAAAGCCTCATTATACTTAAAAGTGCCTTTTTGATTTAAGACTCCCTTAGCTTCACCTTTGATTTTTGCTTCAAGTTCTTCACCATCTGAAAATCCATTTCCTTGATACCAACGTTGCCAAATATCTAAAGGCAGATACTTCAAAGACTTATAAGCTTTGATAAAGTTTAAATCATTTCCAACTGGATAATTGGGAGGAAATTTTAAAGGACACGGTAAGTAATATGTTGTATTCTCTCCTGTACTGTGAAAGATAAATGTGGAACTCAGACGAAATAGTGGTTCTGGTTGAGAGTTGAATTTCTCTAGAAAGTTTGTAGTAGCATCTTTACCAAACAATTTTGAGTAACTACTTACCCAGGCAGAAAATAGCGTATCTGATAGTACTCGTTCGCTGGTTTCTTCCATACCAATACCCAGTTCACCAAAGTGGGCAACATTTCGCCCAAATTTCAGTTTGACTAACTTCCAGATGCTCACTTTTTAACTCCCTGGTAATAAGCCTTGAATTTCGCTAAATCTGCTTAATAACTCTGAGGTATCACCCAAAGAAATAGGACTTAATGAACTACCTCCAGTATTAGTAATCTGGCGGTATTGTTCTACATCATGGTAAGAAAATTGAAAGTTATGAAATTTGACTTTGCCGTAACCTCTTGACCCATGTCCGCCTAAAGCGTCATCCTCTAATATGGCAACTGCGATCGCTAAGTTCTTTAAATCCTCAATAGCTTGACTAGCATCCTCCACCGTATAAACAAGTTCAAAACGAAACTCTGAACCTGCTGGTACTCGTTCTAACTGTCTTGGGTTAGCTGCTGCTGTAATTCGATCCAAGCCATTCTCAAACTTCCACTCGGTCATATATAACCCAGTGTCAATTTTCTTTAACTTTTTAGCTGAGTCTGGTAAAAGATGGCTATCGCGAACAATAAGTCGAGCAGGTGCGTTTCGACCTTTAGTGCTGGTGTAGCTCTCACCATTAATAGGTTTAGTGCTATTTTCTTCTAAACACTGGGCTTTCACGATATAAGTTTTGATCCAAGTTTTTGCTCCACTTCCAGGCCCGCCTGTAGAGCCAAAAATACGGCTTAGTTGGCAATGACGAGCGCCTTGATATGGAATATCTTGTCCATCAATTTCCGTGTAACCATCTTCTAAATCATCACTTTCATAGCGGTATGTACCACTTCCACCTGTGCGGTTGAGTGGTTTATTCAGTAGACGTTCTAAAATTGAGCGTAGTTTGCCTTTGATAGATGATCCTGGTAAGTAAGGATGTCTAGTAATTGGGTCACGAATTACGGGTTTATCCAATCCACCAATGTTCAGATTCTCCCCACCACCGCCAATATGAAGGCCAGTTTCAACTAGAATGATGCTTGTGAGACGTAATTTGCCAAGTAATGGTTTTTGCTCTCTTGATGCTGACATGATTATTTCCCATCCTCTGCTTTGTGATAAGCAATAATTGATTCAATCAACTGAACAAGGCGATCAAAGTCTTCTTTTGTATATACCTTGTCAATTGCAGCTGACATGACTTTACTCAATGATTTGACAGCATCCTGTCGTGCGGCTGCATAGGCAAGTTTAGGTTTAAGTAAAACTATTTCATCTTTAATCTTTGCAAATTTTGCCTTTTCCTTTTCTTCTTCTTTCATCTGAGATTGTTGAATTTCTTCATCATCCTGATTAAGCTTTGCTTTCAAACGATTTATCGCATCCAGAAATTTGCGAATCTGGTTCGTTTCTAGCTTCTGCTTTTTCAGTTCTGGCCCGAAAGCTTCAGCGTCTTCAACTAACTTACGAATTGGATAGTCTTTCAAGCATTTAAAATTATCAGATGTAATATATTTGAGCATTTCTTGACTGATATCTTCAGATTTTTTGATCGCAGCTTTAGAAACTGCCAATTCTTTATCTAATTTGACTGATGATTTAAGTCGTATTGGTTCTGTCATTATGCTTGTGTTCTTGTAAGTAGTTCAATCCAAGTAGCGATTGCCGGAAAATAAGGGGCATTGTATGGACTCATCAAAGACTGCCGAATAAGTACAAAATCTTCATGGCTGCGTAATTTTTGAGGCAATTTCGACATAGTATAAGCTAACTTCGGTAAATGTAGAAAATATTTGATATCATTTATTTCCTCTTTTTTTGCTTTTTTTAATGCTAACTCCTGGATTTCAGCCGTTACCAAAAGGTTACGAATAAAACTTTGAGGATATCCTAAATCTGGATTATTAAACAATTTATCTACAAAAGGCAATATTCCGAACAATCCCAATTGCTCCTTTTTACTAATGTATAATTTAGATTCTGCAATAACTTTGATATTATCTGTTGATACATTAGTTTGACCTAGCCATTCATCCCACTTAAAGACTTCTCCAAATAAACATAAACTATCTCGCTTGTTTGCTTTTGCCTTCTTTTCAGATTCACCTGAATCAGAAGCTGCTTGATAAATAGGATATTTTACATCATTAATACTGATACCTCCCGAGAGTGTAATATATGGATTATGACCTGTGTAAGCTCGAAAAGATTGGTAGATATCAAAAGCAAATTCAACAACTTCATCCCAAGAACCACTGACAAATAAATCATCTCCACCTGCATAGATAAACAAAAGATTTAGCCGTGCAAATTTTTTTTGATTTTTGTCATTAGTTAATATTTTATGATTCTCAGGTAAAGTATCTTTTCTATTAGCTGCCAAACTATTGAGATACACCTTAAAAAAATAACTCATCTGACGTGATAATCCCGCAAGCCTTGGCAAAGTGTGATTATCACCCAATCCCTTAGCAAATATTTTTCCTAGATTATCTACATCCATTCGTAGATAACCAACTCTTTTTATTCCTTTTGCTTCTTCTGCTAATTCATGAGCGCGGATAAAATTTCCTTGGTTTTCAAAACTTTCTTGACCATAATTTCCTAGTAAAAGAGGTACAGAATGAGGTAAGTGATAATCTTTTATTTTCCAGTTATTGATTAAGAATAGTGTTTCATCATTTTGAATTTGTTGTGTTGGTAGTTGGTTAAAGAGAAAATAGTGAGAATTATTAATAATATAATCGGCATCTGACTTACTTGATATATTATTATGACGCGAACGCACAACAGCCTTAGTTTTAAATAACTGACTACCTAGCTGGAACATTTCACGGCAAGTTGGGCAAGCAAGAATAGAATCATCTTCAGTATTTAATTGCTCTAAATCTGTAGTATCATCTCTATAGCAAACGCGACAGCGATCGCCAAAACTATCACGTACTGCAAGTAAGTTATTTATCTGTTCATAAAACTTACGCTTTTTTTGCTTATTAAGTTGGTGAATTACTTCATTCCAATGAGATGATAAATTTTTATTTACTATATCATTAGTATAAAAAGTTTTACACTCAAGAGCTAGAAATACTTTGTGTTGAAATTTATTTATTAGCCAATTATTAAACTCATTTTGAATTTGTTTAACTTTCTCCTCTGTTTTATTACTTGCCGCAGCTAGTAAGTACAAATTCCCTCCACCTGCATATATAATGCTAGTTCGTGGTAAATTTAACTCTTCTAAAAGCTGCTGTACAATTTCTTCTGTAACCAATTCAAGATAAAAACTTCTCGCCCTCAGTGATTTAAGCGCGCCATCCGAAGAAATAGTATAAATAAATTTTTGGATACCTGATAAATCACCAGCAATCAAGCTAATATTTTCAGCTTCAGAATTATCGAATAATGCTACTGCAACTGCTGCTGTAGCTCTATTCATATCTACCAAAGCTACATCAGATTCTGTAAAGCTAAGACATGAGCCAAACTTTTCTAATATCAGCATTAACAAAGAAAGATTTTCCCAATTTTCATGAAGAGACTCTAAAACTTCTTTTTTAATTTTTTCTTTGAAAGCTTTTTGTTCTTCTTGAGGTTCATAATTTAAAGGGTAAGGAATCTTTGGATATTCTTTGTTGTCATTATCAATAGGCATCAGTGGATGGTAATGCAGTTCTGATGTTTCTTGCTTGAGTTCATCAGATGGATTCACTCTGTCAAATAACAGGCGTAATGTACCTACTTCTGTATCTTTTTTCCAACCTAGAATTTCTTTGGCTCTGGTAACTTCTGGATATTCCTCAACAAAATTGAGTTTAGAAGTTAATGGATTATTTGGATCTGCCCATCCAGCCAAGGCTGCGATCGCTTGTTGAACAACCTGTAACGCGACTTGAGAGCTTGTCATCATAAAAACTTTTTTTTACTACAATTGCGAACTACCGCACAACCCCACCAATAGCCGCCCTAAAGCCTGTACTATAGGACGAGATGAAACATCCTCTCCCCGTTTAAGACAATGAATACTCCCAGTTAGCAACGGTGATTGAGTTACAAATTTATCTTTTTTAGCTTGAAGATCGCTATCAAGATTAGCAATGATATGTATATTCAAATCGCGGCAAAACTCTTCCCATAGCAGAACTTCTTCCTTGCCCTCATTCCCAGCTAAAATCACCGCATGAGTTGCCTCACGCATAATGACTCGATTTTCTTGGCTGATTTTACCGCCTACATCGATAATGTTTAGTGGTGTATTAGCGCTCCGTACCCAACCCGCAGCTTTCTGTGCAAATTCTGCCGTGAACTTGGCTTTATACTCATCCTTCAGTTGTCTTGCTAAATCTGGATCTCGCCGTGCAGCATCAGAAAACCAAGCGCCTTCACCATCTGGACAGGCAGTAATTACATAAGGATAGGGTGCGCCAGGAATAGCGCTTATTGCTTGCTTTAAACCCTCACGCAAACATGACTTACCAGACTGTGGAGGGCCACAAAGTACAACTTTGATAATTGGTTTAGTCTTGTGCGGTTCATCCGTTTCAATAAGTTCGCCGATTGTGTATGCCGGAGTTTGGGAAACTGCTGTAATAAAAGTTTTATACCCTGGTCTACCAATCTTGGGGTCAAAAACAGCGATCGCACTATACAGATGAGATATCTTGTGGGCTATCAAATAACTAACGGCAACAGATGCTGGCCCATCAATCTTTAGTAGTTTTCCTCCAGATAGTTCACCTAATGCCAACATCTGATCTAAACGAGCCGCCGCATCCTGCACTATTTGGTCACCATTCGCAGGTCTGCCAAACCTGACTTTCAAAACATCGCCTTCCAGACTGATATGATACGTTGTCATAAAATTTACTAATAACTACACTCATTTTTTGCCCATCAAATATCAATCAATTAAGTCTCCCAATTTATATGAAGGATTGTGTGTGATACAAATCACATATTTACCTAACTTAGGATCGTAAAAAGCAACTGCCCCGTAGATGTGAGCCAGCTTGTGTGCTAAAACAAATGCTACAGGTATAGAAATCGGCCCGTTAATCTTGAGTAACTGACCTCCTGCTAATTCACCTAGTGTTGCCATTTCCTCCAATCGGGCTGCGGCATCACGTACAATCTGGTCATTTTGGGCAGTTTCGCCAAAACTTACTCGTAATAGGTTGTCTTTAATCTCAATTTTGTAAGTAGACATTACCATTGCTTTGATTTGCTGGGTACATCATACACGCACTTGGAAAAGATGTCTTCCAAAAGGATGTATCTTAAAGAAAGTTATTTATCGAGATTCGGCTGTGTCTGAATTAGTATTTCAAGACGTTGCTCAAGTTGAATTATTGCAATGGTTAGCACGCGGTTCACTAAAGCAAAAACTGTTGCGGACAATTCGATTATGGGTGTGGTTGCGATCTCTCTATGGCGATCGTCAAGAGCGTTTAGCTTTAAATGATTCGTTTACTTACGCGGAATGGCGAGACGCATTTTTTAGTTTCACTCACACTAAAGGCGAAGAAGTTCCAAGCTTGCACGATCCTAATTGCCCCTGTGCTAAAACAACTCAAGAGTGGTTATTTAACGAGAAAACGGGTGTTGTTGCTCACCAATGGCAAGAATCGTTGATGGCTCACACTGGGATAACAGATTCTAGAAAAGTATTAAAGCGAAGATTGTTTGGTATAACTCGTCGTTCCTTGCAAGGCGATTTGGAAGTTCTAGCAGACTTAGGTTGGTTGGTTTATAAAAACGAAAAATATTACCGTGTCAGCGAGTTTCCAGAACGTCCAGTTACGCCAAAAGATGAAGCTGAATCTAACAAACTGAGTGTTTATGAATTAAATTTCCTTCACGATGATTTGGTGGGATTTGCCCAGAATCACTTTCAGAAAATTAACGGGGTACAACGCTTTTTTCTGAAAGTAGACTATGTTGTACCTCGTAGTACCTTAGATGCTGTTGATGATTGGCAGTATCAGTTAAGAGAGCTTTGGGCAAAAACTCCAGTTCCACCAATTAAACTAACTTACGCAAGTGCCAAAGTTGGGCATCAGCTTGATTGCATTGTTTATCCAGTCTGTATTTACTACGTACAGAGGGCAGTTTATTTATGTGCTTACGGTGAAAGCCCCGAGAAACAAAGCGAATGGTATAACTTCCGCCTTGACCGTATTCAAAAGATGATTCTTTTGAGTTGGGATAACTCCGGATTGCCCTTAAATTTAGTCCAAAATTATCAAAAGCATATTTTACCCAGCCCAGATTATATTGCTTTGGAAATGTCTAAAGCTTGGGGATTTGATTTTTATTTGCCTTCACAACTCATGTTGATACGGTTTGAGCGAGATTTTGGCGATCGCTATGTCAAGGGTACTGAAAGACATGAAACCTTTGAAGAAATTTCTTACCAACAAGCACAAAAATTAATTAAACAAAAAATCGAACAACCAGAACAACAGACTTTGCTCAAAATTCTGGCCAATCGCTCGCCCCAAGATGCTTATTATCAAGTATTTATTCGTTATCAAGACGAGAAATACAGAGATAACAACGTCATCATGCGTTTACGTGCATGGCGGCCTAAATGCGAAGTTCTCTTTCCTTATGAATTAAGACAAAGTATTGCCGACGATGTAGCCAAAGAATTTCAGCTTTACCATCAACATTAATTTTCCTATGAATACATTACAGTTAACAACAAAATTTGAAGAAGCATTAGTTTATGCAACTCGTCTCCACGCTAACCAAACTCGCAAGATTAGTGGTGTCCCCTATGTGGCTCATCTGTTGAGTGTCGCCGCACTCATACTAGAAGCTGGCGGAACCGAAGAAGAAGCGATCGCGGGCCTATTGCACGATGCAATAGAAGACCAAGGCGGCAAATCCACCCGTGAGGAAATCCGTCAGCGTTTCGGTGAGACAATCGCTATGATAGTTGATGGCTGCACCGAATGTGACACATACCCGAAACCTCCTTGGTTCGAGCGGAAACAGAGATATTTAGAAAATCTGCGTCATGCTTCACCCTCAGTCCTGCGGGTGTCTTTGGCAGATAAACTGCACAATGCAAGGTCATTATTGTCAGACCTCCGACAACACGGCAGCAGCATTTGGAAAGAGTTTAAAACTGGTAGGGAAGGAACTTTATGGTTTTACCAACAGTTACAGCAAGTTTATAGTGCTACTGGTTCAGATTTCCTGACTCAAGAGTTCTCACGGGTGATTCAAGAGCTTTGCAACGAAAGCTAAGAATTCGATTCAATTTTTAATTCCCTTACAGGGTAATGGTTTGTGGAAACTTACTTATAAAGATTTCAGTCCCCTTGCAGGGTAATGGTTCGTGGAAACCCCATGCCTATCTCTGTAGCCATCGCTGAGACGACGTGCGTTTCAGTCCCCTTGCGAGGTAATGGTTCGTGGAAACACAGCCTACCCTGTCTCAGTTATCGGTAATTATCTAGAAGTTTCAGTCCCCTTGCGGGGTAATGGTTCGTGGAAACGTTTGATGAAAATGGAGAAGAGAAAAAGATTCCAGGTGGTTTCAGTCCCCTTGCGGGGTAATGGTTCGTGGAAACTGATATCCGCTCTCTGTTTGAGTAATAACGATTTTGTGTTTCAGTCCCCTTGCGGGGTAATGGTTCGTGGAAACCGGACGCGTTTGCTATTTGCGAGTCTCTTGGAAAAGTTTCAGTCCCCTTGCGGGGTAATGGTTCGTGGAAACGCTGCTAGCCCACTCTCTATACCCGGATCGGTTGTCGTAAGGTTTCAGTCCCCTTGCGGGGTAATGGTTCGTGGAAACATTAGTTAGCTCAGGCATTGCACCCCAGGTAGATGAACGTTTCAGTCCCCTTGCGGGGTAATGGTTCGTGGAAACGCGGCGATCGCAAGAACAAATATCTTAGATTGTGGTGGTTTCAGTCCCCTTGCGGGGTAATGGTTCGTGGAAACAAAGCCATAAAAGGGCAGACACTTTAGCTAAAGCATAGGTAGTTTCAGTCCCCTTGCGGGGTAATGGTTCGTGGAAACCCAAAGAGTATATCGTGACTATGGATGAGAAAAAAGTTTCAGTCCCCTTGCGGGGTAATGGTTCGTGGAAACAAAGCTGTTTTGCTGATCGCGTAGTTGTTGCTCAGTGTATTGGGTTTCAGTCCCCTTGCGGGGTAATGGTTCGTGGAAACGCGATCGCTCAGAATTGGCTCACATATCTCAAGGGTTTCAGTCCCCTTGCGGGGTAATGGTTCGTGGAAACGCTTGACGGTGATCGCTATAAACCGCCTCCTTGTCTGCGGGTTTCAGTCCCCTTGCGGGGTAATGGTTCGTGGAAACCTAATTGCTGTGTCATACTTAGCCAGCGTTGTCCGGTTTCAGTCCCCTTGCGGGGTAATGGTTCGTGGAAACTTTTATCAACAACACTGCTTGGAAAGGTGGAGCAGTAGTTTCAGTCCCCTTGCGGGGTAATGGTTCGTGGAAACTTTGCTAATTTCGAATTTAACGGCAAAAGTTACGAAAGTTTCAGTCCCCTTGCGGGGTAATGGTTCGTGGAAACCTGCCGCGATCGCACGCCTAAAAATGGCTAAAACAATGTTTCAGTCCCCTTGCGGGGTAATGGTTCGTGGAAACACTCTTTTCCTTGGTACTTCTACTGTTCACAATCATTGTTTCAGTCCCCTTGCGGGGTAATGGTTCGTGGAAACCTGCAAGGCATTCCCGGAGTAACAGCAGTAATTCAAAGTTTCAGTCCCCTTGCGGGGTAATGGTTCGTGGAAACCCGATATCCTATTTATGGAGGAGCGATCGCAATATCGTTTCAGTCCCCTTGCGGGGTAATGGTTCGTGGAAACCAGCGGTATAAGCTTTCCCAGTACGTAAATCACAAGTTTCAGTCCCCTTGCGGGGTAATGGTTCGTGGAAACCTAAGATATTCAGAGGGTTAATGGCATCCCCTAAGCGTTTCAGTCCCCTTGCGGGGTAATGGTTCGTGGAAACACTCTGGGCGTTCAACCTAAAATGGGGCCATTCCCGTTTCAGTCCCCTTGCGGGGTAATGGTTCGTGGAAACGTTTTTTCGCATCAACAATTGATACGGGTACTTGGTTTCAGTCCCCTTGCGGGGTAATGGTTCGTGGAAACACGATCTAGTATGCGGGTGGCTTGCACGATGCTTGGTTTCAGTCCCCTTGCGGGGTAATGGTTCGTGGAAACTTGCAGCCCCTCCGGTAAAGAAGCCTGCCATTGCTACACTCGTTTCAGTCCCCTTGCGGGGTAATGGTTCGTGGAAACGCAAGTTTCCCGGTATTTGTTGCCCACCATTGGAAACAATGTTTCAGTCCCCTTGCGGGGTAATGGTTCGTGGAAACCTAACAGTACCAAGACAGCACCTCACGCTGGTTGGGTGTTTCAGTCCCCTTGCGGGGTAATGGTTCGTGGAAACGTCAGTCCCAGGATTCCCTGTGGCAGTAGAACCAAGTTTCAGTCCCCTTGCGGGGTAATGGTTCGTGGAAACTTTTAACCTCTCAATTAATCGACTGGTTGGGATAACGTTTCAGTCCCCTTGCGGGGTAATGGTTCGTGGAAACGTAGATGAAATGCACCAGTGCTTGCAATCCTTTGAAGTTTCAGTCCCCTTGCGGGGTAATGGTTCGTGGAAACTGCTCGGTGCTGAAACTATTACAGAGCAAGCTTCCTGGGAAGTGATTTGACGGATCGAAAATTTGGGTCATTTTCAGCCGCTCTTATTGCAAGTAATTTGCAACTTCCCTTAGCACTGAAACTTTGAAACTATTATATTGTCAAGGTTCTGGCAATTTTGACGAGTCCCCAGAGATTTTGCTCTCGCTTCGACTTGCCAAATATGAGGCTGATACAGACATCATATGGCGATTACTTAGGTTTGTCGAGTATTTTCTTGACTATAACTGATTCTTGGATATTGGGACTCGGCGTTTAAACCATTTTCATCGCTAAGATTTTCTGAGCTACTGCTTCACTGATGGGCATCACTGATAACCGATTTCCTGTTCTGACCAGTATCAATTCTCCAGGGCTAAATTTCTCCCTGAGTGTTGACAATAAGATGGGCTGGTTAAACGCTTCAACGAACTCTACTAAAACTGTTTGCCACCGTGGTGATTCAGGAGTCGATTTTGAATCATAGTATTTACTATCTAGCTTAAATTGTGTCGGGTCAGCAATATCTGTTTTGGTTACACGCATTAACCCAGCAATGCCAGGACAAGGAGTGTTGGAGTGATAGAAAAAAGCTAAGTCTCCGATCAGCATTTGACGTAGATAATTGCGAGCTTGGTAATTGCGTACACCATCCCAGACAGTTTCACCCTGCTGTTGAAGGTCAGCGATACTGTAGGCTTCTGGTTCTGATTTCATCAGCCAATAATTCATCGACAAAACATAGATATACAGGCTTTTTAATTTACCATTTGAGTCTGTTTTGGCGCTATTTCAACAGGATTTTCGCGAAATCCTTTGACATATTGTGGAGTAATGGCTCATAAACACCACCAGCGATCGCTAGATGAAGTTGGAGAGTTCGCTTTTTGTCTATGGAAACCTGGATGAGGAATATCAATATACTTGCTAGCCTCTACAAACGTTTCAGTCTCCTTGCGGGGTAATTAAGTTTGGAAACGACCAGTCCGAGAACCCACAAGAAAAACTACGAGAGTGTTTCAGTCCCCGTGAGGGGATTTAGTCAATGGAAACTTGAGTGTAATAAACCAAATCAGTTGTCCCATAAGCGTTTCAGTCCCCGTGAGGGGATTTAGTCAATGGAAACTGTATCGGAATAAAAACAATGTGTAGATCGCTACATTGTTTCAGTCCCCGTGAGGGGATTTAGTCAATGGAAACATCTTTACGTAAAAAATGCAAAGGAGGGAGGAGAGAATGTTTCAGTCCCCGTGAGGGGATTTAGTCAATGGAAACTTTTCTGTTAACAGGCAAGTCATCGTAGATTGACATGTTTCAGTCCCCGTGAGGGGATTTAGTCAATGGAAACCAGTTCATTCTCAAACTTGAGCAAGGAGACAAAGTAGAGTTTCAGTCCCCGTGAGGGGATTTAGTCAATGGAAACTGATTTGCATCAAGAATTATTTGGAGAGTGGCAGGTTTCAGTCCCCGTGAGGGGATTTAGTCAATGGAAACCAACTAGATAAGGAGCTTAGGCGATCGCTAGGTACGTTTCAGTCCCCGTGAGGGGATTTAGTCAATGGAAACAAAATAGTAACCTAGCATTAGAATTATGTGGGTCTAACGTTTCAGTCCCCGTGAGGGGATTTAGTCAATGGAAACTTTAACTCTTGATAATATTTATCTAATTTTTGTTTAGCAAGTTTCAGTCCCCGTGAGGGGATTTAGTCAATGGAAACAATGTTTGCCATAAACGCAACATTTTATTATCGACATGTTTCAGTCCCCGTGAGGGGATTTAGTCAATGGAAACAGTATCAGATTAAGGAAATTCTCTTTCTGTTCAATGTTTCAGTCCCCGTGAGGGGATTTAGTCAATGGAAACCAACAAAAGCCCCTTTTTTTTATGTATGTGCATAGAAAGTTTCAGTCCCCGTGAGGGGATTTAGTCAATGGAAACTCAAAATGGGGTGATTGCGGCTACTGCTAACAATATATCGTTTCAGTCCCCGTGAGGGGATTTAGTCAATGGAAACATTAGGTAAGATTGCAGTCCGATCTATCTTCGTAAATCTGTTTCAGTCCCCGTGAGGGGATTTAGTCAATGGAAACTCAAATTATTAAAGACTTAAAAACAATCGGAGATGTGTTTCAGTCCCCGTGAGGGGATTTAGTCAATGGAAACGCAAAATTAACCATGATTGATCAAGCTGCAAAGTTAGTTTCAGTCCCCGTGAGGGGATTTAGTCAATGGAAACCAACACGCAAAAGCTTTATTCCTGCTACATATACAGGTTTCAGTCCCCGTGAGGGGATTTAGTCAATGGAAACTCTGGTGTTGCGATCGCAGCAGGTGCAATTTCTCGGGTTTCAGTCCCCGTGAGGGGATTTAGTCAATGGAAACCTATGCAGTAAAAGTTACTGGCAACTCTGGGGTGTTGTTTCAGTCCCCGTGAGGGGATTTAGTCAATGGAAACCTTGAATGTTGAAACAGGTGATAGGCTTACAACAATGGTTTGGTTTCAGTCCCCGTGAGGGGATTTAGTCAATGGAAACCTCTTGCGGCGACAAATGCGACACTCCCAACTCTGCGTTTCAGTCCCCGTGAGGGGATTTAGTCAATGGAAACTTTTAGGGGATATATTAGCCATTCAAACTGTACTTGGTTTCAGTCCCCGTGAGGGGATTTAGTCAATGGAAACCTTTTTGTAAGCTTCTCCTGATTCTAACTGTTGTATGTTTCAGTCCCCGTGAGGGGATTTAGTCAATGGAAACTCCATCAGATACCCTTTGGCAAGCCAAGCTGAAATCAAGTTTCAGTCCCCGTGAGGGGATTTAGTCAATGGAAACCCAGTCAGGGAAGGACAGGAAATTATAAGTATTGAAAGTTTCAGTCCCCGTGAGGGGATTTAGTCAATGGAAACCTGTATTTGGTGGTCAGAACTAAGTGAGCTTTTAAATGTTTCAGTCCCCGTGAGGGGATTTAGTCAATGGAAACAAACTGCTAATGCTTTTGATGTTTTGAAAAAGCAAAGGTTTCAGTCCCCGTGAGGGGATTTAGTCAATGGAAACTCAACCTGCGCTGCTAGCATTTTGTGAACCATCTGATTGTTTCAGTCCCCGTGAGGGGATTTAGTCAATGGAAACTTGTGCGATTGCTTTTCTGCCTCCTGCTGCAACTTGATGTTTCAGTCCCCGTGAGGGGATTTAGTCAATGGAAACTGGGCGTTGCGTCATCGCCCAAAAATTCATCTCGTGTTTCAGTCCCCGTGAGGGGATTTAGTCAATGGAAACCCTTTTAAGATATTGTTCATAAACTTGTATACAGGTTATGTTTCAGTCCCCGTGAGGGGATTTAGTCAATGGAAACCCAAAAAGCCCAAGCTGACCAGCTTAAGTGTTAAATGTTTCAGTCCCCGTGAGGGGATTTAGTCAATGGAAACTGTGGTGCAGATTAGAATTTGTTGATGGTGATTTTTGTTTCAGTCCCCGTGAGGGGATTTAGTCAATGGAAACCCTCCTCTGACGCACCGCCAACAGAAGAGTAAAACGTTCCATGTTTCAGTCCCCGTGAGGGGATTTAGTCAATGGAAACTAGAGAAGGAGCTAGCAGCAACAACTCGTGATAAGTGTTTCAGTCCCCGTGAGGGGATTTAGTCAATGGAAACTTTAGTCAGCAGATAGTACCCGGTGTAGGTACAAGTACTGTTTCAGTCCCCGTGAGGGGATTTAGTCAATGGAAACTTCTTAATGACCTCCGGTTTGCTGGGCTTCTACCTGTGTTTCAGTCCCCGTGAGGGGATTTAGTCAATGGAAACGTAGAGCGCGGGTTTTTTCATTAATAACTAATCCTCATGTTTCAGTCCCCGTGAGGGGATTTAGTCAATGGAAACCGCTCGGTGCTGAAACTGTTACAGAGCAAGCTTCCTGGGAAGTGTTTTGACGGATCGAAAATTTTGGTCATTTTCAGCCGCTCTTATTGCAAGTAATTTGCAACTTCCCTTAGCACTGAAACTTTGAAACTATTACGTTGTCAAGGTTCTGGCGATTTTGACGAGTCTCCGGCGTTTTTGACCTCGCTTCGACTTGCCAAACATCAAGCTGATTAATTAATCATAAGATGAGTATTTATTATTGTCGAGTTTTTTCACGGGTCGCCTCAATCCGTAATCCCAGATTCTTGCTCAATCAAACTCAACAGCTTTTCTTCCACCGCAGTCAAATACGGTCGCTTCAACTCCCCCAGATATTTCAACATAGCACGAGCAGCTTCTTCTAAATTTTCGCTCTTCTGTAGTCGATTAATGCGATCGCAAATCACCTGCATCTGCTGACATTCCTGGGGTAGGTAGTTGTAGGACTTCAGGTACTGCAACCCAACCGTATACTCCCCATCCCAGGTTCTGACAGTACAGCTAAAATCATTCACCTGACTAACAATGCCCCAACACCCACCCTTCCCCCTGAGTTCAGGATTATCTTTTGCAAGGATTTGGCAGACTTCGCCTAGCTGATAGGTGTTTGGTATTCTGGTTCGCTCAATAATGCGCTGCACGACATCTTTCACAATCCTACCACTTGGGACTTTACCACCCGCTTCCTCCACCGCCTGCTGCCAAGCTTCTCTTTGTACTTCCGGCTCTAACGGAATCAAAGGCCGCAACTGATATTCGTTGATCGGTAAAATTTGTCCTTCACTAGAATCTGGGGCAGATGTGTCCAAATCATTTTGAAAATGTGTCCTATTAGGACACATTTTTATGAGATTATCCACAACCACCGTACTTTCCATCAACCTGTACGGATAACGCCGCTCGAAACCAAAACGCTCTCGGCAGTATTCCTCAAAGGTTTTGTGCGTACTTCGGTACAGCTTTCTGTCTCGTAATTGAGTTAAGGCTTTACCCGCAAGGTAAAACGCTTTTTCTACTTGCCGTTCCAAATGCAAGCGATCGCTTTGCTCTTGCTCGGTTAATTCAGGGATTTCAACAGCATTAACGGTGATTGTTGCTGAAGCTGGGTCTTCTGGCTCAAAAATATCCTCCGCAGAACTAGCCGATAATTTATCGTTATTGGATGCGGCGGAGGTGGCTTTTTTGCGCGAAGATGGTGGTTTAGCCATTATTCCACCCTTTATTTTCAGTAGCGTTTGCTTAGATTAGTTGCAAATACATTTGAGGTTATTACAATCACTTCAAGGTAAGCCACAATCATAAGTTAGTTCATTTTAAGTAATAGACTGTGGAATAAAGTGTTCCAGTAAGAGCCGATTACTAAAACCACAACAAATACAAACTTTAGCCATCTTCGGCAACCCTAGTTTGAGTTTGAGATCAAAGCACTCATGCTGATTTTTTTTCAAATGGAAAAATTATGCTGACAGATTTTTTAATTTTCTGATCATCAGTAGGTTTAAATTCATCTATGGAAGTATTTTGCTCTGTGAATGAAGTAATCTGACTTACAGGTATTTCTGAATTTCCTCCATCGTTGTCTGGAACACGAACTAGTAACTCACCTACTTCACATTGTAATATTTTACACAACCTGTCCAGCGTATCTAAAGGTATTGACTTGGCTTGTCCATATTCAATTTTTTGAACATTAGTCAACGACATTTCTAGCCGCCTTGCAAGTTCATTTTGGGAAATCCCTCTAGCTTTTCTAATTTCTTTGAGTCTTACTTCCACAGCCATGATTTGAATGCATATAAATAGACTAACCCACTCTCAGAAGTCTATCTATTAATAGTATTTATTGTAAGCATCTGTTAAATAACCAACTGTTATCTAACAACCTATTGTACAACCCACTATTAGTTGGTAAGATAAGACATAACAGAGGGCAATCGCCAGTCGTGGAAAACTTGTTGCGATCACCCTTTGACCCTATTACAGGAGTTTCTATTATGACCTATCTCGCATACACCCAGCAAGCCCTCTCGCGCTACACCCTCCCGCGCCTCAAAAGAATTGCCGCAGAACTCGGCATAAGCCCAGCAGGCAACAAAACTCAGCGCCAAACTTGGATAGATGCAATCACCGCTCATCAGTCCACGCAGCTTCAAAAAGTTGGCGAGCAAACTGTTGCCCAAGCCGAACTGAATCGCTACATCGCCCAGCAAGCCGAAGCGGTAGCCCCCGAAGAACTCAGAACAGTGGAAATCTCGTTTTACGATCATGAAGTCTACGCAGGTGATGAAATCATCGCTTGGATCACCTACGATAATCACCTAACCCAACCTTGGGTAGTCTTGGTGGAGGGTGTCGAAAAATTCCGCGCCAATACTTATGCCAGATGTTACCGCTTCATTCAATGGCATCACAAGGACGGCACTCTCAATGAACGAGTACCTTTTGGAGAAGCTGAATTAGTTACAGAAAATCAGCAACTTGCACTCCCACCACAAAAACCAGAATTACCTCACACTACTGAAAACCGAATCATGGCGCATATCTTCAACGAGTGCCAAAATTACGGTTTTGAAATTCTCGACGATGGGATTTACCACAACGACCTGAAACTGGGACAAGTCGGCTGCACTAACGGTAACTGGTGGGTGATTGTGGGTTGTTCAGGTCAGCAACAGTATTCTAACTCGGTCTATGAAGCAGTGCGTTCGCTTTCAATCGTAGACACTTCACTCTCCACTGAACCCACTCCTGAATACTTGCAATATCGACCACTCCAACAACTGACTACCGAGGAACTACAGCAGTTGCTAGATGCAGAAGCGACCGAATGTGAGCAATTGCTGGATCGCCCAGTTGATGAACTAACCTCCGAGGACTGGGAACGGTTACGGGGGTATGAGTCGCACTTGGAGTTAGTCGCAGCGTAGAAAGGCAGGGGGGCAAGGGTGCAGGGGGGCAGAGGGGAAAGAATCTGTACAACATCTCTCCTCTGCTCCTCTGCTCCTCTGCACCTCTGCCTAATTCATCCCTTCATTCACCAATTACAACAATGCAACCCACAATATCCATTCCCCGACACTGGGGTTACCCTCGCTTTGCTTTGGAACAGCGAACACAGCAAGGCAATTCGCAATTCGCAGTTCGCAATTCGCAATTATCTTTAAGAGAACTCCAAGAAATAAATTATCCAATTTCACCAAATCAAAACGGCTTTCTCTCTTCCTGCTCCCCTTTCCCTGCCTTAAAAGCAATTGGATATTTCTTTATTTGGAAGTCCTTAACTGCGAATTGCGTTAGCGTAGCGGGGCGCAGCCCATTGCGAATTGCGAATTGTTTCGGTTGGCGTTATGCAATGATGCCTAACAAGAATTCTGACGAGATATCGTACTTGCAAGAGAATCAAATTCAGCCTCTCTCTCCACAAGAATTATTCATACAAATCACAGCAGAGATTGACTTCTATCAGCGTCAGATATCCATCCTGCAACAACAGTTATCAATAGTTACTGGAGGGTTCACCAATGGCTAAGGTTGTTGACAATTATGTGGAGCGTACTTCAGCTAGATTGTTGCGTTCGCTCCGCTGTTCTGGTGGTTCTGCTCCATTACATCGCATTCAGTTTTCGGAAACTATCATCCAATATCTGCTCGATAAGAAACTAGTCCAAGTGCAAAACACTGGATACCCCGGATTTCTCACAAAGCTTGAAGGAATAGGGGTCAAAAACTGCCAAAATGTATATTGCAAAAGAGTTTCAGCAGTTTGAAGTATGACCCCAAATAAAAACGATTGTATACCGGAACAGTTCAGATTTGAACCTGTAAAGTCATGTCCAGTTATAGTTAATTTCAAGGGTAAACCTGTAACATCGGATGCAGGACTAATACTAATTGCGGAACTGGACAGAAAAAGAGAAATAACATCACGGCTGGCAGCATGTTTCAAAGACTACCGAGAGCCAAATAAAATTCTGCATCCAATTAATAGCTTAATTGCACAAAGAATATATGGCTTAATCATGGGCTATGAAGACTTAAATGACCACGAAACTCTACGCCATGATGCGATATTTGCACTTGCAGTTGGAAAAGTGATTAATTCGGAGCAAGAATCAATTACATTGGCGGGAAAAAGTACCTTAAATCGTATCGAGCATTGTCCAGAAAACGTATCATCAAGAGTGGATAGTCGATATCACCGCATTGAACATGATGCAGAAGCGATAGAAAATCTTTTGGTTGAAATATTTTTAGAATCCTACCCAAAACCTCCACGAGAGATAATTTTGGATTTAGATGTTACTGATGATTTAGTTCATGGTAATCAAGAAGAAACATTTTTTAATCCCTATTATCGGGGATATTGTTATGCTCCACTTTATATTTTCTGCGGTCAACAAATACTAGCAGCAAAACTTCGTGCATCTAACGTAGACCCAGCAGAAGGGGGATTGTCAGAATTACAACGGGTCATAAAAATAATACGTTCACGATGGAAGGATGTGAAAATTATTATTCGTGGAGATAGCGCTTATTCTAGAGAAGATATTATGTCATGGTGTGAATCTCAAACTGAAATTGATTATGTGTTTGGACTGGCACAAAATCCGAGGCTAATTCAGCTATCTCAATCAATAAAGCATCGTGCATCTGAAGAATACTCAGGAAGGCTTAAACCGATAGTCGATTTTTTTGAAACCTTATTCTCCCCATCACCAGATTTAACAAATGATGCAGCAGCATTTGTTAATAACTCAGTTTGGTATTGTTCTCTTGACTATCAAACTCTAGATAGCTGGAGCCATAGTCGTCGTGTTGTTGCCAAAGTTGAATATAGCTATGAAGAAGTCGATACTCGCTTTGTAGTCACTTCGCTCCCTGTTAATAAAATCCCGCCAGGGCGACTTTATACTCAAAAGTACTGCCCGCGCGGGAATATGGAAAATTGTTTAAAAGAACAAAAGCTAGGGTTACATAGTGATAGAACAAGTACCCATACGTTTGAAGGAAATCAATTACGTTTGTGGTTTGCGTCTATTGCTTATATTTTGATGAATGCTCTACGAGAACAATGTTTAGCAAAGACGGAATTCAAAAATGCAACTGTTGAGACTATACGCACAAAATTATTGAAGCTAGGAGCCGTCATTACTATTAGTCAACGACTAATTTTAATCGCAATTAGTAGTGCCTGCCCTTATAAAGAGATTTTCGCAATGGTTTATAAGAGTTTATCTCAATTACCTTGCCCTGGCTGATAATGACCTAATTGAATTCATAAGTAATAACTGATTTTGATTTTTAATAGCTGGTTTTTAGGGTTATTTTACTTGATTTAAACCCATGACTTGGCATATCAATTTTTATTACTAGAAGTTAGTCTTTTCAGTATTTATTGCTTTTGATGTATTTTATATATCTTTAATGGGGTCGGTCTTTACTTTGAGTTGCCCACGTTCTGGAGGTATTTTGATGATGTATTAATTAAATCATCTTAAATTTGGCTAATCCAAGCATTTTTTTTCTCACTTGTGAGAAATCCGGGATACGGCTTTTTGCTAGAGATTGCTGAAGAATTTTAACAAATAGGAGCAATTGAAAATGCCTCATCCTCCTCTACATACGCTAATTGATGCTGCAAAATTTATTCTGAACGAGATTGTGGTACATCCTGATTTCAAAGCACTCAACTATCACCCTGATTTAACTATAGGGGATGCTCAAACTGCACTGTCTTACCTCAAGCACGAGCTAGAAAAGAATTGCAGATATAACAAGATTCTGGATTAGAACGAAAGCGATCACTCGAATTATTACTTGTTTGAGTAATTGCTACATACAGAAAGTTAATACTCCCTTCACAACCAAGTACACACTACAGAAAATCATGAATACTGAAATTCAACTAGGTCTTTGCAATCCACCTGAACCAGTTTACTTGTACGTCAATCAGGGAGAAGTAAATGGGGAATGCTACGTTTGGTACAAGTTTGATATTAATCAAGATAAAAAAATACCAGTGACTCAACGTGCATTGGCTGGCTATTTGTCAGAGTTGCGATTGATAACTAAAGAATTCCAAGGCAAGGATAATATCAAACTTGAGATTGTTGTCAGCGCCGATGAACTTTATGTCATCAGAACTTCGGTGGAGACTAACTTTGCCAAAAGCTTTCTTCTGGCTGCATCATGTATCCAAAGTTTTGAGAAACCATTAATTATTGCTGCTACTGCTGGGGAAAAGAATACAGTTTTCTGCAATCTTTATGATGCAGCGACTAAAACCAGGATCAAGAGAGAGTGGAGTAAGGATATCGATTGGGCAAGCATCATTCATGATATCCAATGTCTTTTAGGTGGGACATCTTCAACTATTCCACCAACACCGAAACTTAGTGTAGTCCCTCAAGCAATCCATCCACAGGATTTACGAGTACGAAACATTCGTATATTGCTGGATTATCCAGTTGATTTAGTTAAAGAGTGGCTGCAATTTAAAGATGTTGACCGTCCTAGTTTATTACCTGAAGAAAAGATTGATGAGCTAATAAGAATGATGTGTTTAGCTTGGGCATCGGACAAATGTAAGCATCCTAATCATGCGGAATCTTCTTATCAAAAGCAAGTTGTTGATGCAGTGGCTAACGGTGGTGATGAGTTAACAGCAATCAAGACATGGATGCAACACTTGCAAACAGTAAAAGCTGGGGTAGTGTAACGCGTTTCTGAATATAGGAGTCAGTAAAAATATCACTTCTGACTTCTATAACACTCCATTAATCATATTGGAATTACCAAGATGAAAGTCATCGTTACAGTTGTTGAAAAAATCACAAGTGAAGCCCATATTGATATTCCTAATGGGCTTGATGAACCTGCTATCAAACAATACATTACCGACTTATACAACAGTGGGAAAATGCTGACTGATTTGAATATTTTTCGAGTTGACTTTGAATCAATCAGCGCCCGAATTGTTAAAAGCTGTTTTCCCAATGATTCCATATCTGCATAAATCTAGGAAGGCTATATATGATTATCAAAACTACAAAATAGACTGAAGAAGAACTCACAATTCTTGAGGCGAAAGCTGAACTTTATACCCCCAAACAAATTGCCTCAATTCTTAAAAGACACGGCTATTTCCGTACACCCGACGCTATTTCTACCAAGCTCTGGAATCTGGGTTACTCCACACGCCCATTTCTTGATAACTATAGTGCTGCTGAAATTGCTCGTATCCTTTGTGTTCATCCTACAACTGTTTCCGGCTGGGTAAGACGTGGCTGGCTTTCTACTGGTAGGCATTCTGTTAGATATTATCAGATTCGTAAATGGCATCTTAAAAGGTTTTTTGACAATCCACCACAGCATCTTAAAAAGCGCATTGCCGAAATCGACCCAGAAGCCATTAACTACTTGCTAGGGAGACGAGCATCATGATTGACCACATTAACGCGCTAAATCTGTGCTGGTACATCTCGCCACCTTGGGGTTCTTGCATCCCACGACTTGAAGTCAATCTGCTCGAACGAGTCTACATCTGTACTACGAAAACATTTGGTTACTGTTGCGGGGTCAAGTGGAAACAGGACAGATGGATTTATGCGGTTGCCTGTGCTGGTGACATTATCCACACCACAGAACACGAAATCATCGGTACTGGGGAGATGCAACTGGCTGCTATAGAAAAACCTGCTTTCGTTCTCGGCGATCGCGTGATGTTGCGTTCTGATTTTGGAAGAACAAAGCAACGGCTGATTCTGGGGATTCAATTACTCAACAGGTCTTGGTTTTACTACGTCGAGTGGATGCCCCCTGTATTAGAAGAAGTCACCACCCTAGATGACCGACTAGCTTTTGTAGCCCAGAAGGATTTGGCGCGAGTGCTTTTTTAGCGCGATCGCCGTTTTGAAAACATTAGGAATCAACATGAATTACTCAATCAACCAAAGCATTTCAATTACTACAAGGGCTTTACCTCCTGTTGAAGAACGACTGCATACTTTGGTCGAGGGGATGAAGACTTTAGCTGAACTTACAGGAGGCAAACTCAACCGTGAACTCGAACAGCATTTTCTCTCCTGTGCCGCCAATCTCTTAGCTGAACATAATCGGCAACACGCAAGCCAATTTGTCGGTAAAAAGCCACGGCTAATGGTCAAAAAGTAAAACGACCGCATACACAAGGGAGAGATTTCGCACTATATCTCTCCTTCCCTTGAACAATTACTCCCCAGTCTCTCCAATCACACAAGTAGAAATTATGTCTCAAATCGAAATTGCACAAATCATAGAACAAATCAAGTCAGAAATTGAAGTTGATGAATTCGGTCAAGCTAAAGCCAGTGTTCGAGCAACTGCAAGACTGGCTGGAGTTGACCACACTGCAATCATTAATCATCTCCAAGGTGGTGAACTAAAACCGACTAAATTAGCCCAAACCATTATCTCACAAGGATTTGAGGCTGGTGAACTAACTATGTGGAGAAACCTTGGCATCCCTGACGTGGCGATGCCTTCGGCAGGCGGGTACGCCAACGCAATCGTCCTAGAATATTACGCCTACGATGCCGGGAGATACTGCACAAAACAAGCCCGATTAGTCTGCCGCTCATTTAACACTATCGGCATTCGCGCCTGGATTCAAGACAAATTGGGCTGGACAAAACCTGCCGCTCAACAAGAAACTGCGATGACACAGATACAGTTATTGGCAGCCATTGCTCAAAATATGGCACTCCAAGAACAGCGTTTATTAGAACAACAACAGCAGCAAACCGAAATCTTGGTGAGAATTGCTGCGGTTGAAGTGGAACAAGACAGGTTCAACACCCCATGTGGACATAAGTACAGCATCATGGGTTTTGCCAAACTTCAGGGGTTGGAAATATCTCTGGCAGAAGCAGGCGGCAAAGGTAAAAAAGCCAGCGCGTTGTGCCGCAAGAAAGGAATACAAACAATTCGCAATTCGCAGTTCGCAATTACGGATGTAACTGAATAATTGATTCATTCAGATACAAGCCCCCACCTTCAGATACAGAGTAATAATTGCGAATTGCGAATTGGTAATTGCGAATTGGAGATGACCCACGGTTTGGACAAGTCGGCTTATACCCAGAGAGTATTTTGGTCGAGGTTTTCAAAGCCGAACAAAAATAAAAGCGAACGCTCGATACAGAACAGTGGCTTACCAAGCAGCTCTTAAAGAGCGTTGCAATTTTATGTCATAAGTCGTTCTTACCAGTCTAACAGTAGAAGGTTAAAAACCATACATCGCCAAAAGTATGAATTTGAGGAAAGTATAATGCAACAACTCAATTTATTTCCCCAATCAGCCCCAGTATTACCCGTCACCTACTATCCTGATTTCTTAGAAAGGCAGCAAGTCTCGGAACTTTACCAACACTGTTTGAAGCTGGAGTGGCAGCAGAATTATATCAGGATGGTCGGTAAAACTATGCCTGTTCCCCGCCTGGAATGTATTTACGGTGATCAGGGCTGCAACTATCTTTACTCCAACAGTGTGTTTTTACGACCACTCCCTTGGACAGAAGAACTGTCTAACTTACGTGATCGCATCACTGCGTTAACTGGCTACAAGTTCCGCATCGTCATCGGCAACCAATACCGTTCGGGGACGGATTCTATAGGGTGGCACGCTGACAATGAAGCATCAATGGGATTGGAGCCGGCAATCGCATCAATCAGCCTGGGGTCGTGTCGCAAA
This sequence comes from Nostoc sp. UHCC 0302, assembly GCF_038096175.1. Taxonomy (NCBI): domain Bacteria; kingdom Bacillati; phylum Cyanobacteriota; class Cyanophyceae; order Nostocales; family Nostocaceae; genus Nostoc; species Nostoc sp. UHCC 0302. The sequence continues at coordinate 223,035 of NZ_CP151101.1, forward strand.
TTCCAAATCAAACCAATCGGAGGCAGACCAACGGATTTCTGGTTGGAACACGGCAGCTTGCTTGTGATGCACCCAGGCTGTCAGTCCACACATCTGCATCAAGTGCCAAAAACGAACAAAGTGGTTGGCACTCGGATTAATCTTACTTTTCGGCCACATACAGGGAGTAGGAGATGAAAAGGGTAAGGGGGTAAGGGGTAAGGGGAAAAGAATTATTTTTACTGCTTTAACCCTTCCCCTTTAAGCTTTTCCCTTTCTCAAGTCTAAAAGAGTCTCAAAGCGGCATGACCCATAGTGCCGCTCCATTTTCATGCGTCAAAATATTGGAGGAGATATGAGTGCGATCGCTACAACTAATAACGATGATTTTCAAGCCAAGCATCAACAAGAATGGCTCAACAGTGGGGTTGACGAAGAAATCATTGCCCTGAATGTGCGGTCACTCTCCGGGAATGTACCACACGAATATCTGCTCTACAGTCCCAAAATCTCCCGCCGCAACGATGGACGCCTGAGAGATCGCGATTTGAATAAATACCAGCACATAGAACTAGGCGGCTGGTGGTGCAGTGGCGTTGACCCTCTTAACAACTACGTTCTAATGCTCTGGGGCTGCTTCAAACCTGACCAACCTCGAAGAGATCGCCAAAAGATCCACAAGTTTATCAAATACGAGCATCCATATAGAGAAGAAACACGCGCTTTCTTCCTGTTAGTGCCGAATCGCATCTGGGTGAAAGTTTCAAATCGCAGTGGTATTCCGATCACCGAAGAAGATTTACAGCATCCCGGTGGTTTCTGGCACTGGGTCTGGCGGCACAACGTACCAGTCACAATTGTCGAAGGCGTCAAAAAAGCTGCTTGCTTACTGACTGCTGGTTATGCAGCAATCGCCATTCCTGGAGTCAATAGTGGCTACCGCACACCTACTGATGAATACGGCAACGCTATTGGTAAACCCTCTCTGATTCCAGATTTGAAACATTTCGCAACACAGGATAGGCAGGTTAACATTTGCTTTGACCAGGACAACTTGCCTCAAACTGCCCAACGGGTAAGAACCGCCATCAGTCGCATGGGACGGCTGTTGGTAAATGAAGGTTGTTCCCTGCGAGTGATTGATTTACCGTTAGGGCCAGAGAAAGGAGTTGATGATTTTATCGTTGCTCACGGTCAGCCTGCCTTTGATGCACTCTACAATACAGCTGTTGCATTGGAATTATGGGAGATTAAGCTGTTTACATTGCTGACTTATCCGCCAGCGATCGCACTCAATCAACGTTTCTTGGGCCAGCTGATTGCACCCGTTGGGGAAAAGCTGCTCGTTCTCAAAGCCCCAAAAGGCACTGGTAAAACCGAGTGGCTGTCTACTGAGGTGGCCAAAGCCCATGAGCAAGGGCGGCGCGTACTCATCATCACCCATCGTATTCAACTGGGTGAGGCGTTGTGTAACCGCTTCGGTGTTAACTATGTCAGTGAAGTTCGCACGAATGATACTGGCGATTTGTTGGGTTACGGCTTGTGTATTGATTCGTTGCATCAGCAAAGCCTTGCTCGTTTCAACCCCAACGACTGGTCAAACGATGTCATCATTATTGATGAATGCGACCAAGTTTTCTGGCATTTGCTCAACTCTACTACTGAGGTTGCCAAACGGCGGGTATCTGTTCTCAAAAACCTCAAACAGTTGATTCAAAATGTCTTGGGTAGCAGTCAGGGTAAGATTTACCTATCTTCTGCTGATGTTTCCGATACCGATATTAAGTATGTTCTAACTCTAGCTGGAGAATATAGAGTTAACCCGTTTGTCATCGTCAACAACTATCAGCCCTTCTCTGGCAAATGTTATAACTACTCCGGCAGTAACCCCAAGAATTTGATTGCCGCTCTTGATCGGGCGATTTCAAAGGGAGGACATCATTTATTATGTTGTTCTGCCCAAAAAGCCACATCTAAGTGGGGAACCCAAGCGCTAGAGCAACGGTTTCGTCGCAAATTCCCTCACCTGCGGATACTGCGAATTGACAGCCATTCTGTTTCAGAATTAACGCACCCAGCTTTTGAGTGTATTGCCCACCTCAACGAGATTCTCACGCAGTATGATTTAGTCATTGCCTCGCCCAGCCTGGAAACAGGTGTGTCTATCGATATTCAAGGTCATTTTAACTCTGTCTGGGGAATATTCCAGGGAGTTCAGCCTGTGAACGCAGTGCGGCAGACGTTAGCACGGTTGAGGGAAACTGTTGACCGTCACATCTGGGTTAGTCGCTACGGGATGGGGACTGTGGGCAATGGTTCAACTTCTATTGGGTCTTTATTGCGTAGTCAGGATATCGCAACCCAGGCTAACATTGCTCTATTATCTGCTGCTGACAATTCAGACTACAGCTTTATTGACCAAAACTTTCAACCCGAATCATTGCAAACCTGGGGTAAGCGAGGTGCTGTCATTAACGTAGAAATGCGCCGTTATCGTGAATCTGTACTCACAGGATTGGAGACTGACGGCTACATCCTTATTGATGCGGATGATTCTGACCCTGACCAAACTAAGGGAATTGTTAAAGAAGTTAAGGCAGCTTCCAAAGAATTGTATTCCCAAGAATGCCATTCTATTTCTCAATCAGAAGATGTGTCTGATACTGAGTTAAAAAAGCTGCAATCCAAGCGGGTGAAGACCAAGGACGAACGATATCAGCAACGGAAAGCTGAATTGTCACGCCGCTATGAAGTTGAAGTAACACCCGAATTAGTCGAGAAGGATGACGATTCTTGGTATCCCCAACTGCGGCTGCACTATTATCTGACTGTGGGGCGAAAGTTTCTTGCTAATCGTGATGCCAAACGTGCTAAGGCACAAGCCGAAGCTGGGGAAAATGCGATTTGGAAACCCGACTTCAACAAGGGGCAGATGTTGTCTAGGGTGCTGTTATTAGAAGAACTGAATCTGTTGCAGTTGCTCACGCCTAAACAGCAATTGCGGTCTTCTGATGAGGCGATGCAGGAGTTCAAGGCGATCGCACTACAGAATCGCTATGTCATCAAGAACTATCTTCACGTGACTATTTCCGAGAAACTTACACCAATCGCGATCGTACAGAAGCTGCTCGACAAGATTGATTTGAGACTTTCTTACATTGGGCGGTTAGGCCCAAGAGGGAAGCGGGAGTGTGTTTATCAGTTTGTCCCTGCTGATGATCGGCGTGATTCGATTTTTGATTTTTGGTTGGGTCGAGATGAAGCCTTAAATCGTGAATCCGTGTCAGTCACTAATAATATTAATATACAAACTCTAACTCGTGACACACAGGATATTCCCCAAACATTAGATGAGGCTACTCAGGGCTGGAAGGGATTGAGGCTGAAGCTGCGGCAGGGATTAGAAAGTGCTAGTCGGTTCTACAGTGAACTTGTTTCCTCATTCGGTGAGGCTGTTGGGGTTGCTTCGGGTGAGCCGTTTTGGAACAGCTACTTGGGTCAGTGGATGGTTGGGGTTAATTTTGCGGACGGTTGTAAATCTGTGGTTTGCGATTGGGTCGAGTGCATGGAGTAAGTTGTTGGGGGAGCAAGGCGAACGCTTGTTGCTTTACACTTGCGAGAAATTTACCCCGATAGCGTTCCCTGTCAAGGGTTGCCGCAGGCATCGCGCGAAAGTTATTGGACAAGGTTGATTTGCGGTTATCTGATATCGGTCGCTTTGGGCCGCGAGGAAAACGGGAGTGTGTTTATCAGTTTGTGCCATCCGATGACGAGCGTGATTCGATTTTTGATTCTTGGCTAAGTCGGGATGAAGTGTTAAATCGTGAATCCGTGTCAGTCACTAATAATATAGGTATACAAACCAAAGTCAGTGACACACACGATACTCCCCAAATATTAAATGAAGCTGTCAGCGGCTGTCAGCGGCTGAAGTTGAAATTGCGGGAAGGACTCGACAGCGCTGGTCGGTTCTATACTGAGCTTGTCTCCCAAGTTGGCGAGGCTGTTGGTGTTGCTGATGGTAAGCCTTACCGGAATGAGTATCTGGGGCAGTGGCTCAGTTTGGAGGCAGGTATGGGCCTGTGTGTGGTGTGCGTAGGGAAGGCGGTGGTTTAGGGAGCGAGTAGTCACTGTTCCATCAAAACCGTTACTGTGAGTCGGTGATTGTGCAAGTTCCTCTTTGGGGGCAAATAATCTCTATCGCCTTGCCTTGAAAAAAAATAATTGTGTGTTTGTTATCTTCTGAGTCGCTTAAACGGACTCGCTTATGGATGCTCATGTTTTTCATCTCCCTAACGGTATTCTCAAAGAAATATGAGTCATGTCCACAGTCGCAGCGAAAGGATGATGGATAGAGTTCTATTGCCATCTTACACACCAGGATAAACGTCGCTAAATACTACCATGCTCTATGGAACGGATACCTGGGTCATGTTATTTCCGGCTTACTGGTTTAACCAAGCTTCTAAATCCGCTACCTGGGTCAGTAGCAAGTGGCTGTTAACTTTGCGTCCGGGTGTAAGTCTTTGGTGTGCTCCCGGGAAGTTGGGGGTATAGGTCAATAGTGGTTTAACTATTATCCATGTCCAACAATGGTTAAAAAGCTTTCTTTCACTTCTATTTCCAAAATTGGAAATGTAACTTCCACTTATAACGATGTTATAAAACTGAGTTCAAATTATTATTTTAATTGTCAGGTAAGCAAGAAGTATGGCATACAAAAGCTAGTAATAAATCAGTTGATATTATTTGCACAGATTTGTTGCTAATTCTTATATTTTAAAGTTTTGACTAATCCACTCTCAATAAAATTGGAGGTTAATATGAATCAAACCAAAGTATTATTTACTCTCATGCTTGGAGGGCTGTTAGCAACGGCAACAACAGCAGAAGCTTCTTCCCCAGATGCTTTGGAAAAACACTACCAACAAGTGAATGCTAGTTGTCTAAATGCCAGTAATTTACAGAATGCCCAACCCGTTGGTAGTATTTTCAGATTTGGTGATGAAGTTGGCTATGATGCTCTGCTTATTCGTGGCAACTATTCACAGCCAGATATGAATAATCAAGTTGGGCAATTTCTTTGCTTATTTAATCGTCGCACTCGTCAAGCGTATGTTCATGAAGTCAAGCAACTTCAACAATCTCCAAGCAAGACCTTATCTGGCCTACCGGGTCAGACCATTGAGCAAGTGCGACAATGGGCTAGCAAGCACAGTTTTTTGCTTCCTTTGCAATCAGTAGAAAAGTTTGAGCAGGGATATCCCAATTACAAAAGCGTTATCAATCTCGGTCAAAAAGCAGGCTTGTCTGCTTCATACATCGCCTTCGAGGTCTTTACTGACTCCAATGGAATAGTTACTAGCCAAACAATTGACTACAGAGACTATAGCAGTATTCGTCGCCCGCTTGCTTTTACACCAAGCCATTCGCAAGGACTGCAACTGATCCAAACAATCTATGGTGAGCAAATTAAAAACGATTTCATGCAATCTAAATTCCTAAAGTACAAGGATGCCACTGGCTCCAATGAACCTAAAGTAAATGTTTACGTAGGTAAACTATTTGTTTACGAAACTTGGAATAGTAAAGATTCTTCTGCTCAATTTAGTATTTCTCGCTTGGAAGATTTCAAAAGAGCAAAACAAATTCCTGCTCAAAATTTTAATGATGGACTTAATATTCTGCTCAAGGCATCGTTGGTAAGTGAGCAAGAATATGCACAACCAAACACCGCTGTTCCTTATTGTCGTGGGTTGGAATTACTTAATCAAGCTCATAATGTTATTGATGTTTCGTGGAGAACTCTACCAGAAGCGCAAGAAGAAGGGACAATCGAACTAGCTAAAGCTGCTCAGAAAATGGGTATACAGCCGACTTCGAGTTACAATGGCATAAATAGGTGGGATTCACTAGAGAATTGTCAAAACAATAATTAGCTTGGCTATTATAGATTAAAGCTAATACCAATTCTCTATAAATCTGCATAGAATAAAGCTTGGTGGAAGAGAGCTTCAAGGATGAAATCATAACTTGTCAAAGGGGAGATTAACGGAGAAGATAATTGAGCTAATTCATGTTGAACCCGTTGACCAATTGATCTAAATTTCAGAAAATTTCCCCCTTAACAAAAAAGTATTGCCACAACAGTATAAGTTAAAGTTCCCGCTTCTACTAGTTCAATCCGCATTCCCGGATGAGTATGAGTAGGTCGTTTCGCTCTTGGTGCGATGGTATAACGTACAAGCTCAAGAATCTGCTTTTGATCTTCAGTCGGATAACCACTCGCTAAAACTTCACGGGTAACAGATTGAGTGTAACCGTTGGGTGAAAAGGTTTCTTGGCTGTTAAAGATGAAAGTAATAATTGGGGGGGTGTGGACGGACAGCCAAATCTCAGTAAACAGTGGTGGGATAGGGTAAAATACTATGCTCGACTGGCGATTGAACGGGTAAAACTCGGCATAGATTCGGTGAAAGAATTATTCAGCAGGCTCACGAGTGATGAACGATGGGGCGTGATGGTAGAGTTCGAGGAGATAAATTCAGAAAAATTTAGTTAGTTGATTGCATCTGCTCCCGATTGAGTGGAATGGATGGGATGAATTCTAGAGCTTGTGTTGCACCCCATCTTGCGCCTTTTAAGAATATCAGCAAGGGTTTGAGGGGTACAGATGTAGAAGATTAATTCATAAGTAAAAAATTAGTAAATTCTGTATGAGCTTCTTACTTTTGCCCTAACTTAGTAATAGCAATAGTTTCAGCTAGATTTATTTGAAGTCAGTTGAGACTTAAGCTACTTCAGTCTAGAACCGCCTGAAATACCTGAAGTTTGCGGTGGAGGATCGTTAAGATTATTGTCATCTTGGGCTAGAGCCATTGAGGGCATAAATAATAGTAAGCACAGAGCAATATAGATGACAACGTTGTTCCGAAAATACTTTTCTAAAAGGCATAATACTTGAGCCATGTTTCCCCTCCTAAAATCAATTGAAAGTATCTAAAGAGGCAGTCGTGGCAAACTGTTCCAAAGGTTTTAGATGAAATTACTTCAGCAATTTAAGTGTCTGTCAAAAAACAACTTTTACAATTTCTATCTAGAAAGCTTACTTAGAAATCATTCTTATCTCAAAAAGTCAAGGTTGTTTTCATGACTTGCTATAAGTTAATTTTTCGGCTTCTGATTTAAATTTGAATTTAATGTGTCCCTTAGCTCGATAGGCTTAATTTACAGAAAACAGGTATCTACGCGCATCTAATAGATGTAATGGAAAGACCATTACATCTGTCATCAGTTCATAAAAAAAGTACAGTGTGGTTTGACAAGGCACTAACAAGTCATAAAATGCTCTACCCCCCAAGCGTAGGAAGGTGACATATTGTGAAAAGCCAAGTTTGATCACGGGTTTGTGCCTATAGAAATTGCAGATAGGTGGCTAGCGCAAGCAAGCACAAAATTTAGCTGATCACAAATCCGGACTGGGCATTCTTAATGCTGGAGAGGATTGCTCTAGCCTGGTCGAGTTAAAGTGACAATTTCTTCAAAACAAAAGTTATCAACCAGATCAGTAAGGCTTGAGGCGATGTCAGCATGATTATGGGAAATTTGCTCGATGATTTTCAGAATTTGCTTGCCATCTACCCGGATAGCAGAAGAATGCAACTGTTCAACTAAATCAGCCCCCAGGACACTTAGAGCAGTAGGAGTTAAGATATATGGCTTATTTTGATCCGCAGGTGGTGTATTAACTGCTTCATTATAGATATAGCGCACACCAAGATGCTGAGATATAGTATCAAAAATATCAGCCTCTTTAAAGGGCTTACGGATATAGTCATCACAACCAGCAGCTAGGATTGCAGCCCGCTCTGACTCTAAAGACGAGGCAGTCACAGCTACAATTTTTGTAGCAATCCCAGCGGTAGTACATTTAATACGTTTTGTAGCTTCCAGCCCATTCAGTACTGGTAGCCGCATATCCATAAATATTAAGTGCGGCGAGAATTTTTGCCAAACTTCAATTGCTTGTTGACCATCAGTTGCTTGTTGCAGTTCAAAACCAAAACCAGAAAGCAATTTCATCAGTAGTTGGCGACCTTCAGGCAGGTCATCCACAATTAAAAGCCGATAGTGAGGCTGATTTGGTTGTAGAGCCAAAACGCGACGGGTTGATTGTGGTGCTTGGGTTTGGGGAGTTTCAACTGAAGATACACAAATATCAAACTTGAAGACACTGCCATATCCCACAGAAGAACTCACAGTAATGTCGCCTCCCATCAATTGTACAAATGAGCGAGCGATCGCCAATCCTAAACCAGTCCCTTGTTGCGATTGGATACCAGTTTGAGTTTGTACAAAGGCTTCAAATAGCTGCTCTAACTCATGAGGGTTAATACCAACACCAGTATCTTCAACTTCAAAGTGGATTTTCTGTTGTCCGTTATCTTCTACTGCTAATAATTCATCTAGCAAAACTGACACTCTCACTGATACACCCCCTGATTTAGTAAACTTGAGGGCGTTTGAGAGCAGATTAATCAACACTTGACGTAGTTTGACCTCATCTGTGCAGACAACCTGGGGAACTTCCGGTTGCAACTCAAAACGCAAGCATAAATCTTTATCCTTGGCTTTAAGTTGGAACATATTCTCCAATTCACTCAGTAAGTGATGAAGATTGAAAGATGTTTCATTAAGTATTGTCCGTCCCGCTTCGATTTTAGATAATTCTAGAACTTGGTTAATCAGAGTAAGCAAATGTTCACCGCTGCGGTTGATGATTTCTAAATATTCCAGGGATTCTTGAGACAATTCATTTGAGCGATTAAGCAATTGGGAGAAGCCCAGAATCGTATTTAAGGGAGTCCGAAGTTCATGGCTCATGTTTGCTAAAAAAGCACTTTTAGCAAGATTGGCAACTTGTGCTTGCTCTGTAGCTTGGGCAAGTTGAGCAGTGCGCTGTTGTACCTTTTGTTCTAATTGGGTGTAGAGAGTGGCATTTTCAATTGAGATTGCCGCTTGAGAGGATAACAAATTTAGGACTGACAAGCGCTCTTTTGTAAATGCCCCAACTGTCAGATTATTTTCTAGGTAGAGAATGCCAATAAGTCTACCACCGTTGAGTAGTGGAGTACACAAAATTGATTTAGTTTGATGCGCCTCAATGTAAGGCTCACTCGTAAAGTTGCCCTCATGTATTGCATCATTTAAAACTACACTTTCATGGGTGCGGGCGACATAGTTAATAATAGATAAAGGTAAGCAATTATAAATGGGTATTGACTGCAAAACTGTTACGTCTTCACAATTCACCTTGCCAACAGCTTCAATTAGCAATTGTCCTAAGTTTTTTAAAATCAAGTAGCCAGTTTGTGCCCCGGCATTCTCAATTAATATTTTCATCAAAGCTGCTAGTAACTTCTCAAGAACAATTTCACCGGAAATTGTTTGCGATGCTTTAATAACTGTAGCTAAATCCAAATCTTTGTTTGAGCTAGTATTAGTTGTCGCATGAGGAGTTGCGATGTCTGTGTGTATAGTCATGCTTCTTTTTTGTGGTGAAGTCGCCAGCAGGTGTGGGTATTTAGCTGACAAATCTTTAACTTTGGCTAAAGCTCCCCAGTGCTTGTAGCAATAGTGCGCCTCTTTCATATAAGTAGAGGCAAACTTTAACAAGCCACGCGATTCATAAAATTTGGCTGCTAACTCATAAGCTAATGCTTCTTCTTGGATATATTCGTTTTCAGTTGCGCCAATAATTGCTCTTTCATAGAATTCTTCAGCCTCAAGGATATTACCTAATACTCTGGCTTTCTCTGCTTCTACCAAGTCGTATTTATGCTGAAAATTCATCGGTGCATATTGCGCCCAATTTTGCATCTTCTCTTGGTTGCTTGTCACCTTGAGGAGCAGTTGTTTTTGTTCTGATTTGGAGACGGACAGATATACTGCTAGCCGCACCAAAGAATCGTAGAAATGGAAGTTAGGAACACTTACCATTCCTATTGCACCCTCTAAATACTGTTCAGCAAAGGTTGCATTTTCTAGAGCTTGAGTGAACTTCCCAAACAGATAACAGAGTATAAGTTTGTAAAGATAAAGTAAATTAAGTGAGTTTTTATCATTAACAGCTAAATGAAATGGTAGTGATTTCTCTTCATCGTAGGCATCACCTTGTAAACAGCAAGGATTTTCAACTGTCGAGAGTAAATTAAGGACTACCTGGTGGTGCATTTGATTCTGGCTTAAGTTATTTCCTGCTTCCAGTTGAGCTATGGCATTACTATAAAAAGCCATCTCCCGTTCCAACTCCGTCAGTTTTAAACCATTGAAAAATGAATATCGACATTTGCTCACTGCGGCATTACTAGCATATTCAAAATCTCCGTTGTCTATGCCGCTAGAGTAAGCTTCTTGTAAAAGTGTAATAGCATCTCTAAGATGATGTTTTCTATGAACTATAAACGTTGCAAATAGAAAGATTATTTTAGACTTGAGTTCTTTAGCATTGAAATGTTCAACTAGACTTAAAGCCAATTGACCAAATTGATAAGCGGATTCAATATCGTTGGCTACCCCAGCTAGGATTAGTCCGTAAGCAGCATAAGCAAAAGATGAAAAAGGTGAATTTCCATATTTTATAGACAAATTCACTTGTTCGCAGGCAATCAGCGGTAACAATACAGATGCAACTTGATACGTAGCAGAACCTATACTTGATGAGATACGCATAGCTGCCAGCTTGTAGGCATCTGTCATGGACGGGAGCTTTACTAACTCCTCTATGTTTCTCTGCATTAAAGCAGCCGTTGTTTCCTTCAGCCTTCGCTTAATATCCAACTGAGTTGGCAATTCTACTAAGCTTATCCCTAACTGTTCCAGTACTTGCAGCCCTATTTTGATTGCTTCGAGTTGTTGGCTCTGCGCCACACAGCTTTGGATTTTTACTTCATAAACTTTCACTTTATCCAGAATGGTCTTTGCTTGCTGCAAGACAACTGTAGCCCATTTCTCCATCTCATCGAAGTTACCGCACAGATACGCCGCTTCTGTAGCTTCTGAATGCAGAGCTAAGGCAAGGTCATACTGATCTTGCCAACTATCACTTCTAAACAACTCTATGCCCGTGGTTAAATACTTCAATGCCGCACTAAAAGCTGTTGCCGCTTTCGCTTTCCTTGCTGCCATCAAATTCAACTGTGCCATCGCTTCTCGTTCTGCTGGCTCAATCACCAGTTCAAGACTGAGATTGAGATGATCGACAATTTCAAAGATATTTTCCGATAAAGTTTCGCCTGCTTGCTGCCAAAGATTACGACCGATTTGTAAGTGAAGGATTTGTTTTTGATTTTCGTCAATCAAAGCATAAGCCGCTTGTTGAATGCGGTCATGCAAAAATTTATAATCCTGAATTAATAGTTGAGCATCTAATTCGGATATAGGGAGTATGACTCCTGAGTGAACTGCTTCAACTAACGCGGGGTAAAGTTCATCTGGTGATTTTTCGCAGATAGTAGCGAGTATATTCAAGCTGAAATTAGCACCAACACAAGCTGCCAAACTTAAGAGGTTCTGCGTTGATTGTGGCAGTTGCTTGAGCTTACCAATCATCAACTCCACCACATTGTCAGTTATATCTCTGGCATGAATTTGAGCGATATTCCACTGCCAGATGCGACTCGCAAAATCAAAACTCAGCAGATTTTCAGCGTACAGAGTTTTGAGAAACTCATTCACAAAGAAGGGATTCCCATCAGTTTTATTTATGACTAACTCTGCTAAAGGTTGAATCCAAGCGGCGTCACTATGTAATGTATCGGCAATTAATTGAGCTACAGCCTCCAACCCCAAAGGCTCTAAAGTAATCTGATTAATTGTTGTTCCCGCTTTTCTCAAATCCTCAAGAGTCATTATTAACCCATGAGTTGAGTTCACTTCCGAGTCTCGATACGCTGCAATGACAAACAAATATTGTGAAGAGCGATCGCTCATCATCAACTCGATTAATTTGAGTGTTGCCGAGTCTACCCACTGCAAATCATCCAGAAAGATAACTAAAGGATGTTCTTTTGCACAAAATACTCGGATAAACTTTTGAAACACTAAATTAAAGCGATTTTGAGCTTCAGTCGCTCCAACTAGAGGGACTGATGCCTGTTTACCAATTATTAGTTCTAAATTAGGAATCACATCAACAATGATTTGCCCATTGGCACCCAAAGCTGCTTGAATTTTTTCCCGCCATTGTTGCAAAGAAGTCTCTGGTTCACTGAGCAATTGCCCAATCAAGGACTCAAAGGCACTCACAATTGCAGAGTAAGGAATATTCCGTCCAAACTGGTCAAATTTACCTGTAATGAAATAACCGCGCTTTTGGGTAATCGGTTTATAAATTTCTTGCACTAGGGCTGATTTGCCGATACCAGAATAACCTGTGACAAGCATCATCTCACTTTCAGGCTTGCCCTTTGCAGATGCATCTACTACTGAATTTGACCCTGTACTGATCCGCTCAAAACAAGTCAATAACGTCTCAACTTGGATTCCACGTCCATAGAGTTTCTGCGGAATCTGAAACTTATCATAAATATCGTGACTGCCTAATTGAAACGCTTCCATTCCACCTGTGTTTTCTAGCTGGTGGAGACATTGTTCTAAATCTGTCTTGATTCCCCAAGCACTTTGATACCGCTCCTCGGCATTTTTCGCCATTAATTTCATAATGATGCCGGAGACAACTTCAGGAATTTCTGCATTCACTTGATGAGGCGGAACAGGCTCAAGAGCAATATGACAATGCACCAATTCCAGTACATCTGTTGCGACAAACGGCAATTGCCCAACTAGCAGTTCGTAGAAGGTGACTCCTAATGAGTAAAAATCCGTGCGGTAATCTAACATCCGGTTCATTCTCCCGGTTTGCTCCGGCGAGATATAAGCGACGGTGCCTTCTAGGACATTAGGGTTTTTAAAACTCGGATTTGTGCGCGCAAATCGTGTCGCAATCCCAAAATCTATAATTTTCACTGTCCCAGTAGCTCTATTGAGAACGATATTACTGGGGTTAATGTCCTTATGGATGACATTACTGCTGTGAATCTTACCCAATATCTCTGCAATCTGAATCCCTAAACGTAAAAAATCAGCCAAGGGCATTGGGCTAAATCCAGGCAATTGTGAACACAATTTTGTTAATGACTCCCCGCCAAAATCCTCCAACAGCATCACGAGTGTTCGTTGATATTCTTGGATGCTATAAACTTTTATCACTCCTTCTACATTTAAAGAACGAGTGATTTCATATTCCTGTTTGTAGCGCGTAAGTTCCCCAGGCGTGGGATAGTCTTGTTTGAGAACTTTGAGGATGATTAGTGTATCCTCTCCTTTGCTTACCCCTCGGTAGACAACTGAATTCGCGCTTAAGTATATTTGGGAGTGAACCTCAATGTTTGGGAGATTAATCATCACGCTGCACCTCGGTTCAGTTCCACATACAAGTTCCAAAATCAACAAGACTTAAGGATTATTCTTCAACCTTCCTTAGTAAAAGTCAATTTTAGTATTTATTACAAATTTCTGATTATGAACTATGCTAACCAGATTATTTTAGAACAACTGCGTTCTGGAGAAAAAACTGCCGGAGAACTCAAAGACGTCCTTGAGTGCAGTTACAGTGTCCTTGATGCGGCTTTACATGAACTCATTGAGCAAGAAGAAATCGAGCCAGGATGGAACGATGATGATTGCCCTGTGAGAATTTACAAACTTAAGCGCAAACTTGGCCCTACTCTTTTTTGGAAACGTTAATCAGATATTTCCGTTAGTTAAGATGATTGAATTGGCGTTCTAGAGCGCGTGCAGCTTGCTCACCAGACCAAAAAGCGCCATGCACAGTCCCAGGATCTGTTGGATGTAGAGCCTCACCAGCAAAGTATACTCGACCTGCAATCGGTTGGCTTAACTGCTTGGGCTCAAGGCCTGTTGCCCCGACTAGGAGTCGTGCATAAGAACCTAATATAAATGGTTCGTGTCCCCATCGGGTAATATAAACATCTGTTGGTTCAGGAACCTTGTTACCGAGTACCGCAGTAAGTTCTGCACAGAGGCGTTTCACAATCTCTGAGTTTGTACGAACCTCAATCTCCTGTGAAGCGTGTCCGCCAGCCATCCCAACAAGAATCGGTCTTCCACTGTATGGAACATGGTTCACATAAAATGGGCATAATGAATTGCCCAGCATGGCAAGCAGCTCGACCTCTTTGGGCCAGAAGACATCCGGAAATCGGAGAATAACTTTGTTCAAAAGTCCCATATCAATGCGAGTTAGTGCGCGGCGATGTGTTGCTGGTAGTTGAGGATTAAAAAGAATTTGACCTGAGCGCAAAACACCAATTGATACTGTTACAACTACTGCGTCTGCTTGGTAAATTTGCTGTTGAGTATGAATACATACGCCTTGATGGTCGTAAATAATTTGATTAACCACTTCAGACAACTGTATAGTTAGCCCACGAGCTAGATAATCTATGATTGTACCCATGCCACTAACCACAAAGCGATCGCTATTTGGAAGCAGTTCTTCCTGTGTTTGGGTGGCTGACTTAGGTATCAAGTTAGCAAGTCCGAGTTCTTCTGCGGGTGAGGCAAAAAAATTTTCTACCATCATCCTCATCAGGCGCGAAAAGTGAGAACCGGGTTGAGTGGAGCGATTAAACGCGGCATCAAGAATCTCAGCAACTGTAATTTTAGACCCGCCAAGTCCAAGATGCCGACCCAGCAGAGTCCGCAAATATGGCAACAGGCTAACAGATTGCAGTGCCGATTCAAAATGCTTGAGTTCCCTCTCCAAGGTCGTTGGCTCAATTGCAACTGATTTATGTTGGTCAAAATCGAAAGCGGCAATGTTGCGGTAATCTGTAACTTGGGTTTGAATTTGCTTATCCTGGGTTACTGACTTTAAAGGATTCCCCGAACCACCGTGCAACCAAGAAGCTCCTAGATCAATAGCCGTACCTAACTGATATTTCGTCTTGACTCGACCACCCAGGTGATCGCTAGCTTCTAAGACTATTACATCGTACCCCTTAGTCTTTAATAGCCGTGCAGCACTTAATCCAGCGAAGCCTGCTCCAATGACTATCACTCGAGCTTGAGTAGAACCGATGGTGTAATCTGGAATATGAGCGTTTGAGCTATCGGGAAGCATAGCTTTTGTTTACTCACTACATCTAGTTGACGCTAAATTTACAGTATGGCTGTTAAACCGGGTTTAGAATTTTATAAAATTCTAAAAATTTAGCAGACTTAACCTTTACGAAGTATCTGGTTTACAACGCTAAACTTTTAGTTCATCGCTGATGCCGGACTTGATGACCTAATGATTAGTTTTCTGTAAAATGCGTCCTCTTGACGAAAAACTTTACATTGTCAAAAATGAATATCGCTTAGGTGGCCGTCAGGTTCATTGGTATAAGTGAAAAATAGCAGTGCAATAGTAGCCAAGTTTCACTCTCAGGTGATGTCAGGCAATAAACTGGTGCTGGGGACTGACAGTAAACGGTTCATCACAAAACGAATTGAGTTAAGTTGCCTAGAGGGAAACTCTATAACGATGTAATTTTATACAGGCTAAACTTATTAACAGTAAAGTACGTAGTATCAATAGTTGTATTATTTATTACAAATAATCTTAGAGACTTCCCTTTATCTTCTAATTTCTGGTTAATCACTCATTTATGTTTTTTGGTTATGCGACTTGAATCTACCTGCAATAAACTCTCGCTTACTTAGATGTTTTGTTGTACGTTTATTAACTCGCTCTCGCCACATTTGGTAACTAGATTTTTTCATTTCACGCTTCATTAAAGCAATTACCTGTTTCTCAAGTAGTCCAAACTGAGATTCGATGGCTTCCATAGGCGTTCTATCTTCCCATGCCATTTCAATAATGCGATCAATCGTTTCAGAATTCAGTTCAGGTAATTTCATTTCTTCTGTAGCCTTTATTTAACTAGTTTTCTTTGAAAGTCTTTCTTAGAGTTCGTTACAGCCTGTAAATAGCAGGACTCATAGCTATGTTTTCTATATTTAGATGCTTAGTTGTTGAGTTGATGTCATAATTTTTATTCAGTTTACTGATTTCAAACTAGACAATTATCATAACTACTATGAATGTAACTGAACTATCAGAACTGGAGAAAGTTGCTGACAAAATCAAAAAACTCTTAGCACTATCTCAATCTCCTAATGAAGCAGAGGCAATGGCAGCTTTTGCCAAAGCACAAGAAATGCTAACCCGGCATAATTTATCCTTGGCAGACTTGGGTGATTCCAAACCACAACAGGTGCAAGAAGAAATTGTTTTTGAATGGCAAAGGCTTGTATCGTGGAAAGTTATTTTAATGGCAGGAGTATGTCGGGCTAATTATTGCTTTGATTTTACGCGCAAAAATCATCATGGGTTACAATTAATCATTCTGGGACGACCCATTAATATCGCTTCTGCCAGAATTCAGTTTGAGTACTTGATGGAAACTATTGAGCGATTAGCAAAGCAAACCAAAGGTGATGCCTGCGGCAGGCAAAGCCTACGCAAATTTCAAAATGCTTTCAAATTAGGTGCAGCAAATAGACTTGCTGTGAGAATTATTGAAAACAGTGAACGGCAAAAAAGAGAGGGTATAGCTGCCAACTCTGAATCAGAGCAAGTGACAGCAATAGTTGTGCGCTCACTATATGAAAGGCTAGAAGCAGAACTCAAAGCTTACACCTCACGAAACCTCAAATTAAAGCATGGAACTCTTAAACCCTCTTGGGGTTCATTTGACGGATTCGAGGCAGGACAGTCCGCTGCTGATTCTGTTTCGCTTCACAAACAGGTTCCAGACAACAGGCAAGGGTATTTGCCTATCTCAAGATAACTTTAATCTTCTTTTATTAATGCTTCTAACTGTGCAAGTAGTTTTTCTACTTTCGTCTTTTTCTTAGGGTCATCCCACAATTTAGCTTTTTTAAAGCGTTGAAAAGTATTATCAACACGCTCTTTCAAGGCTAGGGATTCTGTTTGAGCCAATGGCACTGATTCAGACTGTTGGCCAATTTCTTGAATTTTTTGTTTAATTTCGCTTAATGAGAGGTTATGCTCAATTGCTGTTTTTAGTAAATCATTTCTAGTTTTCTTATTTTGGACTCGTGCAATCACTCGTGCTTTAGTGTATTCAAGTTTTCCAAAACGTAGCACTTCCAATACATCATCAGGAAGGCTGAGCAGAGGCAGGCGGTTGCGAACAAATGAGTCCCACTTCATGCATCCCAAGACTTGAAATATCTCTTCAACAAGCAAAGTTTGAACGTTACCCGTAACGTTACGGGTAATTTTCCCTTTAGCCTCGTTTTCCATTCTTTGCAGCAGTTTGATAGCTTCATCAACGCCTATTTCTAACCGCAAAGCTAACAGTTCAAGGATGCCTTCAGTTTCTTCCAGCGGATTAAGGTCTTCACGCTGAAGATTTTCAACGAGGCGAACTTGATATGTAGTCGCATCGTCCATAACCTTTGCAACAATCGGTACTTCAGTTAATCCTGCTATTGTTGCCGCTCTATAACGCCTTTCCCCTGCTACTAATTCATAATCACCTTCAGGGAGCGGACGTACTAACAGAGGTTCGAGAATACCTAGTTCTTTTATAGAACGTGATAGTTCTTCTAGCTTCTGAGGATCAAAGTAGCGACGGGGTTGTGATGAAGGCAGCTTGATTTTGGTAATCGCGATAGTGTTAGTAGCGTTGGCTTTACTATCAGGCTGCGTACTAATTGAACCGCTACCAAACAGCAGTTCAACTGGTTTTCTAATTGCAGTGTAGGGGTCGTTGCGTTTGCTGCTCACGGTAAAAGTTCAAGTTTATCTAAACTGTTAGCAATTTTTTTGAGTACGCTAACTGCGGGATGATTTTTATCAAATAATGTTAAGGGTACTCTACGTTCAGATGCATCGGCAAAGGCAATAGTTTTAGGAATAGGTGGGTATACCGTAGCAATATCTGATAATTGTTCTTGCACAGCTTTGACAGTGCGTGACTCTTGAGCAGTACGACTATCAAACATTGTGGGAACAAATCCAGCAATTTGTAACCTTGGGTTGGTATGACCTCGGACTTGAGCTACTGTACTGAGTAAAAGTTCTGTTCCCTTAAACGATTTAAATTGACACTGTATGGGGACGAGAATGTGAGTAGCAGCAGTAAGACTGATAATACTCAGTAGTCCCAAGGAAGGAGGGCAGTCAATAAGAATAAAGTCATATTTCTCTTGCACTGTGACAAGCGCATTTTTCAGGCGATATTCTCTGGCGATCGCGCTTGCTAGCTGCATTTCGCACGCTGCGAGATTAATATCAGCAGGAACAAGCGCCAGACCGTGAATTAATTCAGGATGGATAGGCAACGGCTTATTGTCAACAATTGCCTGCTGAATAGTTTGGTCTAATTCATCGGGTTCAAACCCCATGAAAGTAGTTAAGCTAGCCTGCGGATCCATATCCACAAGCAGAACACGACGTTTTTTCAGTGCAAGGTGGTAGCCCAAGTTTTGAGTGAGCGTTGTTTTGGCGACACCGCCACTTTGGTTAAATAGCGCAATAATGAGGGTTTTGCTCACAAGTATAAATTGCAGTTTGAAATATTCACCTTTAATACGGCAGATTGTAGCTCTGGTTAGAGAAGAACACAACTATTCAGCCATGCTAATTCTGGTTTTTCAATCAATAGACGAGTCAAATATATAATGAGAGGCTTACAAAGAAATGCCATCGATCATTAAAAGCTGTTTTGAGCAGTAGTTAAAGATGGTTTAAATAAAAATGATGATTCAGTAGTATTTAAATGGCAATAGGTACAAAGCCAGTTTTTACCAAAGGGTCACATGAAATCTACCCAGCGCCCATCTAAACTATTTAAACAAAATCCTCAAGTTACCGATGATATAACTGTTATTACTGAACCAGCAACAGAGAAATCGCCAACTAAGGAAAGCACAGTAGAATTAACCCAGCAAGAGGAAACGATTGATATTCATGCAGTAGTAAAGCCAATTGCGAAACCAGTCATAAAACAAAAATCTCAAGAGCATTCACCCAAGGATCAGTGGCGAAGTCAACCCCCAGAATCTAATCCTGAAGAAGAATTACCGCCATCACCCTGTCAACACATACAGTTTATCGACTGCGACTCAGAAGTAGGGAGTATTATCTTCGAGTGCTATCACTGCAAACAGGGGATAATCAGCGAGTACAGTGGACAGCCTGTAATGGGCGAGTACAAAGGTCGGCCTTCAGTGATTCTGGCGAAGGTCAAATGTCCCAACTGTGAGCAAACAGCGATTAGACTGCAAGCAAGGGAAGTGATTTCGACAACAGCGTTCCCGCTTCGGGTTGCCGAAGGCATCGCTTCACCTTGGGCATAAAAGGGGAATGCGGATAAGCGAAACTACTTTTACTCAAAGCATTTGAAATTCCCGAAGGCAACGCCTCAAACAAGAGATTTGGATGGTAGGATAATTCCTGACTTCTATAACTTCCATCAGTGATGTCGATGAACAAGGCAAGAGTCCCTAACTATACTGTTTATATGTCAGAGCTTGAGTTTAACGCTCTGCTACGTGAGATGGAACAAGGTTTGTTAGAAATTAAGCCAGGAGCAAAAGTTAACCAAAACTTGCTCTATAGTGGTTCTGTCTCTTCTGCCACATTAGAAATACCAAGACCCTAAGACAAACCATAAACGAAAATCCCCCAATTTCAAAAATCAATTGGGGGATTAGTTTTTCCACTGAGAATTTTTAGAACCAAAGGTACTGAGCATTTTATTATTTGAATTTCCTTTCGTTGAAATCGTACTTTTAGTTCGTCGATATCAATATTCCAAAAATTCCTAATGGGACACAAGTAGGTGCTATATGTACCCTAAGTCTTGTTCAGAAACTTGATGGTGTTTTAGCCCCTACATAGGATATACGTGGCTGCTACTTAGGGTATTTTCTGATAGCGAATAATTTGTACCCCACTTGACACCTAAGAGGTTTATGATACGCTCTTGAAACGTTAATTAGTAATCAAGTTACTAGTGGTCACTTGATTACTCCAAAAATTCTTCGACTCAAATAAATTTCTTGACCAAACTCTACTGACAAAATAATTACGCGCTGACTACTTGAATTGTTAATTACTCCTTTACCTTGACTTGATCCATATGTCGAACATTCACACGTTGCAAAGAATATTTCCTGCTGGCTTCGATAATGGCTACGGGAGTCTAAAACTTTTAGTCGATGGCTTTGAAGTCGTTCGTGTCCCCAGCTATATTTCTACGGCAGACATGGAAGATGTCCCCGGACGAGTAATTTTTAACGGTAATGCTTACACTGTTGGGGAATCCGCTTTCCGTACAGGACATCATTTTGACCGCAACACAGATAGCAATGAAAATAAAATCAACAATGCGCTGTTGACATTGTTAGGTGCATTGGCGCATCTACCACACCGTAAGGCTTGGCATCTCAAGTTAGTCGTCAGCTTACATGATGTTGGTTTAGCAGAGGAGTTGCAACAAATCCTAAACGGAGAATACCAGCCAATCCTTGCTGGCAAACAATCCGACGTGAAGATAGAAGTTCTCAAAGTTGTACCAGAGGGAATGGGTGCATTGTTTGGGCAGCAACTCCCGCCAAAACTAACCGTTTTGGATTTTGGCAATGGAACAACTCTCTATTCTCGTTATAGCAAAGGAAAGCGAGAAGTACATACCCCCTTCCCCGCAGGCGTTGAAGTTCTCATCGAAGATATTGCCCAAAAAATGAAATATTTAAATGGGGGGAAGATTGGGGACGCGGCCAAAATTCGATATTGTCTGGAAATGGGGCATACCAAGTACAGCCGTGACATCGATATTAGAGATGTTTACGGCGCTTGCCTCAAAGATTGGTACGAAAAATATTTAAAGAAACCAGTGAACATGACACTTGATGCCAAGCACACGGGAGATGAGATTTGGGCAATTGGTGGAGGCTGCCTGTTACCTGGATTTAGGAAGCTACTAGAGAAGAACGGGTTCAAAATACGGGAAAACCCGGTGGAAGCTAATGCGAATGGGCTTTTAGAAATGGCAAAAGCCATCCTGAGTAAAAATACAGTTCCTGCTCTCAAGTAAGTAATACAGAAAAATACGGAATTGGTGAATTGGGCAATCCACCACCCAATGTTCGCCTTACGCCCCGAAGGCAGCTTCGGGAGCCGATAAACTCCTGCTTAAACCTCTGGCGATCGCGCAGAGTAGACCACGCTTATCTACGAGCTTCCGTATGGTTTTCACCATTTATTCATCAGCTGCACAGAATTTATACCCCATTCACGCTTCTGACTCTTGACAACTAACGCCTTTATTCTATAAATCTGACAATGGCAGAAAAACTTGACTTACCCGCAGAAAAGGTTCGCATCAAAGATAGCTACCGTGAGCGCATATTTGCAGAATCACAGCAGTTAGGTAAAAGTTACCTGGAGACGCTTTACTTTATCATTGATTGCTATTTTGCGTTCAAAAGGGGTGCATTCCCCATGCAACAAGTACTCACGCAACAACCATCTTTGACGCCAATGACTACTAAGCAAAATCAATTTATTCAATCGGCAGAGCCATCTACACACGAAGCCCAAGAAAATATGGAAGGCGAAACATTCAGCCTTGATTTTGATTTGCAGTAGACCATCAGTACTAATACGAATGGCACTAAGATAAGCACGAACCCCTAATATAGCTGGCTTTTGGGGTCTAAGGGAAAGAACTAAAAACCAAATAATAATACTTATAAATCAACTCTCAACCATGCAACCCCACACCCCTATACCCCTACACCCAGTCACAGTAGGAGTTTCACGTTTTCAAGCGTGCCATTCAGTACTACTGCCAAAAGTAAGATGTCAAAATGGCAAGCTTGTAAAAGTAAAGTCGCCTCAGAACCGGAAATTTAGCTCTTAATCCTGTATTTTGGTATTTATGTACTATGTAGGAGTTGAGATTTCTAGTTCTAAATCCTGATTGACTCAAAAAAAAAGACCAAAGCTAGAGGTAATTGAATGAGTACAGCAGAAATTTGTTGGTGTGTCTCAGGAAGAATCGAGCAGGGCGAGCTAATTACTGATTTATGTGAAGCAATAAAAATTAAGAACGGTCAAGAATTAGCTGCACTTGCACATCAAGGAATATGGAAGTGCATTCCTTCAACTGATTCTACAGGGGATGTCACAGGCGTTTCCTTGGTAGAAAAACTCGATCAGATTGCACCCTCTTATTGTGTAGGTCGAGTGACGCAAGCTTCCAAGCGCGGTGATACGGTGCTGGTGAAACTATCCCCAAGTTGCAAAATCACTTTTCGTAGTACTTATAAGTTAGCCGTAGCAGGACTATACAAGCTCTCATTTGAACCCATCTTCCGCACTTCAAAGCGTACTACAAATAATACAAAAATAGTTACCAAAAATATTCATATTATTAAGTATTAATGCTGAGAAGAATTGTTGGTTGGACGATACCTATAGCGATTGCTATATTTGGTCATCTTAGTAAGTTACAAAGTGAAGTACAGAAAGTGGGATGATAAGTATTTTTGCTGCGAAACAAATAGGGATGCTCAAAAAAAGTGAGAGAATTAGGAATCAAACTTTCATAAATAAAATCTCACCCGAAAAATGGATTATCAAAAAAAAGAAATTGAGATTAAAAACTTAGATCACTTAGGAATAGTAGCTGGGCTAATTGATGAAATAGGAATAGTTGAAATAATCAACTCCAAATTAGGAATAGATGTTCGGGAAAAAATTTCATCAGGAATATTAGTAAAAGCTATTTTGCTCAACGGATTAGGATTTGTCTCAAGACCTTTATATTTATTTAGCCAATTTTTTGATGATAAAGGAATAGAAATATTATTGGGAAAAGATATAAAGAATGATTATATAAATGATGATAAAATTGGAAGAGTCATGGATAAACTATATAAATATGGATTGAATAACCTGTTTATAGAAATTGGATTATCAATAATTAAAAAATTCAAAATAGATACAAAATACTCACATCTGGATGCGACATCATTTCATCTACATGGAAAATATAATAGTGAAGATAATCAGGAAAAAGAATCAGAAATAATTAGAGAAAGACCAATAATTATAACCAAAGGATATTCTCGCGATCATAGACCAGATTTGAAACAATGTGTTTTAGATTTAATAATGAGTAGTGATGGAGACATCCCATTATTAATGAGAGCGGGAGATGGTAATGAAGCGGATAAAGCCGTATTTGGGAAAATCTTAGCAGAATTTAAAAAGCAAATAGTTTTTGACAGTATTATGGTCTGCGACAGCGCATTATATAGCCAAGAAAATCTCAAATTAATTGAACATTTAAAATGGATAAGTAGAGTACCAATGACAATTAAAAAAGCACAAGAGTTAGTTCAGTCTGTAGAGATAGAAGAGATAAATCTAGAAGAAATAGAGAGAAGAACAGCCCTAAATTTAGACGGGTATAAGTGGAAATCAGAAATAGTAATTTATGGTAGTATTAAACAAACTTGGCTAATAGTAGAAAGCCAAAAAAGAAAAGATAGTGATTTAGACAAGCTAGATAAAAAGCTAAAGAAAGAAAAAGCTCAAGTTGAAAAGCTGCTTAAAGAATTAAAAAAAGAAAATTTTGAGACTCCGGAGCAAGCCCGATATAAACTAAAAGTCATCAACAAAAAATTGAGATTATTTGAAATTAAAGAAGTTAAACTTATCGAGAGTAAAACAAAAGATAATAAGACTATTTACAAAATGTCAGGACTGGGCAATGAAAAACCAGAAGAAATAGAAATACAAAGAAAATCAGCCGGAAGATTTATTTTGGCTACTAATTTAGTTGATGATGAAAAATTAGAACCATCAGAAATTATTAGAAATTATAAAAATCAACAGTCCTGTGAGAGAGGATTTAGATTTTTGAAAGACCCTCTATTTTTTGCTGATAGTTTTTTTGTTGAAAACCCTGAGAGAATAGAGACGATGTTATTTTTAATGTCTCTGTGCTTGTTAGTTTACAATCTCGGTCAGAGGGAACTGAGGAATAGCTTAAAAAGAATTAAAATCGGAATCAAAAATCAATTAGGAAAGTTAACCTTATCTCCTACGTTAAGATGGGTATTTCAATGTTTCCAGGGAATTCATCTTTTGATTTTAAATGGGGTTAATCAAATTATTAATTTAACGTCAGAACGCCATTTTATTTTAAATTGTCTGCCATCGTCTTGCAAAAAATATTATCTGCTTTCTTAATCTAAACAACGTTTGGAGAGTGAAGAACAATTTATTAATATCCGGAGGAACAGTAATTGTACCTCAAATTTTTATTGCTTACATAACCTACTTTTATAGGTCAAATATTTTATGTTGGATTATTTCTCTTCATGCCGCAGATTCGTTTAGTACTATGAGTCTTAATTAGCCGGATTTTTTGCTTTTATCTTGACTGTAATCTCTTTGCACTTCAATTTGAAGTGCGGAATGTAGGTTTGAATACCGCGCTCGCGGATTACATATAGTAGCGGCACAAAGAGTAGATATAGCTGAACCACTTGCTGAGATAGAAATACAACCACCAGCATCTGTCACGAAAACCGCGCCCAGTATCGAGGATTCATGGCAACAAAAACTAGAACCACTAATATATGCCCAATTTCCCAACTTCCGCCCGCTTCATCAAAGGATTAACAATGGAGTTCTGGAATGGGAAGGGCTTGTAGAAAATAGAAAAATCCGAATTCAGGGAACCGTAGGTAGTACTGCTCTCTTGATTCATGAATTCTCACAACCACAAGTCCAGCTAGAAGATAGCCAGTCAGATTTGTTAAGGGTAACGCCGTTGGGAGCAGCGCGTTCAATTGGAGCAAGCTGTTTTCGAGTCGAGATCGGTAATTATGAAATTGTCTTAGATGCAGGCACTCGTCCCAAGGGGAGTCAACCCTTACCCGCCTTTGAACATTTAAAAAACCCAAATCTGATTCTAATAACTCACGCGCACTCAGATCACATCGGCGCACTGCCAGTATTACATTCATTGTTTCCGGCTTGTCCCATGATCTGTACCCCTGGCACACGAGAAATTGCCCAAGTTATGTTATCAGATTGTTTGAAAGTACAGCAGCGGAATGAGGATTTTCAACCCCTATTTGATGAAACTGAACTTAGGGAAACGCTTTTTCGCTTAGAAACTCAACCAATAGGTGTGGAGTTTGAACCACTGCCGGGACTCAAAGTAAAATTCATTAACGCTGGTCACATCGTCGGAGCAGCTTGCATATACCTTCAATACGGTAATCGCACGATTTTATATACGGGTGACTATAATGTAGCCAACAGTCGGACAACAGAAGGATTACAACTTCATGATTTACCAACTGCTGATGTTTTGATTACTGAAGCTACATACGGCGCTAGCATTCATCCCAACCGCAAGCAGCAAGAAACAGAACTCGTGCAAGCAGTTTTAGAAATAGTCAAAAGCGGTGGGAATGTTCTGATTCCAGCTTTTGCCTTGGGTCGCGCTCAAGAAATTATTCTCGCTCTCAAAACCAGCGCCAAATTCTCACAAACTAATATTCCGATCTATATTGATGGTTTAGTCAGAGCGATTACTGATGTCTTTAGTGAACACCTTAATTTCCTGCCGAAAGCTGTGCAAAACTTGGCGACTATCGGTCGAACACCACCATTTATTGATGGGGTAAGAGTAATACCAATAACCGAACCAGAAGAACGCCCACTAGCTCTTGCTAAACCGAGTGTAATTATTGCCTCTAGTGGTATGCTCACTGGTGGCGCTTCAGTCTACTATGCACAAACACTACTAGAGAGAGAAAACGCTGCAATATTTATTAGTGGCTACACAGATGAGGAATCGCCTGGGCGATTACTGCAAGAGATGCAGACTGGAGAAACAGTCACAATTGATGAGAAAGACTATACAGTAAAAGCGCAAATCCGTAAGTTTAATCTCTCCGCACATACAGACCGGGTAGGCATTGGACAGGTAATTGCTAAAGTTGCACCACGTCACCTGATTTTAGTTCACGGCAGTTTCTCTGCTCTTAATGACTTAGCACGCACCGATTTGCAAAAACATTACATTATTCATATTCCTCGTGTTGGCGAGTCAGTAGAATATGGTGTAATGCCAACTTTCATTAGCGAAGCGACTCAAATAGAACTCAATAAGCCAAAAGTTATAGAGTTAGAAATTGTTAGTGAGCATGATGGTGCTTGGATTCGAGTCCCAAGAGATGTTGTAGACAGTGACCCCAGGTGGCAAGCACTCTCAACTGTTGGAAATATTCGTGCTAAATGGAACAATTCCTCATTGATTTTGATGCCTCTACGACCCCAATTTTTAGCACTTGATAAAGCAAAGGAATCTCTTAATGATTGCTGCGCCAAGTGTCAGTTTTTACAAGATGAATTATGTTGCTCACAGCAAAGTCCACTATATGGATTTACAGTTGATCCACAGGGAATATGCCCGGAATTTACTAAAGCCTAACTCTAAAGTAGCCTATTCCTCATCCTCTTGTTCGTACTCCTCATCCTCGTCTTCATCTTCGTCATAGTCATATTCCTCATCCCCATGTTCTTCTAGCCACTTTCGTTCTTCCTCTTTAGCGATTTCAAACATTATTCTTCTTCTCTCCTCCCTTTCCCTCTCAAGGGCTTCAATCTCTTGTTTTTCCTTTTCTAACTGTTCCCGCTTCAGCCTTTCTCTCTCTTGGGTTTCTTTCTCTACCCTCTCCCTCTCAATTCTTATTAGCCGCTGCTCAATTCGCCCACAGTACAAATCCAAAGCCTTGCCTATCGCTGTTCCAGTAATCGCGCCTCCAGCTAGAAAGATTAAACCAGTTTTCCAACCTTGGATTGGGCCACCACTCCACTCCAGGCGGGATTCATTGAAATAAACCAGTACGGCGAAAATCACAATTCCGACTACTGTATTAATCAGCGCGAAAATTCTCGGTGTCAATTCTGTTTTTCTCAATATCAGCCACTGCCCCAGGCTGACGATGATACTGAAGATAACGGCAGCAATGGCGCACAGAATAATATTGTCTGGAAATCTGAACGGGTCTACTCTTAAGTTGATAATCAGTGGGACGACAATGAAGGAAGAGAGCAATAAACCGAGAAATAAGCTGGCAGAACTCATTAGCGCCCAATATCGCCCCAAGTAACCCAGGCGAAACTTCAGCACCCATTCCTGGATTCCAAACATCAGCATCCAAAATGCAACTGCCGCGCTTACGTAATCAAGCATTAGCCCAAGTTTTACCCGTGTGTTGAAGAGGGTATTTCCTAGAATAAACCGAAATTATCTGTGATGTTTGACTTTTAGCCTTCGTTACGGTTCGTTACAGCGATTGCTCAAGCGCGCTGCTGATGGCGATCACATGGCTGTTTATATAGTATATTTGTACTTGTAAACAGTTAAACTGCCAACGGCAAAAAGTAAAAACACTCCAAAAAGCTTCTAGAAGTTGATTCTAGGGGCATTTTATTATTTTTTTGGACTCTAAAGATCAATTTCACATCCCTCAACAATTCCGTTATACGCTGTTAAGGGTTGAGTAGACAGGCATGGCGGTAATGATTCATCATCAAAAGTCAGCGTCACAATAAAAGTATTTTTAATGCTAAGTGGTGACTTATTGTTAACATTTCACAAAAGCATTATGGCAATTGACCAAACCCTTGCATCTTAGCTTTTTTCATCTAAATTCTCTGCCTGTTTGCCAGCTATCACTACAGGTTCGTTAGGCAATTTTTCTGTTGGGCTACGCCAATTTCTCAAAGAGTATCAGGCTTGTACAAATTTAATTCACCACACCTAGAATTTGTGCCTGGATCTCTCTGCTGCTTCCATGCAGTTAAAACGCTGCGCTAGTTGTCAATGAAAACTATCTCGGACTTCAGGAGAAAAACAATGGATATTCAAATCGCGCTCAACTGGACAATTCAAGTTTTGGTTATGGGCTTCGTTATTGTTATGGTGATGGATTTTGTGAACGGTTTGTTCTGGCTACCATATTCAGCGATCGCACCAACCGCTACACCAAACTATGCACTCGCCACCATACCCAGTACATCACCAGAGCCAGTCCCCGCATTAATACCACCAATTGCCACACCAGCACCACAGTTCGCACAACTACCCAATCCTTGGGAACTCACAGAAATTTCAGCAATCCCAATACAGCCTCAGCCTGTTGTACTTGAGTTCCCCTCACTTCCTTTGCTACTGCCAGCAGCCCAAGTGCAACCAACCACAACTAAGCCCAAATCCACCAAAGCCAAAGCATCTAAACCAAAATCTACCAAAACTACCCCAACCAGCAAGCGCAAAACTCCTGTAACACCTTGCAAACAGAGCAAGAAATCCGCAGCTTAATCTCACAGGTCAAGGGGAGTGATCGCCCTGTTAAGCCCTGGGGCGAGCGCTTCTGGTGCTAAAAACTTTGCCTAAGAATCTTGACGTATCAGAAAAAAATGATTATCACTTCAGACATAGCATTAGCCATAGGCGTTAACTTTCTGTTTGCAGTTCACCGACCTTGCATTCGTGAAGAAATTCGTTTGTATTTAGAGTTAGCCCAAGAGGATTTGTGTTTTTTGAATTTTTGGGATCTCGATAATGGCATATTGAAGCTAACTTTCTATGATGGAACCGAGATGTATTTCGATGCTCTCTCAAGTTGTACTTTCAATTTCCTTAAGGAACAAGTTGAGTTTTTTGCAGACGCAATCCAATTTCCTCGCACCATAACCAACTGAAGCGAGGAGAAGCCCAAGGTAATTTAAGCTATCTATTAAAAGAGCGATCGCACACTACTGGCGCGTTCGCATGAAGGCGTTGGCGCTGCATCTGATAGAACGAAGATTCTGCGGCAGCTATTCCTTGGCACACCACTATTTTCTGTGAATACTGAACAGATCAACGATTATTTAGCTCTTCAAACTCAGCCCTCGGTGGTGTTGATGAATCCACCATTCTCATCATCTCCCCGATTGCGCGATCAACTACGCTGGGTGTTCCGCCATCGCAATCCTGGCGCAATACCCCGGCAATGAAGACTGGGGACATCCTGTGGGGAATATCAGAGTTAGTTAAGACGGCATCAGCACGTTTCGTGACCGCGCGTTAACCGTAAGTACGCTCATCTACTGGCGGTTTATTTTTAAAAGAATGGCGCTCTGCTCAAACTTTTTGAAGTCCAACTATCACTTTTGTTAAATATGGAAACCAATTGTTCTCTAATCACAGAAAGTATGCAAGCTTCTTTGAAAACTCTTACAAGGCTAGACATCGTAATAGCTTGGGAGGTTAAAGGAACGCAATTGCTTCTAACTTTCTACGATGATGACAAAACATCACTTGACTTAACATCGCCTGATACATCTAACACTCTAGAGTACACTGCCGACTTGTATCAATCTCAAGAAGAAGAGTGGGATTAGCAGTTAGAAATATTTTAGAATCAGTTGTAATCGTCAGCACTAAGTATGCTGGCGATTATTTTTTGTAGGTAGCATTCCATTGTTTTGAACCAAGTGATCGCATTAAGCAGTTATGTCTGGCACAAATAATTAATTCAATTTCTTAAAAACGCTCCGCGAGAGATTGATGAAAATCTTGTGGAGAAAGCAATTATGGCTAAGAAAGACTTTACAGCCGCCCAAGCCGTTGAGTTGTACATCGGCAACTATCGGTTTGATGCTATTAGGATTGTTGAGACGAAAGAGTACCGGATGTCTCAAAATCAAATCCTTTCAACAATTGGTATCAATCGTAACTGGCTAATCACGTTACCTTTTAAAGCACCTAAAATCTATCAAAAGTTTGTAGGGTATGGACTAAATCATGTTACCCTTTTTGCGGAATATACTGTCAATGGCGTTGGAACCCGTGCTGAAACAATATCAGTAAAGGATGCCAGAATAATTTGGCGTTATTTCAATACAAAAGGAAATGCACAAGCTCGGAAGTTAATTGATGCGCTCTCAGAAGACTCACTCACCAGCAGGTTCGAGCAAGTTTGGGGTGAGCAACGAACAATTGAACAGCGGCGCATAGGTGATTGCCGCATCCTTGATACACCGATTAAGCCACTCTGTTAATTAGAGTGGCTTAATGTTTTCTCTGCCATCCTGCTTTCAAAGCCAAACAAGTCCTTATATACTTCATAATTTGGAAAAAGTTGCATAATTAAACTTCTCGTGAAAATACAGTATGCTATATTTTCTTGAGCTTCATATAAATCGAAAGCACGAAATAAATCTTTTTTGGCTGGCTCCTCATCGCCTAAATGAAACTTGACTGTTCCTCTACCGCAATAAGCTTCTGGACAATTAGGATTGAGAAGTAATGCTTTTTCTAACTCTGCGAGTGATTCTGGCAATTCTCCCGACAAAAAATGAATATTTGCTTTGTTTATGTAGGGTTCTGTACGGTTAGGCTCAAGTGATATTACTTTGTCAAAATCCTCCATTGCCGCTTGTAAATCACCAATATAATTTTTATAGACATCAGCCCGATTAAGATAAGCTTCAACTAAATTTGGATTCATTGCAATCGCTTGATTATAGTCTTCAACAACAAGAGAAAATTCCGATTTTTGACAAATTTTTAATCGAGCTAAACCCCTGTTATTATATGCCTCTGCTAAATTTGGGTTCATAGCTAATGCGCTGTCAAACATTTGAATCGCACCTTCATACTTCCCAATTTGAAACTGAATTATTCCTATCGTATTGTGAACTTCAGCATAATTAGGATTAAATAGTAATGCTTGCTCGAAACATGGAATTGCTGCCTCTATATTCCCCGTTTTGAGATATTCTAAACCTTGATGATAAAAAACTTGCGCTTCTGACAAATTAACTGTGTCCATAACTTCTAATATATCTAGTGAAATTTTTTCAAATCTAGCTCTGTAATTCTACATCCTGTTCTTGATTTTGAGCCAAAGCTTTATCTAACTGAGTATTTGCATTCTCGAAAGTCTGCAACACTTCTGAAGTTACTTTATTAATTTGCACTTTGCCTGATTCCAAACTCAAAATCACTTCGCCATTCTTTTGTGCTAGAGCTAAATCTTTGGTTTGGGCATTGAAGCTCAAATCGTAAGTTTTTCCATTGACGAACGTAAAACCGTCTCTTGCCGGTTGCCCCCAGACCATACCCACCTTCTGAGCAATTTGAGTAAGTCGGCTAATTGCTTCTAAGTCTTGTTTGTCCTTAGTCATTGCGGCTGTTGCTTGGGGTGATAGCTGAGTACCTGTTTTGAAAGCGTTGGCAACTTCTACAATCCGTTGCTTGTAGGCTTCAGGCTTACCTAGTTTATCAGCAGCAGCGTACCATTCTCTTAAATTGTCGATAGTTAATGATTGAGATTTTTCAACAGACGCAACAGCTTGTTCATTACTACTGTAATTACTTTTAATCGGCTGAACTTTTGGTTCACTTATCTCAATTACTTGTGGCTGTGGCGGCAAGAGATGTTTTGGTCTGTCAGGTAGCGTTCGTACTTTCTCTTGATACTGTTCCTGGGACTCAATCACATCCCCAAACTTATTGAGCATCGCTTTTTTAACTGATTCAGGAATGGAAGAGTTTACCAAGTTAAATACTGCCAATCCCTTCTTAGTTTCTAACGGTACATCCTCTCTTGGTACAGGAGTGAGCGCAATGTTCTTGCCGTTGAGCCACTTGGTTACTGCTTCAATTTTATGATTATCTACTACCAGTTGAGTTAGTCCTAACATTTTGTCTTCTGGCGTAGCGAACAATATAGTAGGACGTTCTTTAATTTTGTCAAGGATTGGCGCGGTTTTTTCTATCGCTTCTTGTTGCTCTTGATTGACTATTTGTTGACTGAAAACCTGATTCTCCTTAACCCAAGTTTTGGGATACTCAACTGTAGTGGGGTCAATCTTCACCATCATTGTTGTTGAGATATTACTTTGCAATTTGGCTGGTACTGGAGTTAACCTCCCAAAATTCAAAACTCCCAATTGTTTGAGAGCTTCTTTATCCTTTTTAAAATGTAACACCCCAAGCGGTTCTCCATTCAAAAACACTGCATCTCTTGTTTTTAATGGTGGCACTTCTAAAATAACTTTTCTATATTCAGCGTCGTGAAAAATTTTTCCTTTATAATCATAAGAGTTAATCTTATCAATCTTCAATAAATTTCCATTGGGCGACTCAGCAATTAAACACGCATAATTTTTACTCTCGGAAATAGTTGTTAGTTTTAAATTGAGTGGATTGCCATCTTTGATATAATTAAATGCTTGAAGCTGTTTGACAGAATCAGCATCTAATTCTCCCAACACTCGACCATCTAACTTGATTTTTACTGTTTCATCCGGTACTGGTACTGTACCAATTTCTAACATCACCTCTTGAGCGTGGAAAACTTTTTCGGCATGAGCAAATTTCTTGATTTCTCTGATAGTAAACTCTATCGGATCTGTCCCTGTCAGAGAAATTGTGGCGTTCGCGGTGTAAGTTTCCCCTGGCAATACATTAGCTTGAGCCTTTGTGCCGATGGGTAATTGTCCCGTTCTTGGCTCTAACGGTGCAAATTCTTTGTATTCACCATCACCATCTTGTACAAATACTAATCTCAAAGCGTGGCGTTCATGCTCTGGAGGATGATGAGATGCCCTAATTTCAATCGGATATTTCTCATCCTGATTCCAAGCTTTATCCTTGAAATTGTTCGCCTCATTACCTAATGTCCCAACTCTCAGTTCAGCAAATTGCATCTGATTTAGCCGGGATATAATTTCATCCCCAAACGCCGCGAACACAAAGTTGGGAGTCTTTTTCTGTATAGAGCTTTTACCTGATTGTTTATCCTCTAGCTCATCCTGCCTCGCCGCCCCCACACTCCATGCCGCGGAGGCCGCCGACAATCGCTCATGTTCTGGTATGCTAGCGCGAAATTCTTCAGCAAATTTATAAGCTTGCTGGAACATTAGTCTAGTCTGCCCTTTAGTCAGTTCGGGTCGGAATTCAACCACAGAAGCATTACTCGTCGCCATCCCTGGCTTGAGGTTATTTTCTTCAACTGACTGTGGACTGACTGTTCCCAGCCTACGGTACAATGTCTGGCCATCATCCCCAATTTCACTATTTATTTGGGCGAGTGCCAGTAATTTTTGAGATCGCTTGTCCGTTTCTAGTTTCAGATTTATGCTCTGTGCTTTCCAGATTAGAGGATGGTCGTAATAAGTTAGGTTCGTTATCTCAAGCTTTGCTCCCTGTTGCGTTTGAATAATTGCACTAGGGCCACGCTCACTTTCCCTCCGCTTTTCCATTGAAACTGCGGTGTTGAATAAACGGTCGAACTCGGATTTGGCAGCGAGCGCGTTAAATCTTTGTTGAGGGGTGAACTCAACGCCCTTGAATAAATCGTGGAACTGAACTATGGGGCGTGATTCTAGTTGTGATTGTTGGAAGTACTTGTTAGTTTGGTTGATGATTAGCTCTACGGGTGAGTAACCTGTGGTTCTTATTCCAGAATTTAAATAAGTAGATTTATTTTTTTTTCCTTTAATATAATCAACTTGGCGATATAAATAACGGCTGTTCTCTTTAATTAAGCCCATTTCCGGCTTTTTAGAACTTTTGAATAAATCTACAGCTATTTGATTGTGATAACACGCCTCCTCAATCATTATCCTGTACAAGGAGCGATTTTTCTCCATCGCTTGGGATATAATTTCATCTGTTCTAGGTGAATTTGCTAAAGCTATAAAATCTTTTATGTAAGGCTTATATTCTTCTCTAATTGGTAATGGATTAATCAAGTAATTCTCAGTTTCTAATAATTTTTGATAATGCTCTGATACCCGATCTAAATACTCAGACTGTTGTTCTGGAGTTCCGTAAATTTTTAGAATTTCGATTTCCGATTCTAATGCCTCCAATGCAGTCACTTGATTATTAATCACGCCCACACTTATACTATCGCTCATGTGTATGGCGATTTGCTCAAAGGGTGGTTGTTCCCCGTCAATATAAAATGACTGTTTCTTCTCCTTGACAGTAGGAGCGTAAGCATTTTCGGGCTGATTTCGATACTCAGCTTCGGCTGTAAAATTTGGATACTTGCTTGCTAACGCTACGCCAATGCAGTCACCATCAAAATCTCTTGCCTGACGTTGTGATTCGGTTTCTAGTGGTGCTGTTTCGCCCTGCTGGAGTCTCGCTTTGATGCGTTCTAGGTCTTCATCATTAACAACAATAATTCCTTTTAAACGTGTTCCGTCTGGGGCTAAACAATCATCAATAATTTTATTGGTAGATATACATAAACCATTAGAGTTAAGAAACGGAGAGCGAAAATTAAGAATTTTTTCTCCATCATCCAGCCAAGGTACGCAGATTTCCCCATTTTTCAAATCCTTGGATGGAATAATCATAGCTCTGTCAAAGGTTAGAGTCCGTCCCAAAGCGATATCCCGCCACTCACCCTGGACGAACTTAGCAAGTTCTTTCCTCATCTTCTCTGTTTCTAAAAGCTGATTGTGACCTCCCACTAAATCAGCTTTGATGAGTTTGTACATCAATAAATCATCTTTCGCTGATTTATCATGTTCATCATCATTTATTTGCAATTCTTCTTCAGCTTGATTCCTAGTAAATAGTTCTAATTGTTTAATTAATGAGCCATCAGCAATTTGCTCAGTAATTTGTTGTTCTAAGGAGGTTTTTTGTTCTTTAATGAAGGCTTTACGTTTCTCGTATTTCTCACAGTAAAGTTGAGCTACTTTCCTCGGATCATTCTGAGTTTCGGCTAGTTTCTGAGCTTGTGCCTCTAGCTCCTCAGCAAAATCTTTAATTCCTTGAGGAAATGATGCTAACAGTTGAGATATCGCAGTTTTACCTTGCTCTGATTGGGATTTTTCTCCTAACCAAATTTTCTGCTTATATAATCCTGGTTGTATCTGCGGCTTGGATGGGCCATTAGGACGATCTTTATCTGTACCTTTAAAGCTAGATAGCGGAATAATTAAATCAATTTTGGGTTCGTTATTGGTGTCAGCATATTTTATTTGAGCAAAATTATATGGTCTTAAAGTTCCTTTCCCAAATCGGTATTTAGTATCTTCTCCATCTCCTTCTCTCCAACCAAAGCGGTGCTGGATTACACGATAACTTTTATCAGATTGCTCTTCTCTTTTAATTAAGCGATCGTACAGTTGTGTAGAAATTTGCCCATAACAGTCACCCACCAATTTAAAAGCAACTTGCTTGTCAAGAATTCCTCCATTGTCACCTTGAGCTTCAGTAGAGTCATCTACAATCAAAATATTTAACTCTTCATGTATTGAATTTTTACACGCTCCTAGAAAAATTGAACCGTAAGCACCTCTATCTTTTCTATCAGGACATAACTTTTCAATTCCTTCCAAACATTCTGGAGACCCGTACAATAATCGGGTTTTAGAAGATAATAACAGTGTATGCCCATTGGGATGATTTCTTAAATCTTCTGGTGTACTATATTCATCTATATGTCCAAAAGAAAACTGTTGATCTGGAAAGTAAAATTCTAGTAAAGTATTATCTAATTTTTCAGTTAAAATTGAATGAGGGTTCTTATTATTTACATCAGTATAAATCCATTGATTTAGTCTGGTATTAAAGTGTGGGAAGTGCAAAGACATAATTTTATTTAATCATTGAAGTTTTTAGGAGTTTTATATGTCAAGAATTAAACGCTGGGTCAATATGCACCGGAAAGAATTTCATCCAGACGGGACGTTAAAAGATGAGGCTAGACAACAAATGTTATCTGAGGGAATGAATGAGGGAGCAATAGATAGTTATGCTCGTAGATGTAAGGCTCAGTACGATGAGTGGAAGCACCTGGACGAAATAGATCCAGAACCTTGGACTGTTTATACTGCCTACGATTTCTTCACCCCTACAGAAAAGCAGCAGTTCAACCCAGACGGCACTCTTAGAGCCGAATACGTTGAATCTGAACTTAGAAACGGGACTAGTCCGGGGTGGCTAGAAGAAATGGAAAGGCGCAAGAAGATTGAGGTTGATAGCTATAATCGCGTATCAGAGCGAGAAGCAGCATTAGGCATCAATTTTGGTGAGCAAGAAATGAATAGACTACGTGCTTCGAGCCAAACATACGTAGAACGTTTGAAACAAATGGAAGTAGACTTGAAAAACAACGAAGAACCCAGTACACTTCCGTTTGATAAGGATACTTCTTGGTTTTAAGCTATATATTTAAGATTTTTAGAAAGCTGAAAGTTTTGTCATCGTGATACTTTCAGCTTTTTAATGCTCCTGCCTTGTCAGTTGGCTTGCCGTTCTATAGCTGGAGGGATTACCCCAGGCGATCGCACAACTGACTTGTTGGAAGCGGCGGCAAGGAACGCAAACATTCCTAAAATAGCGAACGATGTAATAAAAACTTGCTGTACGGTGGCAAATACCGACTTGTCTTTTTCCCTCTGGACAGCAATGCGATGGATGTTTTGTTGATATAAGGAGAAATACAAATATTTCAACACTTTCTCACACAAGGCAGGGTCTTCGCCAGTTTGTACTTTCTGGCACAGGAGAATTTCTAGATATTCTCGGCGGCGATCGCAGTTAGATAAATCTTTTTCATCCGGCAGTTTTACTTGAGTTGTATTGGTGGGTTTATCAATACCTAATAAAGTCATACTATGGCCTTCTTTAATTGTTGAGTTAGTTGAGGAAACAGGTGTAGTTGAAAAATCAACTACACCCTACCGTGCTTCTTGAAAAATGGAACTCTATATCTAACTTAAAAAGTTTAAATATGCTTTCAAAAAAGAACTAGCAACTTGAGTACTGAAAAAATCAAAACTCAAGTTGCTAGTAAAGTTTGAGAATGTATGCTATATTTCCCAGTCCAAATCTTCAGTTGGAGATGGAGATAAAACCTGTGCTTTGGGTGGTGGTTGGGGTGTATCCGCAGAGAGTGGGTTCGTCCCATCCTGAAATATTTCCTCAGATAAAGTGCGCCCATCGCCGTCAATGTCGCTACTCAAAAAATACTCTAAAACCTGCGGTGGCGCACCATCATGAGCCGCTTGTGCTAATAAACTTTTAATGAATTCGGGAGATGCCTCACTATCAGCGAGAACCTTTAAGGTTTGTTCGGCATCTTGGAAGGTCATCTGGGAAATATTTTTCACACCCGCTTCTTCCCAGACATCGCCAAAATACTGACGATATTGCTGATTGAAGTCTTGCTCTTGGGCAAATTGGACTAATTCTTGTACTTGTAATTGTGTCGTCTCTGACATATCAATTGACTAAGGTTAATTGTTCGCGTTTATTGTTTGAGCCAACCATCTTGAGCAACTGTTGTAACAGTGAAAGTTGTTTAATGACAAAATTCAAAACACACCATTAACTTCTGAAATATTCCAGATTTTTTTACTGCTAACCCTTCAAAAATAGAGTTATAAACAATATCGATATCATTCCCCCAATCAAATAAATTAAATTCCAATTATTTTGAGATACATCGGTATAGAAGACTCTTTCATATCCATCAAGAATACTCTGAATTAACAAGTTAGCTTTTAACAAATCATTATTCAATGATGATGTTCTTTTTATCTTACCCAGCCCAGGAAATTTGCATTTAGTAAAAACATTTTTGTTGTAGCAGTTACATTGGGCTATAAGGAGAGCAGGTAATTTTTTCCTTTGGGTTTCTGATTTCTGCCAACAGAAGTCATCGGCTACATCTGCACCCATTTTTGAAAGCAATACTAAATTTTCAAACGAGTATTTTGATAGTATCAATTGACTCAGAGCCTTGGCATTGGGATTACCATTGAGGTTCTCTGTCGGCTGTATTCCACCACCAAAGACGATTTGAAAAACCAAAACGATGAGTATCATTAAGGGAGCGACACTAGGATTGGGAGCGAGCGCACTGACAATCAAACCCAACAACATACTGCCAAACGATGCTAGAAACAGGGTAAAGTACATTGCTCCTGTATTAGTATCAGCCCCAGTCACGTCAACTGCTGATAGCATCAAATAAAGTAGCACCAACGATTGGTATAAAGCGAGTACAAATGCTAGAACCAGCTTAGACATAAGATAGGGTGCTAGTCCTAAACCCACACTTCGCTCTCTTTTGTAGATTGGTCTTTCCTTTGCGATCTCTGGCATCATTGCCAGGGAACCAGACATAATCGCCATTACCACCACCACGAACAGCATGGAAATGGCTTGCCCCGCATTCCCGGTTTTGCTACTGAACAAGTCAGGTTTCCACAGTAGAAAATTGAGTGAACCTAATATTGGCGCTCCCAACAGCATTAATGCCAAGCTCAACTTATTTTTGAGGAGAATTGAGAGATTGCGTTGGCACAATACCACAAGCTGCTCTCTCAAATTGGGTTTAACTGGCGTGGGCGCTTGGTTCTGTTGTGGTAGCGATTGCAGGCGTTCGCTAATAAATTTCTTGTAGTACCCCGATGATTTAAACCGTTCTTCCCATTGCTGCGCTGAGAGTTGATGCTCTACTTTGTGATAGATTGCATCAAAATCTTGTACCCCAAAATAGTTTAACGCCAACTTAGGCGGCCCTACATATGCTAACCTTCCACCTTTAGCAAGGAAGATTACTTGATCTGCGATCGCTACATTCTTAGTAGCATGGGTAATTAGCACTACAGTACTGCTGACATCTGCTAGAGAACGCAACAACGACATGATTTGTAACTCTGTTCCTGGGTCTAAACCTGATGTGGCCTCATCCAGGAAAAACAAACTGGGGTTAGAGAGAAGTTCCACTCCAATGCTTACTCGTTTGCGTTGACCCCCACTAAGTTGCTTGATAGGGACATTCTTTCGCTCCAACAGATGCAGCTGTTGTAGTATTATTTCTACCCATTGCTGCTGTTTGCTAATTGATAAAAAGGGTACTCGAAGCTGGGCAGCAAAAATCAACGCTTCCCAAACAGTCAAGTCAAGATGAACTATATCGTCCTGGGGAACATAACCGATGAGGTTCTTGAATGAGTCATAGTTCTTGTACAGGTCAACACCGTTAACGAACACTTTTCCCTTGGCGGGTCGTTGGCCGTTGAGTGCATCCATTAAAGTTGACTTCCCGCCACCACTCACCCCAGCAATCACAATGAACTCGTTAGGCAAAAACGACAGCGAGATTTCATTAAGTAATGTTGTTGA
This sequence comes from Nostoc sp. UHCC 0302, assembly GCF_038096175.1. Taxonomy (NCBI): domain Bacteria; kingdom Bacillati; phylum Cyanobacteriota; class Cyanophyceae; order Nostocales; family Nostocaceae; genus Nostoc; species Nostoc sp. UHCC 0302. The sequence goes on from NZ_CP151101.1 coordinate 262,373, forward strand.
GGCGAGTATAGGGTGGCTATTTTTTCGCAAGTCTATGGCATCTAGCCTGAGTCCTGCTCTTGCTCGATTTGAATCTCTACGAATCTCCATAGCTCTGGGAGATTAAATTTTGTTATTTTGGTTGCATTGGGCAGATGATACAGCAATTAAGCCAATAAATCATCTACTGCGGTATTGAAACAGACTCCGTGATTGTAAGAGCCAGCGCCTGCAAAGAGAAACACCATTCAAAGCAAAACCCTTACATTTGTTAGCTTTGGCGATGTTAGACAGAATGTCTGTCTAACATCAGACAGCATTAGTAGCAACAGTTGTCGTACAAATGCAAACTACTCTAAATCCCTTGACCAAGCCCCGTTGGGGCGGGGTGTGGGGTTGCAGGTTGGAAATAGCCCCAACAAGCTTCTTCGTTACAAGCCCTGTTTTTTCACTCTGGTTTGCATTGGTCAGAGTTCCAAGCTCAGTCCAATGCCGTCTTCACTACACCCAACACCCTACCCCCAACACCCTATTTTTGGCTAGTAGTGATATAACCATTCCTTTGCCAAATCTCCGTGTCTGATTTAGAACTATTGAATGGTTGAACATAATAATCAGGAACTAAGGGTTTGTCTTGGCGGTCATAGCTAAATTCATGATCCAAAAACTTGATATGGCTAATATGGGATGCCCAAACATCGGCGATCCTATCGCCTAATCCCATTGTGTCTAAATATTTAGGTAGTTCCATTGCGCCATTCCAACAAATGGGGATGCCTTCACAATCAAAATGTTCGGTTAGCTCTTGGCGTATAAAGGATGCTGTCCCACCACAAACTAAGATTTCATCCATTTGGGCAATATTTCTCAACCAGCGCCATAAAGCACGGCAGTACTCTTTGCGAACTATCGGTAAAATCCGACAAAACAACTCTACATCAGCATTGATTTCTTCGATTTTGGTTTTGCGTGATAGAAACCGCAGTGCATCAAAATTGTTATTCGTGGTTTCGGCTAAAGCTGAAATTAGGCGTAAGTCATCTTTTGATAAACCAACAGCAGTACGTTCTACAAACTGATGCACTACCCAATTCATCCCTAAATCTGTAGATTCAGATTTTATTGCATTCCCCTTGTGGGACAGAATAAAACTGGCATTACGATAGCCTAACATCAGCATTCCTATACTCTTTTGGAAATAGTTTATGTTGACGTTGCGACTGCGATATGCCATTATCCCCGCCCCTTCTGGACTGACATCAAAGCTACGTAATTTTGCTTTTAACCTCCCTGTTGGCGTGATTATTCCTGTTTTTAAGTTCTGTGCTAGTTTTGCTCTGAGCGTTTGCCCATCCGACGCTTCTCCCACTGGCAACAACAAATGTACATATAGCTCTATATCTGGGTTTTTCACTCCCAGCCGCCGAATTGCCAACCATAACATAGCTGCTACTTTCGGTAAGGCATATTGATACTTCAAATCTCTAATAGCTGATGTCCCCGCAAACATACTTCTGGCTAATGCTCCCAGGACATAGTATTCTTCCCCAATTCCTATCCATACCGTCGTATCTTGTACGAGTTGATTTGACAAATATTCTATTGACTCTACCCCTAAATCCGCTATTTCTGGTTCCATTGCTAAAACTATTGGAACCCCATCTGGATAAATCTGTGCTATCCCCTTCTGGGAACTTGTCCCTAAATCAATCGTTATCGCAACTTTTGTTTGTCTATTAGAATTATTTTTTTTATTCATCTTCACCCCCGTTTTGTTTGTCCCAGCCAAACATCCGCTTAATGTCGGTCATCTCTTGATAGTTTTGCGAGGAAAGAAATTCATTGTCATCGTCATCGTCATCGTCATAGTCTTCATCTTCAGTAGAACTTATTTGCCCATTTCCCGAAGTAACCCCTAAGACGGATAGACTATCTGATGCCACTATGTTTGATGCTTGCATTGATATATTTGATGTCACCACTAGCGGGTCTGGTGCTATCCCACAAGTTCTCCGAATTACACTAATTTGTGCTTCTAGTTGACTAATTGCCCAAATGCCAATCTGTCTTAATTCTTCTCCCCTCAGCCCCGAAGAAAACAAGGCAAGAGGTAGCCAGTGTTTTTTTAGCGTCGATGTAATTGTTTCCGAATAATCTTCCCTCAATTTTGAAGGCTTTGACCTCAAGTAATCAATTACTTCTGCATCTGCACTGTCACTCGGTCTTCTAAATGACACTACTCTATATCTAGAATCATTCATTTTTTTTGACTAAAATTCTGATTAGCGTAACGCGCTTTCTTAAAATTATTACACTAATTTTTATCACCCAATTTTTTTTATTTTTATTTTGATACCGCCTAACTTAATTAAATTTAATATCCTTGCTTTTGAAATTTATGTTGTCCGCCTCAATAAAGTATTTACTTAAGAATGGATGCACATACAACGCTGCATTTTTTCTTCTAATCCTTCACTTAGACCCTCATTTTTTTAATCTCTACTAATTTACCGGGGTTTAATTTGCTTTTACGTGGTCAAAATGTATTACTAATCACAGTTACAAATAGCAGACATTTTGTATATAAATAGGGGTTTTAGATGCAAAATGTCTGCTATTTTGCATCGCTTATACACGCTTTTAAATGTTATATCTGTCATCAAATGTTGACAAACAGGTACAAAATGTCTGCTATTTTGCACATCGATTTTTTGAAAAATTGCCCTCTAACACTTACTCCAAAAAGCTTTGAGTCGATTTGTTCAGTTTCTTGTATTCTCAATAGGCTTGAAATTATTGAGAATGTGTACTACAAAAGTATTGTTTTTGTACTTCAAGAAAACAGTTTTTTTCTGTTTGTGCTACAAAATACTACTAAAAATTACAATTTAGCGCTGATTAACTTCGAGCGAGTGCCAAAAAATTCCGTTATCAACCATTTCACTATCGAGTAATTCTCAAAAAATTCTGTGAGCAGCTCATTAATTCTCATTAATCAAGACTTATTGACAACCAAACAGCCCGAAAGCCTTGCTATTGCGTGGTTTTTTAGTCCAAGTCACAGAAAGTTCGATGTTCTCTACTTAGGCTAAAATTGTGTCAAGAGTGACTATGTTGCTAGGGGAATCTTGGGGATGGCGGGAGAATTGCCCCAGAACTGCTGTAGGGCGGCTTAGAATAGTCGTACTTACTACGGTTATTTAGCCCTTTTCGCATTTGAGCGATTTAGCTGAAAAAGTGGCGTGAAATCAAGAAAAAACAGCAATAATTTGAGTAATATTTGTTTCTCAGTCAGTCAGCCCAAAAACTTGTATTTCCAAATTTTAGCGTAAATAAAAAATGGCATACGCGATCGCGCGATTAAAAAAATTAAAGCGGGGTAACATATCAGGGAGTGCATCTCACACCGCACGAGAAAGAGAAACCCCTAATGCAGATCCCACTCAAAAAAATATTCGGTTCATCGGTAGTCTTGACCCAGAGGAACAACTAGAGGATTTAGTCTTAGCCAAGATAGGGGACTCGGAGCAGAGGCGAAAGATTCGCACTGATGCGGTGTACTGTGTAGAGCTACTGTTGAGTGCCTCGCCTAGCTACTTCCGTCCCGACTGTCCCACACTCGCTGGTTATTATGAACCACAAAAGTTAGATGATTGGCTAGAAGCGACTCACCAGTGGTTAGCGGATGAATATGGCAATCGCATTGTGAGAGCCGAGTTACACCTGGATGAAGCCACACCCCACATTCACGCTTACTTTGTGCCGATTGATGATGAGGGACAGCTACGGTGCAATCATTTCTTTGACGGGCGGCAGAAAATCCAACAATTTCAGGATTCGTACTACCAGACAATGCAGCTAATTGGACTAGAGCGGGGTTTAAAAGGTAGTAAAGCGCAGCACCAGGACATCAAGGACTTTTACCGCATTGTGGAGGAGGGGCGCAACTTAGAAGTTGATGAACTGAGTGCAGCGCAATTGAAAGCTAAAGCAGCTGACCGAGACAGAGCCAATCAGCGTAAACAGGAAATGGAAGCTACAGCCAAAGCTCTAGCACTTGAAAATGAACAGTTACGGCGGCGGATAGAGCAATTGGAGCAAGATAATCAATCAATAAAAAAACTTACCGAATGGTCAACTGATTTAGCTTTAGATGATGTTGCTTGGGAGTTAGGGTTAAATTATGATCATGACCGATGGTGGGGTCACGGACACATCATTACTATCGGTGGCGCTCAATTCACTGACCTTGCTCCTGGTTGCCAATTTCAAAGTAATGGGGCGCTCGATTTGGTGAAGCACGTTAACAAGTGCAGTCAATCAACAGCGATCGCATGGCTGGGGGAGAGATTTGGTGAAGTCGGCGCAGAACGTGCAGCGATCGCTCACGCTCAAAAAGTTGTGGCTGACATTATTCAAACTCAACCAGCACCCCAATTCACCCTACCCGTTGAGGATAAAGCTAACTGGCCAGCCGTTGAACATTACCTCAAAGAGAAGCGAGGCATACTCTCTGATTGCGTACAAATGTTACATAACCAGGGGCTAGTTTATGCCGACTCAAAAGCAAATGTTGTGTTTGTAATGCGGGATCTCGACGGAAATACCAAAGGGGCCTTTTTAGAAGGGACAGTTAATAAATTTTCTGGTTATGAGTTAGGTACAATTCGTCGTGATAGCTGGTTTTACTTTACTTTGGGGAAAAAGCCTACTGATAAAACTAGCAATGCTGCGCTGTGTGAGTCTCCCATCGATGCTATCTCAGTAGCCATGCTGGAATATCACGTTAAAGGAATACCAGAGAACAAAACGCTTTATATGGCAGTGTCCGACCCAAAAAGTCTACCTGTCGAAAGATTACGTAATGTTGCCCATGTACAAGTGGCTTTTACCCAAACAACTGTGGCACAAGCTGTTAAAAAAATACTGCCAAACTCGAAAATACTCAAGTGCAAAACTGGGGATTGGAATAGCCAATTAGTCAATTTCTCCCGTCAATTACAACAACGACACTTACAACAAAACCAAGAGGAACTAGAGCTATAGTTGCAAAAAGTCAAGCAACTCTAGTACCGATTTTTTCAGTATCAAAGTAGCTAGTAAAGAGTTTTAGCTGTCTCTATTATCGGGATGAAATTCACACAAAAGCCTAATGAGTAATAAGCTAACAAAGCAAATATTCTCTCTAATCAAACTTAACAATAAGCTGATAGCTGTCGAGTCTCCATTGCAAGAAAGGCTCAGACTTTTGACAAATCTCACCAGTGAATGCTTTGCCCAGGACATTAACTGTTACCTGTGGACACTGGAAGATGATGCATTACACCAGTTATCTACTAATGAGGAGGGATTAAGTTTACAAAGGGTTGACCAGTATCAGGCGATCGCCAAAAATCGACGCGAACATTACTTTGAAATTCTGAGGTATTGGAAATCCACCAATTTAGAAGGAATCTTGATACTAGAGGGTATATTCCCCTGGCTGGGGGAACAGACTAGCGACCCCGATTTCTTTTTAACTGCGGAATGGATCAAGTCAGCCCTGATTAACCTGAAGCTGTACAATTGCAATGCTAACAAGACAGCAATCCTCTTAGGCCCAAACGCTAGTCTCTCATCTGACATTGCACCGGAAGTTCCCATCATTGTGCAACAACTGCCAACTATTAAGGAAATAAGCAGTTACTTAGTCCAAGTTTTACCTGATTACAGTCATTCTGATATTCATGCGACGGCGATCGCTGGCGTGGGGATGTACTTGGCAGATATCGACTATGGCATTCGACAGGCGCTCACAGTTGGGGTGGGTGATACGGACGAATTGATCGCCTCACTATCCGCTTACAAAATTGAACTGTTCAAGCGGATTTACAATATTCAATTTCTCCAACCCCCTAGCACTCCTATCGGTGGTTTGGAACTGATGCAGCAAGCGTTTAAAACTTATAAGCGCCTTTTATCAACGTTGGCTAAAGCTTATAACCTGCGCTTACCCAAGGGAATTTTACTAATCGGGCCACCGGGGACAGGAAAATCTTACTCGGCTAAAGCAAGTTCTGCACAGTTAGGACTGCCTCTAATTATCTTAGAGTGGGGTAGTTTCCGCAGTTACGGTAATTTGGCTGAATATAAGCTAAAAAACTTACTCGCACTCGTAGACCGAATTAACCATGTGATTCTGTATTTGGACGACTTCGATAAAGGATTTGCCGGGGATGATGATTTATCCAAACGCCTAGCTGGTATGCTCTTGACCTGGATGCAGGAACGTACTAGTGAGGTTTTAATTATCGCTTCTGCCAACAATATTGAATGGTTACCACCAGAGCTAACCAGAAGTGGACGCTTTGACGAGATTTTCAAGGTGGATTTACCCAATTATGGAGAACGGCACTCAATTTTTAAAATCCACTTAGCCCGATTTGATCCTCGTTTTTGCAATGGAGGCGATGCGTACAGCCAACAAGATTGGCGCAGATTGCTCAAACAGACACAGCGTTGTGTGGGTGCGGAGATTGGGGCAATTGTCGAACGTGCTGCTGTTTCTACTTTTTGCCAAATGTTTAGTGATGATGTTACACCAGCTAGTAGTTCACCAACCCAAAATTGCTGGGTGGAGGGCGGCAGGGGAGCAGGGGAGCAGGGGAGCAGAGGAGAGATTTGTACAAGTTCTTTCACCCCTGCCCCTCCGCACCTCTGCCCCTCTGCTTACCACAACGCAGAGTTGTCTTGGCAGACTACTAGTGAACTGCCACCACTTGAGATTACATTGTCAGAATTGCTCAAAGCAAGACAGAATATGAACCCTCTGGCAATCCGTGAGGCTGACCGGGTTGAAAGTATGCGGAATAAAGCTGCTTTGCAAGGTCAAGCATCTAGTCCAGTTGATTCGTCTATATATAGTCTCGGCGATATTGATATCTTTGGGGAATTATGAAAACTTTAAAAATCCCTTTTGAGAAAAAATTGTATGCTGCTGGTTTTAAATTACTGAACATACTAGGGCCGATTACTGGGGTATCAATCATCATCGGTAATTTAACGATTATTTACTTACAAACTCGTCCCCAAGAGTTACCAGTTACCCACATTCTCACCCACGGTGAGCGCACATTTAAGCTCTCAGTCGCCTCTACACCAGAGCAATTAGAGAAGGGGCTGAAATTTCGCACTTCCTTAAATGGCGATTGCGGAATGTTATTCAACCTGGGCAAAGAGATTTACAATGTGCCTTTTTGGATGTACAAGGTAAATTTTCCCCTAGACATCTTTTACATCAAAGACAATGTGGTGACAACGGTGGTTTACAACGCCGAACCTTGTCACAAAACCCCTTGCCCCATATATAAAGGGCGAGTTGCTAATCAGGTGTTGGAGCTTGCCCCCGGTGCTGCCAATATCAAAGTAGGGGATAGGCTTAATATCCAACCGTTATCAGTTTTGCCTAAGAATTGATATCGGGTTTTGTACCTGTACAGTTTTCGATTGGCTTTCTTATTTCTTGGGAATGGTTTTAGAACATAAAACTATTCAATAGTCAATCCCCCTATTTGACACTTACTGAAGGCTTGACAAAAATATTTATACTGTTAAATGATTAAATAGAATAGTATATCAAGCAAAAAACTTGCTAATACTAGATTATATTTTTAGCTACGTAGAGTGTTGATGTTAGCAATAATCTACCAGTACTACAGTTCTGTTTTTTTTAGTACCAGAGTACGTCGATTTTGGGTTTGACTTATTAAAGAATGTGCGTATTCCTAAAGAAATCGTTCAGGAGAACGAGATGCGTACTTCCTACGGATACCCAGAAAATTTTTCCACTTCAGCAACAGCAACACTTTCACCTGACTCTAAGAATGACAGAGCCAAAAAAAGCACACTTGCACTCATGGGAGTGGCTGGTGTATTGATGATAGCAGAGATGTCCATCCACAATATATTGATGGGTGGATTTATGATTGCGTCCGCCATCGTTATTGCTCTACCGAAACAGTCACAAGCATTATCCGCAAACTTCGATAAATTACAACGCAAATATGGAGCCAATCTCTATACAGTGTTGTTTGCAATTCTAGCAGTCATTTGTTTCTTAGACTTTGCTGCCGCTCCTGCCAATGCTCAGTTTTTTAATAACGCTCAGACATGGATGACTAACAACTTTGGTAATGCTAATAATGGGCAAACCAATGCAGTTATTGTTTTGTTTTTCAACGTACTAAGAGGCTTATTTTTACTCTATGTTGGTATCAGTTTAGTCCGTATAGTACAATCTGCCCGAAATGATGAAGATTGGCAAAGTTTGGCGAGAACTCCATTAATTATAGTGTTGGCAGTTTTTGCAGGAGATTTAATCACAAGTTTAATTATTGGTGGAGGTGGTGGTGCTGTAGGAGGGTAATTTTCGGCTGAAAAAACTAGACATTCTTGAGTTTCATGATGGCTAGGGGGAAAGGAAAGAAAATTTTTTTCCCCTACGTAACTCAACTAAAGTTATCTTCATTACTTCAAATCATGAGAAATGAACATAGATTTAGAACTGTAAACCGAATTCTAGGAGAAAGACCCAGGCTAGGGCCATTCCCCGCAGATCAAATATTCCCTTGGACATTGATAGCAGTAGGAAATGTATTTATTTTTAACTATCTGTTAAACACAAGTTGGTTGGGGACTGGACTAGCGATCTCATGGGGATGGGCTAGTTGGTGGACAATCTCTACAAAGGGCGATTTCTTCGGTAAATTTGTTAGTATTCCTCGAATTAGCCGGGGATACATGAGACATCAATCAATACAACAGAAGTCGGAAGTCGGAAGTAACAAGCTAAAAGACTATTAGGAAATTTACAGATAAATTAGATTTTATATTTTTCAAGTTATTGATAAAACTATGAAAAGTTCTAAGCAAGATAAAAATAAAGATAAATTAGGGAAAGGGAAGTTAGAAAACGAGCAGATTAGTGTTGTCAAAATGCTCACTCCCTTTGAAGATATTATCCATTTAGCGGGTATTTGTAACCTCAACTTAGGAGGTAGGCAGGGCGTAGGCGCATTAATTCTGAAAAAAGGTGAAAATATTCAAATTAAATTCTGCTTTGATTGCTTGGGGGTTCATCCCAATCTTCCAACAGAGCAAATGCTGTCTATTTTTGAAGGGATAGAAGCAGGTCTAAAAGAAATACCAGAAGGAGAAAACTTAACAATACATTTAGGGTCTTTTACTTCCGACTATAGCAGACAAAAAGAATTATCTTCTTTAGAGTCAGCTTGCTCTATTGACCAGTTAAAGCTATTGCTCCGTAGTGAAAGATTGCGAGTTAAAGAATTAACGCAAAGTGGAACTCGCAAAAATAAATTCTTACAACTATGGTGTACATATACTGTAGTCTCTGACGATGAACGTTCTCAGGATTTTATTGAATCTATTATTAGAAAATTAGAGAAGGGCTGGTTTCGCTTTACAGGGGAAATTCATGCCCATAATAATATCAGGATTGAGAATATTCTCCAAAATTCATTTAATGATGGATTTTTGCAGTGGTCAGCCATTCTTGGCAACAAAATGAAGTTGGGAATTAGAGCTTTAAGTGCTGAAGAAATTTGGTCAATAATTTGGCAACAGTTTAATTACTCTACACCTCCACCAATTCCTAACCCTCTTTCTATAGACACAATAAATGGACTAGTAGAAACTCAAACCAGTGATTTTCATATTCGCCACCAGATGTTAGAGAATGAGGAGTCTATACCATTCTTTGACAGGAAATGGGTAAAAATCCAAGATAAATATATTGGGGCGCTCAACTTTAGCCAAAAGCCAGGGGGCTGGTATGACGAACAAGCACAACTGCGATATCTGTGGGAGTTAATTTCTAGAGATAGTATTTATGACACCGAGGTGATTTGTCAGCTAACTAAGGCCAACCAAACTATCTCTAAAACTAATTTGCAGAGAATAACTAAGCAGTCGATCACTAGCACTTCTTTATCCACAGAGAAAGGAAACATTGATGTCAAGTCAGGCATGAACATTGAGTCAGCCGTAGAAGCACAAAAGACAATATACAAAGGTAGTGTTGTCGTACATACCGCAGTCGCTTTTCTCGTTCACCGCAAAACCATTAGGGAGTTAGATGAGGCTTGCAGATATCTTGCCAGTTACTTTCTGCGTCCGGCTGTTGTAGACCGAGAAATTGAGTACGCATGGAAGCTATGGTTGCAGTGCTGTTCCTTTGTGTGGGAGCCGTTGTTAACCAAGCCGTTTAACCGGAGACTGCCTTACTTCAGTTCAGAAGCACCGGGGCTGATGCCATTGATTAGGACTGCCACAGGCGATCTCACTGGCTTTGAATTAATTGCAGAAGAAGGAGGCACACCAGTACACCTAGATTTATACCAGAATCATAAGAATTTGGCTGTATTTGGTGCTACTCGAAGTGGTAAATCTGTACTGGTGGCAGGAATATTAACCCCAGCTCTGGCACAAGATATTCCGGTAGTGGCACTAGACTATCCCAAACCAGACGGTACTTCTACATTCACCGACTACACCAATTTACTAGGTGAAAATGGGGCATACTTTGACATCTCCAAGGAATCAAACAATCTTTTTGAACTGCCTAATTTACGTTCTCTAGATGCAGAACTAAGAAATGAGCGATTGAACGACTTCAAGGAATTTCTCAAATCAGTGCTGATGACAATGGTGATTGGAACTAGCACTATTGGCGTTAACCCTTCAATGGTTACAAACATTGAGTCTATTATTACGTTAACATTAAAAACTTTTTTTAATGATGATGAAATTAAATTGCGGTACAAGTTAGCAATACTTCAGGGGTTTGGAACTAAAGAATGGAATGAAACTCCGACACTCAAAGACTTTTATAATTTTTGTTCTCCGGCTTTCATACAATTAGATTCTATTGCTAGTAATAGTCAAGAAATTCCCGAAGCTTTGCAGCAAGTGAGACTGAGAATAAATTATTGGTTGAGTACCAGGGTAGGACAATCAATCTCACGTCCATCCAGCTTTAGAACTAATGCCAAACTCTTAGTATTTGCTTTGCGTAATTTATCAAGTGAAGCTGATGCTGCCATACTCGCTCTTAGTGCTTATGCGGCGGCTTTACGTCGCGCACTTTCTTCAAAAGCTTCAATTTTCTTCCTGGATGAAGCGCCAATTTTATTTCAATTTGATGCGATCGCTGATTTGATTGGGCGATTATGCGCTAACGGTGCTAAGTCTGGTATCCGCGTTATTATTTCTGCTCAAGAGCCAGAAACCATATACCAAAGCAAAGCTGCTCAGAAGATATTTGCCAATATCACTACGCGCTTGGTAGGCAGGGTTCAATCATCAGCGGTTGACCCATTTATTGTTCGTTTTAAGTATCCTACTGAAATCATCAGGGTCAACAGTACTGAAGCTTTTTATCCGAAAAAGGAGGGGATTTATTCTAATTGGCTATTAGATGACAATGGCAAGCTGACTTTCTGTCGATATTATCCGGCTTATTGTCTATTAGCGTCTGTCGCTAATAATCCCAACGAGCAGGAATTACGAAGTCTATTTCTCAAAGAATATCAACACAATCCTTTACTTGGCTTAGTCAAGTTTTCGGAGGATTATATCAGGATGATTCGCGGAGAAAACCTCTCAGACTTAGCTAAAGGGTTGATTTCAAAATCACATTCAAAGCAGGTGGCGTAAGTCATGAAACCAATCATAAAAAAATTGAAAATTGGTGCGATAACTGCTGCTACTTTTGGCGGTTTCTTTATTGCTGCACCTAGTTATGGCATCAGCATTAACGATTTTTTTAGTTCCATTGTCTCGGATATTCAAACTGAGCTTTCCAAGATTCAAGATAATGCTAAGGAAAAAATCAATATCAGTTGGGCTGACATCAAGGAAAATGCTACTGCGGCAATTGATAGTTCTATCGGACAATTGGGTGCGCCCGACCCTATCGCTTCAGCAGAACAACTCAAAGATTCTCTCAAGGATGATTATTCTTATCCAGTAGCTCAAGAAAAAGCTCAGGAGCTAGAGCGCCAAATTACTCTGGCTTCTGTCGCTAGTGTTGTTAGCCGGGATGGCCAGCAACAAACTCAAGCCAAGATTGATATTACTGCACAAATCGCCCAGCAAGCAAAAAGTATTGCTGACGAAGCACAGAATATGGATGCTTCTCAGAACGTACTCAAAGCGATCGCCGCGACTAATGGCTTAATTGTCTCAATGTTGGCACAGCAGCGTACTGATTCACTCATGGCAAGGCAAGATACATCGTATTCAAACCTGATGCTGACACAAGTGGCAGAGCATCTTGACTCCCAACGGAAAAAGGAGAACTTCCAAGAAGATGGCAGGCTGTCCCTGTTACATGAAGTCGTACTTAATGCACGCCTAGATCCAGCTTCTGCTGATTAAAACGGTATAGAAACAGAATAGGAGTTAAAGCTACAACAGCTTTTCTTCCTATACAAACAATTAACCAGGCTTGAAATATTTTTAAACATTACTAGATTTAGCAAGGATTTAAATCATGTTTTTACTAGCAAAACTAGATGGTGGTGATTTAGCTAATTTAGCTAAGGAAAATGCGGCTTCAGTAGCAAAAGGATTTGATGAGCTTTGGCAAGAAACTATTACGGGTGGTGTTTATTCAGCAATTTGTAAAGTTGGTGCTTTATTCGCTATAGCTACGTTAACTTTCTTCATGGTTGAATGGACAAAAAAAATGATGGCAGGGGAAGAACAAAGAGCTTACACTGATTTTATTTGGCCATTAATAGTTATCTATCTCTTAAGTAATAATGGAAATGTTTTAGGAAAATCAACTTTGGGCATTAGAAACTATATTAATAATGTAAATAATATAGTTCTTAGCCAAGCTGCTGCGGGGATTGATCTTAAACAAGCATATGAACAAGCATTAGGAACAGAAGCAGCACGTAGTGCCATTGGTCTAACTGTTAACAGGTGTCAAAATTCGTCTTTGAGCCAGCAAGAGCAGATAGAATGTCTTAATAAAGCAAAGTCAGACTTAAAAGAGAAATATCCCGATAAATTTGGTGCTGACGGACTATTTTCTTGGTTTATCGATGCGATTGATGGTGCTGTTGATGCATTCAATGATTTTAAAAAGCGCAAGGCAAATGGACTAGATTTAATACTCTCTCCCATAAATGGCTTTGTCGGTTCTGCTATAACAGACATTGTTACTATAATTTTAGTCGGGATGAATGGAGCCTATCAATGGGGAATTGAATTAACAATGCTGGTAACAGCACTTCTTGGGCCAGTTGCGGTTGGTGGTTCTTTGCTGCCCTACGGGGCTAAATCAATTTACACTTGGCTCGTTGGATATTTCAGTGTTGGTTTTGGCAAACTATGTTTTAATCTCATCGTAGGATTTGCTGGACAATTAATCGCAGATTCTAAGTCTTATCAGCCAATGTTCTTCCTATTTACTATTGGTATAATCGCGCCATTCTTAGCTACAGGATTAGCGGCTGGTGGTGGGGTTGCTGTACTTGCTCAAATTAATAAAGCATCTGAAACTTACACTGGGATTGCCATTGAAGTCACTAAGGGTTTGGTAACTAAAGGCGGTAGTTTAGTTGGAAAAATAGCAAAGTGATATTGCCGTCAGAATACATTCGTCAGAATTCAGTTCTTCTGAATGATAGAAAAATCAGGAACTAGATTGATTTGTGGATATACTTCTAATACTAAATCTCCTATAAATTCTGGCTTCTGAGTCCTGAATTCTTACATATTGCCCATATACCCTGACATCTTTAGTTAAGATAATGCTGAATCATAAAAAAGCTTCGCCAACAAAAAAAGAGCCATTACAACTACTCAGATACAATAAATACGTCACAACTAGAGTAGGAATAATTTCTTTAGCTGGCTTCTCAATGGCAGCGTTATCTCTGTTGTTACAATTCCTCAATTATGGGGCAATTTCTGTATTAAATAGAAAGCAATTAGCACTGGTACAACTCTCGTCAGGGGATACAATTACCGCCAGAGCAGTAGACCCAAAAGAACGCTCTGATGAGGTGATAAAGAAATTCGTTTCCGATACCTTTGTGAAAATGTTTAACTGGGATGGAATAGTACAAGCTTTCAATGAAAAAGGTGAACCTATAACTAAGCAAGATACTGGGATAGAAGTAGGCAGAATTAATAATAAATTTAATAGCCGAGTGACTGCAAAAGCTTACGATGCTGCCTTTGCTTTGAGTGAAAACGGAGGATTCAGAGCCGCCTTTTTGAAAAAGCTAGCATCAATCACTCCTAATGGAGTATTTAATGGAGAATCACAAGTATCTTTAATTCCCAGAGCTATTTCTAATCCACGCAAAATTAGGGAAGGCAAGTGGGAGATAGATTTTATTAGTACACTTGTAACTTTTGACCGTGCAGATAATTCCGGCAAAGGAATTACTTTTAATAAAACCATTACACTTGTCTCAATTTCTAATCCAGAGTATATCCCAGCTAATACTAGTGAATTAGCCAAGAAAATCTATTCGGCAAGGAAGGCCAGATTGGAAATTACTGAAATTGTTAATTTAGATTTAGGCCAAAGAAAATGAGTATAGAGAATCATAAAAATGGTTCAGGTGCGACTCTAGAGGATTTGCTTCATATAGATGATGCTAGTAGTAAAACTAATGGTAATAAACCGCCAGAGCCAGAAAGTTTGCTAGTGGCTACTAAGCATACATTTGTCACTTCACCTTGGTCAAGACTAGCAATAATCACTATTCCCTTTGGAGTTGGATTTTTAGCTATATTTTTCATGCTCAATGGAGTGTTTAATCCTGCACCAGCACCAAAATTTGCTCTTAAAACAACAGAGTCAGCATCAACTACTGAGCAAGCACAACAAAGTGATGATGGTGATGGCGATGCGCGTGCAAAACTAGCTTTATCTGACCAAGCCGATGAACTGAACAAAATTAATAAAGACCAAAAAGAACAACCTGCACAAGTAAAAGTCTCTCAAACTCCAAAGGTCGTACCATCCACCCCACCGTCACCGCGCCCTGTTGAAAATTCTTCCCCACGCCCTGTACCTCGAACTGCATCACAAGCGATTAAAACCTACACTCCGCGACCAACACGCACGAGTTTTTCTCCTAGACCCTCTATAGGAGCGCGAACAGCCACACCCTTAGATCCTATGGAGCAAATCAACAAACTCCGTAGCATCGGTTCTTACGGCAAAATCGCTTATGCCGAAACTAACATCAACGACCAATCTTCATTAGACCCGGCTCAAAATCAACCCAGTCAACCTGATGAACAAACTGATTTCAATAATGTAGGTAATGATTCTGTTGAGCAAACCACGCCGCAAAACTCAACTGACTCGATTGAAAAAATCCGCCCCCGGTGGCAAGTGGAAGCTCTTGCTAAGTCGGATAAATATTTAGTCCAGGAAAGACAAATACTTGAAGCTAAACAAACTCGCTACCTTACTGTTGGTACTTTTGCTAGTGGTGTTCTTGTTACACCTTTAGTTCAGTCCACAGTTAATAATTCCCAGCAGACACAAACGCCAATTTCTAATAGCACTAGGTCTGTTGCTAGATTGCAAGAGGATTTACACGATAACTATGGGCAAGTCGCAATCCCTGACGGTACTTTATTGGCAGTCGAGTTAGCTTCGGTTGATGGCGGCAGTCAAGCGATCGCTTATGTCAGGGCGATCATTAAAGATAATACAGAATATCCCATAGCAGCGGGTGCAATTTCCGTGACTGGAGAAGGTGGTAGACCTTTGATAGCCAGGAAATTTCAGGATAGGGGTGGCGAGATTGCCCGTAATGACTTGTTTGGTGGCGCTGTGTCTGCATTAGGAAAGGTTGGGGAGATTATGAACCAACCTAATAGTGAAGAAGAAATTGAGGATGAATTTACCGGACGGTTTCGTAGACGTAGCAGTGGCAATCAACGCAATATTACTGGTGCATTACTCGAAGGGTTTTTTGGTCAAGTTAGCGAAAACATCAGCCAACGTAATCAACGAACTACGCAAGAAATTCTCTCTCGCCCCAATGCTTGGTTTATTCCAAAGGGAACCAAACTTACCTTTAATGTCAATCGCTCTTTGGAGTTACCATGAAAAGCATAATTAACACAGTTACAAGCTACACTTTAGCGTTGGCGTTCGCTCTGGCTCCAATCTCCACAATTGCCGCTCCAGTCGTTCGCACCATCAAACAGACTCAAGCTAGCGGTCAAGGGGCAACTTTACAAACTATCAACGTCTGGAATGGTCACGGGGTAGCTATTTCTTTCTATGAAATTGGCGAAATCATCAAAAAAGTCTGGTTGGATGACCCTTCACAAATCCTGATTGATACAGATGGTTGCTTAGAAGGATTGGATCAAAATTGCTCTAATCCGGGTGCGGGACTAATTCATTTGCGACGGATCAGCAAAGTTAACATTCCCGGCTTACCGCAATCATCCACCACATTGCTCACAGTCATTACACAATCATCAACTGGTGAACGCAAGGCTTACAGTTTTCGACTAGCAACAAGTAATAGCACCCCTAAATATAGCCAGGTAGTGATCAAGAGTGATGTGGCACGAGAACAAGCAACCCCAAAACCTCAATTGCAATCATTAGTTAAAACACAAAAAACAATTAATCAAATCAGAAGTGGTATTGTTACCGCTATTAAAAGTGGATGGATAAATTACCAAGATGAACTACACCAACGCTTGCAAAAGTTCATTGGTTATTTACAAGCAGGTGATGACATTTCTACTGCTGCTAACAAAGCTTCTGTCTCTCAAGATTTAGTTAATAAATTAATTGCTTTAAGTAATAGTTCTGATAATTTAACACGGCGGTAATGGCTTATGAAATCATCTTTTCGCCTCAATGATAACGCCTTACGTTACTTCATCTTTTTTGGTTTAGCGGGTAGTTTATTCATTCATAGTTTTATTAAGTACGGGCTACTCAATCAAACCATTGGGTTAATCATGCCCAAAGCCTCTGCACAAGTACCCATTGTAAATTCACCCAATGGGTTTACTCCTGATTGGTCGCGCTTGCGTTTCAGTGACATGATTATTTCTGTTAGTGGCAGCGTCACTTACCCAAGCACTAAAGGTACAGAAACCAGAAGCTGGAGGGCGGGACAAAGTATTGACCAGTTTATGGAATTGGGAGATTTTGAAACTCCTCAACTAGCCATAGAAACTCTAAACCTTTCAACGATAGCTAGAGTACAGGAAATCAATTTAAGTCGATTGAGACTGTCTGACTTTCAATTAACCGGGTGGCAAACATTACCAAATTTAGTAAAAGCAGTTCCGGGTTTGGGCAATAGAAGTGTTGCCAGTGTACCACCCATCCGTGATTTTGCCAGAAGATTTGGCATTAATGGCGGTACAATCGCTAATCTGGGACGCTATTCCAATTTACGTAATGTTCAAATTGGTCGAGCAATTAATTTAAAAAATTATCCTTTGACATCCATTCCTAATATCCAGAACGCATCAATAAATCGCTTTGCAAATTGGCAAGACTCGAAAATTATTGGTGTGCCTGGATTATCAATACTAACTTGGGATAATTTACCTGGGCTAAGAACACTTGATTTATCATTTGTGGCCAAAGTGGATTTGCCATTGCGAGATATCGAGGCTAACCGCATTCGCTCTATTTCCGGGAGTTATCAGCAAGGGTTTAATGTTCCCTGCCTCCAAGATAATTGCGCTCATGCAGAGATGTCAGGCATTGGCAAAACTACTGGTACACAGTGGATGTCCGGTAAATTTCAAAAGGTTAATGGTGGGTTTGGCATTTTAAAAGCTCTCAATGGTGGTAAAGAGCCGACTGGCAGGAACCCCTTTGGCTCCAGTTTTAAACAAGTAGTCTGGAATATTTATGAAGACAGTGGAAAGGTGGAAACTACTATGTTTTTCCGTATCTGCAAAACCATTCCCTTCATTGGTCGCACTTGCAGTCCCTATTTCATTGGCCCTGTACTTTTTATTGTCTACCGAGAGCAAGACCCTATCGTTCTTGGTAAACCAAATTCGTAAGAATTCAGGATTCAGAATTCAGAATTCAGAATTATGAACCAGAATACATTCGCCTGAATACCTAAAGAATTAGGAATAAATTTGATAAATAAATGTACTAATTATGTTGAATTCTTGTCTTTATTCTGACTTCTGACTCCTGGGTGCTGAATTCTTACCCAAATTCTTTACCATAATTAAATTAATATTTTGAACATGATTTACGCTGCAATAGAAATAGGGCAGAGCATCATTGTTGTTGATACTCAATATCCCTCAGTCTCAATTGGTGATTACGCTCGAAGTCAAGGCTATGATGGAATGGCACTAAGAAAAGGTGAAACGTCGCCAGGGCTCTTTGTTGGGGGTAGGGTGTAGGGTGTGGTGTTTAAGACAATTAAACTTTAGTTGCGTCAAGGAGTTCAACATTTTCTTGATTTCCCACACCCCACACCCCACACCCCACACCCCACACCCAAAAGCCAGTTATATAAGGGATTTACGCTTTTCTTAGTGCCATTCGGCTATGATGTTCATGTATTCGCCCCTGGATTTAGTGAGTCAGATATTTGCAATCCCTTAGATTTTTTGATTGATAATCAGGATGCTCAAACTGCTCATCTTCTGGCTAGTTCAATTAATAAATATTTTTGGCGATTAAATAATAACAATAGTTTTTTCGATGCTTCGGGTGAACAGCTAACTAAAGCGATTCTCATGCTAACTAAAGAGTTTGGCGCTCATAGCGATATTCTTACCGCTACTGCCATCATTAAGAGCGAATACTTGGTTAAACGATTGATAAATGCCAATCTCAATCCTTGGATTAAGGTAGCTTTTGGTCAATTATTCAGTTGTGCAGAATCACCACTGACAACCGCTAGCGTTGTCGATAGTGCCTGTATAATGTTTTCTGAATTTATGGTTGATAGATGTGTACCTTGGCTAATTGGTAAATCTACACTTCCTTTGAAAGTTAAAGAGCGTCAAATGATTATTTTTGGTATTAACCAGCACAATCACGCTGTTGCTCCCTTAATTTTCAGTATTTTTGAGTTGTTATTGACTCAGCATATTGCCCTGTGCGGCTCATCTTTAATAGTTGCCATAGATCAATCAATGAATGCTAGTTTACCTAACCAAATTGGTAGTCAGCAAATAAAACCAATAATTATTCTTGCAGAAGACTTCAATCAAGAAGTTTCTATTCGTTGGGAAAGCCATAAAAATATGAAACTTGTTCCTGTTGAGGATGAATTAGCTCTAAGAGCTAAACAAGTAGACCAAAGATTTCTAAAATTTGATAAATATGAGCAAATCTGAAGAAGCAAATAGCGTTAACAGTAAGGAGTTTCGGTTTGAGCAATTACAAAATCCTCACGATGCAATTGGCAAGTACACTCATCAATTGTTAACTCCTAATGGTTTAACAGTTTTATCCTTACTTGGTTCTTATATTTTGATCAGGGTATTTTTTGGCGACTCTAACAAGAAAAAAATTGCTACTAGTTATTGGGGAGGTGTTAAAGAAACTAAAAATGCTAATCAAAAAGCACTTTTGCAAATAGCTAGTCCTAAATGTGATAGTGCTGCACTTTATATTGGTAAACACACATTTTTTGGTTCAAAGGAAAAAAATACTAGCATTAATTTTTATATTCCTGATGTGCAACGAGGTACGGCGGTCATTGGCGCTCCCGGTAGTGGTAAAACATTCAGTGCCATCAATCCGATGATTTACTCGGCTATAGATCAAGGCTTTCCTATCATCGCCTACGATTTCAAATATCCATCACAAGCAAAAGTTGCCAGTTATGCCAAGTACAAGGGCTATGATGTCCACATATTTGCACCAGGATTCCCTGAGTCTGAAGTTTGCAATCCTCTTGATTTCCTCAAAGACAGTAGTGATGCCGAAAGCGCACGACAAATTTCCACCGTCATCAACAAGAATTTTCGGCTTTTAGGTAATGCAAGTGAGGATGGGTTCTTCGGGCCGTCCGGAGATCAGTTGACTCAAGCAATTTTGATGTTAGCTAAAGAGTTCGGTCAATTCGCGGATGTCATGACCTGTGCGGCGATACTTTCTAGTGAACAGATGGTCAAACGCCTCATGGCTGCTTCACTTAACCCTTGGGTGAAAATTGCTTTTGGTCAGTTGTTCAGTTCCGCAGCAAGTGAAAAGACCGTTGCCGGGATTGTCGCTACTGCCAGTATTATGTTTACTCGCTTTATGGCGAAAAACACCTTGGGCTGTTTCATCGGTAAGACGACTTTACCTTTGGAAATCAAAGGTAAACAGATGATTATTTTTGGGCTAGACAGAGAACGCCGAGATGCAGTAGGGCCTCTCATGACCAGTATTTTACACATGACCATCGCCCGAAATATTGCCAAAAAGCGACTTGACCCACTCATCGTTGCACTCGACGAATTACCTTCAATTTACTTACCTGACCTCTACAGGTGGCTCAATGAATCACGTTCTGAGGGCTTCTGCGGTATTATCGGCTTCCAAAATATGGGGCAACTTGAGAAGAATTACGGTAAAGATATTGCTAAGGCTATTCTTGGTGCTTGCAGTACTAAATTCATCTTCAATCCTGGTGAGAACGAGTCGGCGCAATTATTCTCCAGCTTCTTGGGTGATGAAGAAATTAAGTACAAGCAAAAAAGCCGTTCTACTGGTAGTAAAAATAATAGCACCAGTATTAGTGACCAGGAAAAAACTAGAAAGCTTTTTGAATCGGCTCAATTCCTGAAACTCATTGCTGGCAAATGTGTTTTTATTAATCCTGCTTATGCCAATAGAAATGAGGGGTCTGTTCCCTTACTCAAAACTATCAAAATTAATGAGTTACTCCAAAATATTGATAAGTACAATCAACTGAAATGGGCAAGAATTGTCAGTTTATTAGCTAGGAGAAGTACGCAGAAATTTCCCTCTGGGCAGGATTTAGCTTTACGGATTAGGCAAGTTGAGTCACGCTTTCCTATTCCCCAAAATCCTCAAGCTGTTTCTAATAACCCCGGTCTGACATCAAAAGACGTTGGTAGTATGGTTAACCAAAACCAAGTTAATTCTAATATCGGGTTTTAATCTTATGAAAATGACTATTGAAGAATTTAAGATTGATAATTTTGACTTAATCAGAACTTTATCTCAACAGTATATTCTCGCTCATGGTAGTTTCATTGATATTAATCTGCCTCTGGCTCAAATTATCGATAATTTTAATACCTTGTCTGGAACTAGACCAAGACTTAAGAGTTTGGGAATTTATATTGTCATCAGCTTAAAAAATATTTATATCACACTCAACCAACAATCATGCTTTCAAATTGTTAGTCAATATATTCACGGTATTGGCTGGCATGATTTACAGTACATTTATTTTTTCGATATTAAACCTAGTCATGTTTACATTCATATTGTTTTTAATCGCGTTACTCCAAAAGGTCAACTCATTGATGTCAAATACTTGGGGGCTAACTGGCAACAATATGAGGTTTTACGTCAGTCTTGTTCTCGGATATTAGAAAACCCTGTTAATAATAAATATTTGCAAAGACGCTGCAACTGTTGTCCCTAAACAAGAGTACAGCACAAAGCACAGTATATAAATAATTTACAAAAAATATGTTTGATGAACGACATTTGCAACTTACTTCCGCTTACGCTAGAGCTAGTCAGCATTTTATTAGAGCTTTCATTTATCCCTTGGGAGAGTTTATTTACAAATCAATAGAATCAGCTATTGATCTAAAATGTCGAATTGAAATAGGGGAAGAAACTTATTTCCTTACTCCTGATGAGGATGGGGGCTGGAAATGGTCTAAAGATAATAAAGAAGGTGTAACAGATGAGGAAATAGAACAAGTAGAAGAGATGGTGGCATATTTATTGCCTAAACTTCTCCCCGGCAGTAATGATATAACACCGTCGAATTTTCCTCCTGATCCTGATTTACCTCCAATTTTACCCAACCCTAATTCTCCCTTAATTCTTCCGCCTTCTGCCATATCTGTTGAGTTTTTAACTATACAGATGTGGCAGAACACCCAGGAATATCTACCTATTCAAGACCAAGATCATCTAGTAGTCTGCCAAGACAACTTTGTGTTGTGGTCAGATATTGAGGCTCTTGAGGCAGTAGGGGAATTGGGAGCAGAGGAGGAATTAGAATTAATAAATAGTAACAATATTTCCTCCAATTCTCCCCCTGCAACGCCAGCTCCTCTTCCCTCCCCTGCTCCCCCGGAACATATTGATCCGCAACATTGGCACGAACTCGTAGTAGGCAGCGCGATCGCTGCTGATATTGCTCGGATGAACTTCTCTAGTCTTCACTTTAGCTATGTCGGTGGCGAACATGAAGCTTGGGAACGGCTGATGATCAGTGACAAACTCTCACGTACAAATACAGGTAGCCTGTCCATTAGGGTTCTAGAACTCTATTCCCACTTAGATGCAGGTGGTTGGTGGTGTAATTCTGGAGTAGATCCGCGCACATTTGCTAATCTTACCCCTGGTGAGCAACCTCAAATTAAAGAATGGGGATGTTATAAGCCAAACCAACCCAGGACAAAAACTGTAAAAAAAGATGGTAAATATGTGGTGGTTGAAGGGAAATTCATCAAATATGAACATCCACCATCGGTAGAATTGAGTATTTTCTTGTTAGATGTTCCCCGTGAAATTGCCGAACGCATTTACTCCAAACATCAAGTTAATCCCACTAAAGAAGATCACCAATCAGGATTCTGGTACTGTGTGTGGAAGCACAATGTCCCCATTACCATTACCGAAGGAGCGAAGAAAGCAGCCAGTCTGTTAAGCCAGGGTCATGCTGCCATTGGGCTACCAGGGATTTCCTCCGGCTATCGCTCACCTAAAAACGAGTG
This sequence comes from Nostoc sp. UHCC 0302, assembly GCF_038096175.1. Lineage (NCBI taxonomy): Bacteria > Bacillati > Cyanobacteriota > Cyanophyceae > Nostocales > Nostocaceae > Nostoc > Nostoc sp. UHCC 0302. Next base: position 285,332 of record NZ_CP151101.1, read on the forward strand.
GGGCAAGAAAATTGGTGATTCCTATCTGGCAGAAGAGTTAGCTGTTTTCGCTACTCCAAGCAGAGAAATCAAAATCTGCTTTGATTATGAAACCAAACCTGAAACTAAGCTCAATATCCACAGAGATATTTGGAAGACAGGAAGCTTATTACAAGAATTTGGTGCTGCCGTTAAAGTAGTAACGCTGCCAGGGCCGGATAAGGGTGTAGATGATTTTATAGTCGCACAGGGAGGAGAAAGTTTTGAAAAGCTATCTGCCGAGGCTATACCTCTAGAGTCATGGCATCAAAATCAACTTGATAGTTTACATTTTACTATCAAGCTTAAAGATGGCACAGTTAAAACAATTGATCAACAAAAAGGAGACTCTACCGTGACAGATGCTCCCGAATTAGAAACAAACATTGGTGTATTTCAAAAAAATCGCGCTAAATCACCTATTAACCCTAGTTCACAAATTATAGATATAGAAGTTAATGATTCAGACATTATTCATACAAATGCTGTCCCTAAGTTAGCCCAACCACCTGAGCCAGCCCAGCAAACTGAAACTCCTGTAATTAGTTCTTGGGCTAAAAAAGAAAATGTTACCCTTTATAAGCCTAATTTTTTTAGAAAGCGCCTGGAAGCTAGCGAGAATAAACAAATAGCTTTTGTTGCTTATACTTTGTTAAAAAAATATGGTGTTGAGGCTAAAGATGAACAACAGCAGACCAGTGGCAAAATTTACCATGCTGATGCTTTCACCATTAAGAATCATGGTGCTGATAAATACAGTATCTCTCGTCGTCATGATGAGCTAGAGTTAATGACTTTTCAAGCTGATAAATGGGGACACGTAGGCAATATTAAACTTTCTGACACAGAAATAGAAGATGAACAAAAAACTTTGATAGAAAAACAAATCAACATCCTGCCTATTGAAAGACAAGAGTTTTTGTTGATCTCAGACTACCTCAAAGGCGGTAAACAACTACCCGATGTCGATGAAGACCCGCGCAAAATTGCATCTACTCTTTCCTCGCTCTCCCCTAAAGGTACACATAACATTTTAGAAAGTTTCAAAGAAAACGAGGTATTAAAAATTCTCACACAAACTATTACTAGCTTCGAGAAAGACGATTTAACCTTGGGCAATTACCGGATTCTTTTTCGGCAAACCACTGACAATACATCTACTCTGCAATTATTCAAAACTGAACACAATGGTAGCACGAGGGAAGCTGTTCGCTTTCAGTTTGATAAAACTGACACTGGTATGACTCATCAAGTCCAAGCGATGGCTATCACTGAAGCTGATTTGGAGAAGTTAAAATTATTGGCTCAAAAACTGCATATTAATATTAATTATCAATCTTTATTTGGCAACCCGACAGACACCCGTGACATCGACTTGCCCCTTCATCCCGAAATTAACCGTAATTTAGACGAGGAGCAGTCATCTCAATCTACTCAATCTATGCCTAACGTACCAGATCGCAAGACACAATCGAATCCACAAGGAGCAAGCTCTAATTCTCCAAAACAACAGAATGCTGTATCACGCTCAACTACACCAAATTATTCATCTAACTTAGATAAAGTTTTGCTACCACTGCATCCAGTTTTGGAACAATATTGGGAGCAGTTAGAAAAAGATAGTTCTTGGAATGAGACTGTAGCACAAGGACATTTAGAATTTCAATCTAAAATTCAGCAAACTGGAAAATTAACTGTTGGTGAACAGCGTGAACTTTACCAGCAGATTCAAAATCAAGCCTGGAGTGAGATTAATCATAATGGACGTACTGATATTCTGCTTCCACCATTAGCCCACATTGTTAATGATTTGCGTTCGCAGGCTTTTCAACAACTACAGCCACACTTTTCTTCCGACCCAGCGCGTGATACACTCATGCCTCTTCACCCTGACATCGCCTCTCATTGGCACGGTTTAGAAACTAATAAAACTTGGTCTAGTGTTGCCAATCAATACAACATCCCTTTACGGGACAAAATTTCAAAAACTGGTAAGCTAACTATTGGCGAACAGCGTGAGCTTTACCAAAAAATTCTCCTTCAAAGTCTTGTCGAGCAACACAACATTGGGCAAACGAATATCTCACTTCCTCCTTTGAGTGATGTTATTCAGGATTTGCTCAATACTCGTAGCCAAATCATTAACGATACCTATACGCCCAGGGTTGAAGTACATTCCCAACCTCAAAAATCTCATACTCTACAACAACCTACTACTAATTCACAGGAATTAGAATTGTAATACCTATGCAATCTAGCTCAGTGGCCCAAACTATCACTCTCATCAACCGCAACAGTGGTTTTTCTGACAACCAAATGGCCTACAGGCTGGCGCTGATCATGGAGAAATTCCCACCCTCACCGTCAATAACCCCCGCACTAGACCCCACAGAGCGCGAAAATCTTATTAGTGAGATGAGAAATACTCTATCTGTGTCCCAAAATGCTCAAACTACTGAATCATATAGGCGATCGCTCAAGGAAAAATACCTTAAAGAGTACACCCAAAAATTGGGATTGGGTCAGATTGAGCAAACAACTGATATAGACAACTCCACAAGAGTTGAAAATTTAATAGCCGAGAGGAAAAAGACGTTCTTACAAGAAATATTACAGTCTCAAGGGCGCAAGTTACCTTTAGTTGAGCATCATTTGCCATCACCAAAGGAGACTGAAAATAATGAGGTTGTTAAAAAATCTCTCATTCCTGCACTCATGAATATTATCGTTACAAAGGGACAAGATACTATCGGCGGTCGAATTTATGAGGGCATCTCTTATCGACTCAATCTACTTATGAGAGAGGGAATGCAACGTCTGACTGTTTGGCGCAAAAGTGATAATCAATCAGCCTTTAGTGCTTACAAAACTGATAGTAGCGAAGAATACAAGGTAATACACAATCACCTGTCTATAGAAGAAACACAAAAGCTGATCAACTTTGATATTAGACAACAACAGCCACCACCACAGCCACCACCACAGCAAAAACAAAACGAGCAATCTCCTGACGGACCAGAATTAGACTAACTAAAATACCCAACAAACAAACCAAGAATGTACACACTTACCAAGACATACCGCTTAGTCACCCGCTCGAATTGTGACCAGGGTGAGATGATCACAGCTAATACTATGTAAAACAATGCTTGTAGAAAATCGTTCTGGCCCAGTTTGATAATTGCCGCTATCATCAAAGCCACAAAAATTAGAAATTCCACACCTGTTTCAATCCTGTCCCAAAGTTTCACATCATATAGGTAACGCATCTTGTAACCTCTGTGACTTGGGCAACATCCTATCATCAATCCCATAGACCCCGTTATCTTTGTAAGGAAATATGATGGTGAATTTGGTTCCTTGTCTAACTACCGAGTCTACGCTTATTCTCAAACCATGAGCATGAGCCACACATAAGGCGATGTACAGTCCTAGTCCCATCCCTGATTGATGTAATAAATTGCTATTTGGCGCTCGCCATAACGGGATAAATATATTTGATAGTTGTTCTTTGGTAATTCCTATGCCCGTATCTTCAATTTCGATAACTAAATCATCTTCTTGATTGAGCAGTCTTAAAAAGATATCTCCATGTCTAGTGTACTTAATAGCGTTTGTTACAAGATTACATAGCATTCTGTCAATACTTATGCTGTCACCTTGTACTTGCGTTCCATGCTTGTATGATAATTGAGTTTCATAGTGCATTTTCAACGAATGATACTCCGCTATTGGTTTGAAGAGAGAATAAGTTGTTTGTAAAGAACTCAACATATCAAACTGAGCTACTGTTACTGGTCTAACTTCTTGACAGACTCTGTTAGCTTCAACCAAGCTCATACCTCGGTCATTAGTATCCCGTAGGGCTACCAGAAATGGTCTGATTTCTTCTAGAGAGTATCCATAAACACCATCAATTAACTGATTTACAATCAACGATACCCCTTTAAAAGAATTTGACACATCATGGAGTAAGGCTGATAAATCCAACTGTTTGCTTAAAACTTCCTGTTGCATAACTATGCTTCCAGCGAAAGATTGTGATTTTGGCTACTTTTATGAATAAATGCTACTGATGTCTAGAATTTTTAGAATATTTTTATTTTAACCATCAAAAACTTTCTCTACAACCAAGTTTTAATATTAAAAGTCTTTTTTCATTTATCTAGCAAGAATTTTTCTGACCTGCTTATATTTTATAATTTCATACACAAAAAGTAAAATACTTAACATCAATAACCATGTTATAAATATTTAAGTATCTTACAGTCGAAGTAATTAAAGCCCTATATGATTCGATTAGTAATTATTGAGGATGAAGAACTAATCCGATTAGGAATAACTACCGCCATTAATCAACAACCAGATATGCAGATGGTAGGGATTGCTCGGACTGGGAATGAAGGAGTTAAACTAGTTGAGGAGTTAACTCCTGATGTGGTATTAGTAGATATTGGCTTGCCTGATATCTCTGGGGTCGAAGTCATTAAACAAATCAAAGCCAATACAAACAACATTAAGATTGTTGTTCTTTCTTCTCATTATTCTCAGAGTATTGTCCAGTCTGCTTTAAATGCCGGCGCTAATTCTTACATTCTCAAGAAGAATAATATTCCCTTGATCTTAGAAGCAATTAAAACCACCTTCTACGATAGCAAGTCTTTTTTTGACCCTGATATTAGCCGACATAATTTTTTTTCCCAACAGAAAATCAAGGGGAAGACTTACCAAGATCATCTCAGTACCACTGAAATCCAAATTATTTCTTTGATGGCAGCTGGTTTTTCTAATAAGCTTATTGCCGAGCAGTTATTTATTACTGAAAGTACCGTCAAAGGACATATTAACAAGATTTTTGCGAAGTTAGATGTCAGCGATCGCGTCAATGCTCTGATTGAAGCTAGTAAACTTGGGTACATCGAACAAAATTACCTGAAGGTAGGTTAGCTACTTACCTACTTGAATTAAGCAATAACCTCTGGTTTTATCCTCCTTTTCTTGACAGGCTTCAATTACTCCTTGATTTTTTAAGATGATTTGATACATCTCCTTACCCTCTTGGGATTTTGCCCATTGGAGAATCTTGAGATCATTACGTGAGACTAATACTGACTGATTTGTTCCTAAGTTTGAAACAATATTCCACGTTGTCAAGGAACCCAACAACGTACTGCCGGCCGCTACTAATCCACATACTGCTGATACTGTTCCTAACCCCCAGCCTCCTTGCACTTTCATCCCTGCTGTGCCAGTAGGCTTAATTTTTTTCATCTCATCACGCACGGCACTAGAGACAACCGTATAGTGCATTGACTCGGCGGATTTGCTTGTCTTTTCCAGTTTTTGGTCTATCAGTGCTGCCCACGCTTCTATCATTGCCTCCATTCTTGCCTGGAGGTCTATCACCGTTTCTTCATATCTGCCCAGTGTTGCCATCATTTTAAACACTGGATCATCTGGTGTAATTCCTAGTTGGTATGCCCCTTCAACTATGCGTTTTTGTTCTGATGGAGAATACCCTTGTAATGTGTCTTGCGCTGTCATTAGTCTAATCCTAAATAACTAATAGCTAAATTGTTCTTGCTCACTGAAATTTGAAATTTTTTAATCCATTGATAAATGAAGCTTCTCAAAAATAAAATTAGTGAAATATCGTGACAGCATTCAGAATAGGGTTTAACAAGTTTATCCATCATTTGATAATGATTTCGGTGTAAAGGTGGCAATTCTATTTCTGTGCCTCCTATTACTAATAACTTTTTGGGGATTTTTTCATCGTACTCTCTAAATTCTGGAGAAAAATGATAATTCTTAACTACTACATAGTTAGCATTGTTACTAGCTGTCTCAATTATTTGATTTAAGTAATCTAAGCAATTATTTCTCTGAGATATTGGCTGAAGAAATGTTAACTTCCAACCAAACCTAACTACTACTTCAAATAAACTAGTACTTTCAATGTATTGAGTAATCTTTTCAATATATTGTCCAGGCATCTCAATAATAATTATATCTAGCTGACAATTCTTTAATTCATCTGCTATCTGGTCAGTTTCATCATTCAATAAGTTAAAATGCTCAATTGGTACTAAATTTTCATAAGCCTTAAATACACAAAAAGTATCATGACTGTAAACCTTAATTCGTTTCCTTTTTAGCACCAGCATTTCTAGCAATAATTTGATAACTGTAGACTTCCCCACTCGCGCATCTCCTACAGTTATAATCACTCGTTTCGACATTTTTATTTTTTAACTGCTTTGAGTTTTTGTATTTCAGAATAAAGGAAGAAGCTCTTAGACAATTTGTCAAATTAATCCTGACCAGAACAATTGTAAATTTGTAATTGGTAACTCTTAGGGACGCTAAAAGCGTCTCTAAGAGTTGCAAGAGTGTGAATTGGAGTAGCCTTACTCGGATAAGTTTTCTTTGATTCCAAACAAATCTTTTATGGGCTTTATTTGCCCTTTGAAATTATTTAACCAACTTAAGACTCTACCAAATACAGACGGATATTCATCTTGTTCAAGTCCTTGTCTAAATGTCATATTCTTAGCATCTAAATAATCGTAAGATTTTTTCGCTAATTTTGGCATATTTATACTTGTGAATTTATGCCCTTTTGCTTTTACTTGCTGTTCCATTTCTTTTATTTCTTTTGAACTGTCATAAAAAGTAAATTGCTCTGCCTCTCCATAGAACAAATTTTTTACTATCACATAATCAACATTATCACCACAGAAACTGTACAATTCTAGTAGTTGATTTATACAATCAATTATTGTACTCATAACTACTACTATAGTTACCTGCATCTTACATTTATTATTTACTACGCCTAAAAAACCCATTTCTTTTATTAAAATTTTTAAAGTCGGCAGAAATTGAGATGGCGTTTCTAACATGATTAAGGATTGCTTCTCTCCAGCTTTCCCATCTGCTTTAGGCTTCGGGTAAACTAGTTCTTTTAAATTATCTAAAAAATCATCTAATTTATCTGAATTAGATATATCTAAAGGTTCAATATTAGAATATTGTCCATAAAATCTGAGCAAGTGGGGATTAGAATTATCCGCATCTAAGCCAACAAATTTGACTGCGCTATCTATGTAAGTTTGCGCTAAACCTCTCGCAAATGTTGACTTGCCAACACCTCCTTTATCTCCTGTGACCATTACTAACCTCCTTAGTTCTTCTGGATTAGTATTTTTATCGTTATTCCCATTCTTGCCTGTGGATGCTGGATTTTTTTCTGCCGGATTGGTGTGTGTATTATCAGTGAGTGTTCCTGTCGGATTGATGGGTGTTACATTGCCGGGCTGTGTATTACTAGTGTCTGTTTCTGTCGGATTGTTAGTATTTTGGTTATTCTCGTTGGCTGTCTCAATAGTTGTCATTCTTTCTTCCTTTTGACATTTATTACTTTTTTTTACAGATATTCTCTTTGGAATATCGGTCGGATTGTGGTTCTGACCCAATGCACAAATTTATTAATCAAGTCCGCTTCAACAATCGTTTTTAAGCTATTGATGGCTGTGAAATTTAAAGTTTTTACTGTTACTACCTCTTTTTCAATAACTACATAACGTTCTTGACTGTGGATGTTCATCAGCACTACCTTTTCACTATTTAGTTCTGCTGCAACAACGTTGAACACATCTTCGGCAAATATCTCTAGCCCTAATGGGGTAGAAATTACCCGCACTGTGCTACCCAAAGGGTGATCAAATTCCCAATATGTCCATACTCTTCCCATTTTTAGTTTTTCTTTGCGCTCACCCTATCTATGCCATATTTCTCTCCACAGAATAAAGCTATTCAAGTACTGTTTTTTTCAATACCGTAGTTTCTTGACTTTTAAAAAATACGTTATAAAATCACAAGCTCTGTTTTAGCTCTCAAAACTTTGACCTGATAAGACAATCGTGCGATAAGATAACACTTGCGCTCTGCGTCATTGCTGCTAAGCTAACCGTCATTCATTTTTCCAAGCTAATTCGCTTATAGTAAAGGCTTCAGCCCTGGTTTTATGCAACTTAAATGCTCATTAGCTTATGTAACTAAAAAATTGTAAAATTGGATTGTATGTGCGGAACAAATATGTATAATACTTGCAGATTATAGTTAAGCATTTGTTAGAAGTAGATATTGAGTAAATAGGAAAACTGTTAATTAATTTTTAGAATCAATTGTTGGAGTATTTATGAATAAAATAGGTTGGTTCGCAACCCTTGTTTTGATAGGTTTAGGATTAGGGGCTTGCCAGTCTGATGGGGACAAGGTAAGCCAAGCTGATAATAATGTGAAACAGGCTTATGCTGCGAAATTGACTGATGAGCAAAGCCAAAAAGAAAATGAAGTGCAAGAGCAAATCAGGCAATATGTAGAAGAGACACCAGACTTGTACAGAATAAGCTGGAAAGTATGTGGAGATTATAGAAGTCGTTTGCGGGATGGAGTAAGATGTAGCGAAACTAAAATTCCTAAAACTAAAGGATATGTTAATCCCGTTTACGTGTGGGCAGCTAATGGAGTGCAGTTTGTTAATAAGCAACACTTTGTTGATAGCTATTGGGCTACAGGATTGTTTATCAAATCTAAAGGATGCTTAAACTCAGGTAAGCCAACACAAGAGCAGTTTTATAATGTGAAAGATTTTACAAGAGACAAAACAAGTGCTATTCCTACGGCAGCAAACGTAAAGATTGAAGCTCTATCAAAGCAAGAAAAGCAAACAGTAGTAAAACAAGCATTCAAGGACGCAGAGACAGAAAACTACGCTATAACCAACTTTGGTGTGTCAGCAACTACAGGATTAATCCCCACAGGGAAAGATTGTTTGACTTTGGAAGAATGGAAGAAAACGCAGTCTTAAGTTCAAAATAACTAAGCAATAAATACGTCAGAAGTCAGGAGTCAGAATGTTTGTCAAATAAAGAATTAAAACGATAGATATTTTGTGGAAATCGTCATTCCAATAGCTGGAAGTTTTGTTTCAAAATGAATTCTGGATTCTGTTAGCGTAGCGGGGCGCAGCCCATTCTGGATTCTGAATTCTTACATAAATACTTTATTGCTTAGTTTTGATAATCAAAACACCCGTTCGTATAATCAACTTCAGGTAATCTTCCAGCCCTATACCCAGTGATCTGATCTCGATCCGTTTCAAAAACTATACGAAATTTCTTTTTGGGAGTAGTGTAGACTAAGGTGTTATCTTTAGTGACAAGATTTTTACCGTAGATTGCCTTGACCTCATCAATACTCTGCCCGACTTGAGCGCCATTGGCGGTAGTTAAAGTATAGTTGCGGCTAACTTCAATAGTGGCGATCGCATCTTTGATGACCATGAACCGGATGCGCTCTAGTCCACTTCCTGCTTGTGGCTCAACGTAATAGCAGCCTCTGTTGATCAGTCCACTGCTGGTTATAGGTAGGAGTTGAAGGCGAGAGACTTCCTCTGCACGTTGAACAGTCATATTAATTTTGATTTTACCCAGACTGTCAAAATTAACTAATGATTTGCTAGTGACGTTTTGTACTGGGTGAATATATATAAGGTATAAAACAAAGATAATCCACGAGAAAAATAAAGTAATAATTAATTTAGAGATATCTCTAGTATCAGAACTAGTGTATTTAACTGGGTTGTTTATAAATTCATCAAACTTATTAATAATTGACCGCATATTTATACCTAGTTTTATGAATAATTAGCACAACCAAAAGGGTAATTAACTTCTGGTAGTCTCCCTGCTTTATAGCGAGTAATGTATTCATACTCACCGCTTTCAAAAATTATGCGATAGTTTTTAGCTTTAGGAGGAATGTAGATGAAGTAGCGTTGCTTGCTATTTTTGTTACCAATGAGTTGGAAGTTCTTAATCCCATAAGAAGCGAGATTGTATTGTGAATCTCCTACTTTGATACCTTTAGTAGTTTTCACATTTGAGCTATTTATTTCAAAACTAACAATTTTCCCGTCTACAACCATAAATCTAACACGTTGAAATTGAAAGCCAGATTTGGGTTGCACGTAAAAACAGCCGTCTTGCTGATTAGGCTTGCCGTTAAGTTGCACTATTCCTACGTGTGCGGCTTTTTGAGCTTGAGCAAGTGTCATACCGATTTTGATTTTGCCGAAGCTGTTGTAATCTACACTATCAGTCGAGACACCTGATGGTATGAGTAGGGCAAAAATCAAGACCACAATCAGAAAATAACTGATAATCCACTTGAGCATTTGAGAAAATTTTTCTGATGATTGTCGAGTAGTTTTATTATTAAGTTGCTCGCTTGATTTTACAATATTACTCTAGGCGCAGGGATGTGCGTTCGCACTCTTGCATAATATGTGCCAGAAGCAGCAATAAAAATGGTACTGCTGTTAATCAAGATTTTAACTCCCCGTACTTAGGACTCCACCAACCTTTCACTGTATTGAAATAAACGACATCTTTGTGTTTCTTGTCCTGGCGAGATGAAGAATCAGAACACCGCAGCATGGTTTTACTCTCTCCATCTTTGGTATAGCTGTACTCCTCTAAAGGCTTCTTACACACTGGGCAAGGAGTAAATTACACAATAAATTACCAGATTGAGTAATTTACGTAAGTCTCCTGCTGTGCTGCTGATGCCACAGCATTATTCGTCCCATTGTAAAAAGCGCGGAACCCTTTTATTAATCAACCCAGATATTAAACGTCTAACAAAGTCATCAGTGACTGTAATTCCGAGTCTTGCTTATTACCTAACTCCTGTTTCAGGTTAAATAGTTGATTTTCTAATATCTCAACAGCATAGAACATATTAGACTCTTGGGCGATCTTCAACTGAATTTCTCTAACTCTAATTTTCCTGAGTAATTCGTTGACAGCATCAATGGAATCAGTGTCTGAATCTATCATTGCTTCGCAAGATGTAGAAACAAATGGTGTCTTACAATATTTGTACGTTAATCATTCCATATTTCATCATATAAACTAAACGAATCGAACCTACTACTGTAACTTGAAGTTTTATGAATACTCCCTTACCACTAGAACCTCCTCAAAGTGCCATGATTGCACTTATAACGTTACGGGACTACTATGCCCCTCTTGTATCCGAGTATGAAAAGTTATATACCCAAGCTAAAACTAATCTCACCCATGTAGAAGCTTTGTTATCTAACTGGGCAAATACCGACGACGTTAAACAAGAGTCACCTAACCCAGAAAAACAAGATAAATCTTCCTTATCTGCTCTCAATGAATCTGTTAACGGCGATTTGGCAGATACTCCCGACTATGCCCTCTCTGATCACGATTCCCCCTCTGCTTCTACAGAGTTAGATGAATTTCTCTCGCCGCCACAATTCCCACTTATTGAAACCCGATTAGATGATGCCCAAAATACTGCTCAAAGAGTTTACCAAAGTGAACTGCCCTTATTCCCACTTATTGAAACCCAATTAGATAATACCTTTAATGCTATTACTTCTACAGATGACTCAACTAAGCCACCTATATTCCCACTCATTGAAACAGCAACGAATGGCGAACAGCAATCGCTCTACGGTGTAGAAATTCCCATGCTGCCCCAATATCAATCGCTGTCGCGCCCAGAAGCAATTGAGCAGGTATTGGCAGAACACATTGGCACAATTGTTCACATCGATTTTATTGTCAAAACGCTCTATGGAGAGTTAGAGCCAGATGTATTAAAGGTGGTCAAAGGCAGAGTTCAATCTTCACTTACTCATGGCAAGGAAAGCAACAAATCGTTCAGTGTCCCTGGAGAGCCGGGCTGTTATACTCTCTCTTTAACTTTGCTCGACAAAACTGACACTAAAAACTCATCTACTAGAGTCAAAGGCAAAAATAAAAAACAAGCTCTGCCGCCGCAGACCAAGGAAATACCAATGCTTGAAGAATGGAAAGGTCAGTTTTTAATTGATGCACTGACCGCTTTTTTAGAACAGAATTCGGGTAAGGTTTTTGGTGTTGCAGAAATCATCAACGGAATCTATGGCGAACTGACTGCAACTGAAATTAGAGAAGTGAAAAACAAGGTATTGAATGAGTTATCACGGGGTCATCGCACAGGGCGATTCACTAGAGTGCCTGACCAACTTGGAGTCTACACTTGGGACTTAAGCTTAATTAATAATAACGCTTAAGAATTATTAGCTAAAGCGCTATCCTTAAAAAAGGACAGAATATTTTACCTCCGATTAACTCATGATTGCGCCAACTCAAGTTGATAAATTAAGCGCGCTAACTTTGTCTGAAATTCAGCAGTTTTTAGAGAGTGGACTGTTTCGTGGTATTGGCAAGAAAACTGCCCAAACTCTTGTCAACCACTTTGGCAGTGAAACTTTGTCGATTTTAGATTATAATCCCGAACAACTTGAGCAGATTCCGGGACTCAGCTCCTATCGGATTGATGGCATTACCAAAGCTTGGTCATCAAGCAAAAATAATCCTAACTTGGGAGTGATTGCCCAACTTTTAGCACTTAAGACCCCCCTGTCCTTAACCTTAAAAATTTGTGACTATTACGGACATCAAACTCTCCATGTACTCCAAAACAACCCTTATAGGTTAGCTGATGATATTGATGGCATCGGTTTTAAAACTGCTGATGAGTTAGCGATATCTCTAGGGTTCTCACTCTCGTGTGAGACTCGATATGCTTCATCTCTAGTTTATGTATTGAAATCAGCTTTACGTGAAGGTAATTGTTTTCTCCCGTTTGAGCAATTGCTTTTTGCAGCCGCATCTGTTCTCAAGCGTCCTAACTATACACCGGATCATCAACTTTTAAATACTATTCTTACTCAGCTAATAGATAAGGGAACTTTGATTTCTGGTGACGGGAAACAGAGTGTTTATATAAAAGCAGCCTACCGCGCTGAGCTTTCTGTTGCCTTAAAAATTCAATCTTTCCAGAGGCAACCAACTCGCTCTACAGAACATTTTGAACACTGGTTAGCTGAATTTCAGAAGAGCGAATATCGTCAACTCTCACGCTTGAGTGATGAACAAATCAGTGCCTTAATGATGGCGATAAAACATCCAATTAGTATCATTACTGGTGGCCCTGGTCGCGGCAAAACCCATGTTCTGAAAACCTTGCTCGAATGGCTCATACAACAGGGGGCAATAATTGCTCAAGCAGCTCCGACAGGAAAAGCTGCTAACCGAATGAAAGATGCTACAGGCATTGAAGCAAGTACCATTCATCGTTTACTTCAATGGCAGGGAGTTGGGCAAGCTTTTCTTTATAACGAAGAGAAAAAGCTCCCTCTCGACTGGCTGATTGTTGACGAGTTTTCGATGGTTGACATCTTCCTGTTTAATTCTCTACTCAAAGCTTTACCATCGACAACAAAAATTTTATTGGTCGGAGACTCTGACCAATTACCAAGTGTTGGAGCGGGAATGGTACTGCGAGACTTGCTTCATTCTGACTTAGTGCCAACTACAAGACTCCAAACCATTTATCGTCAAAAACATGAAAGCCCGATTATCTATGCGGCTAATGACGTAAATTTTGGTACAGTCCCAACACTGCACGAATTTCACGAAGCAGCTTCGTGGATGGATGTAGGTGATTGCGCCATGTTAGAGATGGATAATCCGCAAGCTACGGCGTTAGCCATTAGGGAGTTAGCCCTAGCCATGAGCAAAGAGAATGTTGATTTGAATCAACAACTGATGGTCTTAGCGCCCCAAAAGGACGGGCCTGCCGGGGTTCACAATCTCAACAAGCTTCTTGCCCCGATCTTTAATCCTAAAAAGGATAATAAACAACTTGTTGTTTCTGGCTCAGCCACCTATCGTGTAGGCGATGTCTGCGACAAGCCGCTAAGAGCGTCTACGCGTTATACAACTCAAAAATCGTTACGAAACTATGCCCCCTGTGATGAACGGAGAGATGGGTCGAGTTATTGCTGTAGACGAAGATAAGCAAATGCTTACGATTGACTGGGAGGGCGGCGCGACCGTTGATTATTATAAAGGGGACTTTGAGCAAATTATGCATTCCTTTTGTATCACTTGCCACAAGAGCCAGGGCAGTGAGTTTCAGTATGTGATTTTCCCGTTAATTATGTCCAATTCCCGGATGTTAACCCGTCAACTGCTTTACACCACCATGACTCGTGCAATGGGTACATTTATCGCCGTTGGACAACACCTTGCATTAAATATTGCTGTCGCCACAGATAAACCCTCTTCACGCTTTACCGGGCTAACCAATCTGCTCATCTCACCTATTGATGAAATTACTAATATTTGGCACAGCTTGGGCAGTGCCAAGAAGACCACAAGGCAAGCAAGCAGTACTGTCACTGTCGCATCACGACTGCAACAACGCTCATGCACTGCTACACAAGGACAAATGACAGCCATCGGCAGTCTTGCACAAAATATGTATGAGTCCAAATATGGTTATCGTCCTTCAAAGCAACCCGAACTCGTCGGCAAGTTTCGCTTTAACACTTATCATTATGAAGCTTCAGAAGTTGAATTAATTGATTCGGCTATTGATGCAGTTCTGGGTAACCAATAAATCTTTTTAGTATTTATGTACTAGCAGATTAATTTTCGCAGTACTATAATCATGTGCGGCGTTCTTGGCTCGGCAATGTCCACTTTTGGCAATCTTTCTGCTCAACAAATAAATGCAACTCCAGTTCATGAAACTATTACCGGAGTTGTAGAACGCCTGACTTTCTATTCTGATGAATCCGGTTATACCGTCGCACGACTGACGCGTCCTCGTGTCAGCGATTTAACCACCATTGTTGGCAACTTTGCTAATATCCAGCCAGGGCAGACGCTACAATTAACTGGTTTCTGGCGCGACCATCCCCAATTTGGGCCGCAATTCCAAGTCGTCAACTACCGAGAAACTAAACCCGCCACGCTCACCGGAATTGAGAAATACCTGGGCAGCGGTCTGATCAAAGGTGTAGGGCCTGTTACTGCTAGGCGCATTGTTGAACACTTTGGTTTAGCAACTCTTGACATCATCGAAAACCAGATTGAGCGCTTGATTGAAGTTCAGGGCATTGCCAAAAAGCGAATCAAGCTAATCAAGAACGCCTGGGAGACACAGAAAGCCATCAAAGAAGTGATGGTGTTTCTTCAAAGTCATGGCGTTTCCACAACATACGCGGTGAAGATTTACAAGCAGTATAAAGATGAAGCGATAGCGAAAGTCACCACCAACCCCTACCAGTTAGCCGAAGATATCTACGGCATCGGGTTTCTGACAGCTGATAAGATTGCTCGGAATTTAGGAGTCCCATCTGATAGTGAATTTCGTTACCGTGCGGGACTAATTCATGTTCTCGGTGAAGCTGCTGCCGATGGACATTGCTATTTACCCCAACCAGAACTAGTTGAGAATGTTATTAAACTGCTGACTACAGAATCGCACGAACCGAATGAAAGCGCCATCGTCAACATCATTAAAGATATGGCACTCAAGGACGACCTAATTCGTGAAAAAAGCGAAGACCAAACGCTGCTATGTTACAAACCGACTTACTTTCATACTGAACAGAACCTTGCTCAATTAATACAACAGCGATTAAACCAACCAGTCGCGCAAGATATGCCTCGTGTCCGGGATTGGATTGACCGCTTCACCAAGAGTCGCAAAATCCAGCTTTCACCACAGCAGCGGTTGGCGGTAGAAATGGCTGCTTATTCCAAAATCCTGATTTTAACTGGTGGCCCTGGTTGCGGGAAAACTTTCACTACCCACACCATAGTCTCTCTGTGGAAAGCAATGGGTAAATCTATCGCCCTAGCTGCTCCCACTGGACGGGCTGCTCAACGCCTTGGTGAAATGACCGGACTCGAAGCCAAAACCATACACCGCTTGTTGGAGTTTGACCCCAAGACAATGGGCTTTAAGTGCGACAGCGAAAATCCTTTACCCCACAGTGCAATTATTGCTGATGAAGCCAGTATGCTTGACTTGTTTCTAGCTTACTCTTTAGTTAAAGCGATTGCAGATGGTTCGCAACTACTGTTAGTCGGAGATATCGACCAGTTACCTTCAGTTGGCCCCGGTCAAATACTCGCTGACCTCATCAATTCTGGTCGCGTACCTGTAGTGCGCTTAACCCAAGTTTTTCGTCAAGCCCAACAGAGTGCAATTATTACCGCTGCTCACCAAATTAATCAAGGACTGTACCCTACTATTGAGCCGATTTCTAATAATCCCGTGTCTGACTGCTTGTGGCATGGAGGCGGATTTGCGCCTGAACATGGTGTACAAGCAATCTGCGAACTCATTACAGACTTTATTCCTCGCTTAGGCTTTAATCCGGCTACTGATGTGCAAGTCCTTTGCCCCATGTTGCGGGGACTTATCGGTACTCGCAACCTCAACACCGTTTTGCAGCAGTTGATTAACCCACCCAGCCCTGACAAAGTAGAGATTACCAGGGGTGGGAATCTGTTGCGCGAAGGCGACCGCATTATTCAACTGACCAATGACTACAACCGCGAAGTCTTCAACGGCGACTTGGGGATTATCCAAAGCATTGATACTGTTGAGCAGGAAGTAATAGTGCAGTATGGTGAGCGTCCTGTCGTTTACGATTATGCAGACTTGAATGAAATTGCCTTGGCGTTCGCTGTCTCAATACATAAGGTGATTTTTGAAAAAGAAATTACCAGCTAAAGTGGTCGAATCAAGATATCCCATTTGGGCAAAAGTGGATTTCTCTGCAATCTCGACTCGACTTGCTTCATGGCTTTCTTAGTCAGAGAAATCCCTTTTTGGTAAACAATGTTGCTTAAAGCCAAAATTGGATGTAGCCCTTTCCAAGTCATGCTAGAAGCCCATGAGAGCATAGTTTCAACATCAACAAGCTTGGTTCCATTCCAATGCTGTTCAAGAATGCCCCAGCAGCGCTCTATAGGATTATATTTACTATGGTAGGGGGGATAGTAAAGTAATTGAATCGGTCTGTTAATCTGATCAACAAATTCAACCATCCTTTTTAAGAATTGAGTTCGTACTCCGCTACTTTCGGGACCGTTATCAATTTTAATTTGTATCAGTTCGCTATCCCGTCTTTGTTCTGGTGTAATTGTTTTCCACCAATGAATCAGGTTATCAACAATGAAATCGCTGGTTTTATAGGAACTGCCAAAGATAATATGTAGTTGCCCATTGTCTTCGTCTACAATTCCACAAGGAATGTATTTTTCCTTGCATCCCATATCATGGTCGCTAGCTTGATTGTCCCCTCTGGTTTTTCCGCCACGCGAATAATCTCCAATATTGACGGTGGCTTTACAGTCTATGCTTAGTCTCTTGACTGATTCGCTTGTTGCAAGATTCTGAAATTCTTTAATGTTGTTGAAGATGTCGTCTGTTTGTGCAATTTTTTTTGAGGTTTGGCTTTTACGACTTTGCGAAGACGATAGCCCATTCGGTTCAATACTTGTGCCATTGTACTGGCTCCTGGCAATTGCTCTTGGCTAAATCCAAGCTCTTTTAATTCTTTCAACGCCGATGCTGCTGTTAGTCTGGTATAGGCTAATGATGTTTTAAATGTTGGGTCTTGTTGAGCATAAGATTCTGCAAGCTGTTGCAGTGACAATGCAACTTCCGGTTGTTTCTCCTCCCAACGCTTTGCTCCACTAAAGGTTGACTGTAATCCTACACAGGTTATCCCTGTTCGTTTTTCTGCCAATCCTACCTTTATATTCTGTCTACCCCAGCCAAATAACTTTTCTGCAAGCCTTGTGCTTCCCTGGCAATATTTCAATGCCATCTCTGCCTGAAAACTGCGACGTTCTACTCCATTCATTTTCGATGCTGCCAACCGCAAGTCTTCAATTTGCGATGGTGTTAATGATTTGGGTGCGGTGGCTGTGGCTAACGTATCCAAATGCTTGCTCCTGTTTTCTTTGCATTAAGGGTACATTTTACCTCCATTGGTAAATTCTTTCCTAGAAATCACCTTGGTTCCCATTATGTTGTCAAATACTAATGAACTAGCTATCAAATAATTTACTCTCCGGTGAGTATAACCAAATCGAGAGCGGCAATAGTCCTCAAACGTGCGGTGCGTCGAACGATAAAGTCTCCTGTCCCTCAACTCCTTCAACGCCTTGCCTGCCTCAAAAAACGCTCTTTCCACCTTTCGCTCTAGATGCAAGCGATCGCGTAACTCATCCTCAGTCAACTCAGGCACTTCGGCAGCAGCCACCGTAATCGTAGCGTTAGCTGGATTATCTTCGTCCTTAGCGTCCAGGGATGATTTTGTGTTGCTCTTTGGCGCAGATGTGGTTTTGTTGCGCTGTTTGGGTGGCTTGTTCATTATGCCACCTCTGTCCTGACAGTGGTTAAACAGGTGTTGAGTTGTGTCATCATTAGAGTAACTAAATTAATTGAATTTTTTAGCCCCAGCCCTGCAATGGTTGGGGCTTTTTGTCTTGAATCTTGCTTTTTGGGTAAACCTGTTCTAGATTTACTATGCCTCAAATTGTCAGTTTGGAGTTACTGTAATTGCGTGAAATTGACTTTGGTAAGAGTGGTGTTAGGAATTGTTTTTTACTAAATTAAAGTGATGACATAACTATTAGTCATCACTCATTATCTTTACTCAATTACTTTCACTATTTTACTATAATACTTAACAATATAAACCTAATAATCTCAGATACAATATAAATAAGTGGCTTTAACAAACTATTGAGTTTATGACAAATATCAATGCTCATTTTCAACCTGAAAATTTGAACAAAGATGACGATTTAGCTACATTATTAGCTAATCGCCTAACTCCTACTGCTGACCAAATTGCAGAGTGGCTACAGTCACCACTAATTAAACAGTGGCTAACTAAGCAACCTATGGGGATTCCAAATACTCTTAAGGTGGAAATTATTAACACTATTATCAAAAATATTAACTCGAAGCAGAATGAAGATTGTCAAGTGCAATATGGTGGCGCAGTAATCGGGGTTGACGTACTACGGTGGCAACTGTGGGCATCCTATCGACCACCTTTTGGTAGTACTATCAAAAGTCCCGATTGTCCTTACACATTGCTTCTTCATTTAGAGAGCCAGACTAATAAACTTGCCTGACTGATTTGGCTAACAAAGCAATTGGCCCAAAGCAATATCTGCACTCCAAGAAAACCTGCTGTCAGTTTTAGAACTGCGGCTGAAAGCTTTATCTAGGAGCTGTCTAGGTAAAACTGCACAAATCAGTGCATTAAGGACTTAATACTACCTAGACAATGATCATGATGCAGCATAAGTGATCTCACTCGACTGCTCCCGCTGCTTCGTCGGCAGTAGTTTGGTGCAGTGCTGAATGCTCCCGCTTTTGCCTACGCCGGGAGCTAAAAAACTTGGGCTACACACAAAGCAATCAAACCACTAAAAAAAATAAACTGAAAATGCCTAAATAGTTGTATAGCACAATAGCGATTAAAAAGGGTGCTATTCGGGCAAGGGATCACAAGCCATTGAATTCAACATCAGCCAGAGAGAATTTTCTACAATCTCCTTAAAATAAGCACCTTTGCCCCTTTTGTTCAGCCTTGCTTACACCTGTAACACTTGTGTAATTAATTGCAACCAGGGAGCGTTTTAACCTCATATATCACTTGTTAACTATTTAGGCATTTTCAGTTTATTTTTTGCACCTATTTTTAGTTTTTCAAAAATCATGCCCTTTTTACCACCCAAATCGGGAAAATGGGCTTGCCTTTATGTGAAGCGATTGCACTAATCACGCGTGCAATCGCCCCCCGAAGACTTACTTCGATCCGGCGTTCAGTTGACGAATTTCCTCCAAGATAGTTTGGTGATAGCCTGTCTCTCCCTGCTGCAAAAATAAACTATCGCCTTTTTTATAATCTGCAATCGCCCCTTTCTTATCCCCCATTTCCACCCTGACTAAACCCCGATTTAAGTAAGCCCTGGCGTTGCTTGAATCAAGTTCAATCGCCTTGGTGTAATCGGATATCGCACCTTGATAATCCCTAATTTCCTTACGCGAGAGTCCCCGGTTGTTGTACGCTATGCTATTTTTGGGAGCCATTGTAATTGCATAGGTATAGTCTGCAATTGTCCAAAACCACTGCTTAGGGAGGCTGGCTTAGTACATTAATTAGTACAGCATCCCAAATATAAAGACTGTGGATAGTCAAGTGCTGGATTGAATTATTGCTCAACTAAAGAACTCCCCTCTCCGCAATTCTTTCTTTTAACCCTGTAGAAACTGCATTTTTTAGCGACAAATACCCTGCTGAGCAATAGGCATACTAGTATTGTATTTGTTGTCTATCTCCGTATTATGAGTGTACTATACGTAAAAAATGAGAATTTTTTAGTTGCTCTCATGTGAGTTGAAATGACCATTTAGAGCGACAATAAAAATCAGACAGAATAAAACCAGACGAAACTGTGATTGTGTCTGATTTTTAAGGGAGTAAAGAAAATGACGCTCTCTCTGGTTCATATTGTCGCGCATAGAAAGGCGATCGCTTCCTTGCCAGTAGCGCAGGCGGAGGCGAAGTTGATTGCGCTGTGGTTGGAGGGAAAAGCGTCGTCTTCTATTCAGGCTTACCAGCGATACACTAGGCGATTCCTGGATTTTCTGGACAAGCCGCTCAAAAAAGTGACTTATGAAGACTTGGTAGAATACGCTAGTTCTTTTGGGGGCAATGCCGAAAGCACAAAGCGGATATACATAGCTTGTGCTAAAAGCTTGATTAGTTTCGCTCATAAAATTGGATATCTCCCTTTTAATGTGGGTATGGCTTTAAAACTGGGCGAACTACCAGATGTAATCAACGAACGCTATTTAGACGAAGCTGATATTAAGCTGTTGGTACGGGCAGCATCAAAAGCGCTCGCAGCGGCGAAAACTCCTAAACGGCAGTACACAGCCCTACGTAATTTGTTAATTATCAAACTCTTGTATCAGGCAGGGTTACGGGCGAGTGAAATCTGTAATTTGACTTGGGGAGATTTGACACCTCGCAGTGACAGTGGACAGGTGTACGTGAGAAAAGCTAAAGGCAGCAAAAGCCGTACAATTCTCATTAAGCCGAAGCTGTGGGCAGAACTAATGGAGTTTAAAGGTGATACTCATCTCACAGATGCAGTATTCAAGAGTCAGAAGGGGGGACACCTCGACCGCCAAAACTTACACCCGATTGTCAAAGCAATTGCTGTTGAAGCTGGATTAAGCGAACTGGTTTCGGCTCACTGGTTACGTCATGCCCACGGTTCTCACGCGATTGAGCGTGGGACTAATCCAGTGCTAGTTAAAGAAACTTTGGGTCACTCCAATTTGGCTGTCACTGATCGCTACCTGAAAGCTAGACCGAATGAAAGCAGTGCTTTAAATTTGATAGATATTTGAACTTTTACCAATGATATCAACTGATTTCTGTCCACTCACCAGCACAATCGAAGGGTACTGTCTTTCGCAAATCGCTGGACTCACCTCCAGTTCTGCCAATATGGACAATCACCAATAATATTAGTTGGTTCATGAAATCATCCCTCGATTGGCAACACCTCCTCACTGAGCAAGGCGTAAAACTCCGGTACTTGAGATTCAACAAGCCGCAGATCACTCGCCGCGATCGCTTCCAACTCCAGCACCGTCTCCCAGCGCAAATCGGAACACCATCGTTGAAGGGTATTTTTCAGTGCCGAAACTCCAAGGGAGATAGCAGAGCGAAGCATTTCAACACAATGGAGTAGAGAAGTTCGTTCACTTGAGGGGGGGCCAAATTTCGTAGTATCCCCCCCCTCATAATGGGAAATCCTTATAGCATTCTGGGGGGGGGTGGATACGGGGTGCTGACTCGACTCAACGCTATGCTGGGAGTGCATTGTAGGCTGATACGGGTCTACAGTTTGGGCAACGTAACAAATGTGTGACTCTTTCAAAGTGCGCTGTTGTTGACGATGGGCAATAACTTGTTTTGCAAATTCTAATTCCTCCTTTGATAACGAGTAAATTTTCACCTGCTGACCACGTGGCCCCTGCTTGCGACAGGACAACTTTAGCCCCAGCTGCTCAAGCATTGTGGCTAGTAGCCAAATCGGTTCACAGTCACTAGGGACAGTAAACCCAAGAATTGCTTTAATATGAGCAGCGCAATTTAATGCGTGAGCCGTCATAGTTAGTAAGTCGCTGTCGGTGGCAGTAACTTCACCCCCGGTCACTAGCCGTTTAAGAATATGATGTAAACCCAAGTTGAAACGGGCCAGCCAACGCGCCGAATAGTTGCCCCAGTCGATGCACAAAGGTAAATTGTCGCGTTCGGTGCGATCTTTGTCCGTGACAAGTTTTGGAGGACTTGGGTATTGTCTGAGAGTCTTGGGGTCAATAATCTCGTCGCTTGGTTTTTCCAGGATTGCCTCAAGAGAAGCGATCGCTTTGATCAACCGACCACCCGCATCTTTTTCAACTAGTTCCGGTGTTACTTCTATACCGTAAGCCGAGAAAATGCGGAATTTCTCACATTCAAAAACGTCTTGTGGAGAGAGATAGTCCTTACTTTGGCGGAGACGATATTCACTTGGGGTAATATTGTTAGCTCTAGCAACAGCTGAGTAATGGGCAGTGTTCAAAGCCTGTGCTGCTGATTTCAACTGCTCTTGGGCTTTAGTATCACTATCCCTGCCGAGGGGTACTATAGTATTGCCCATTTCAGTGAGGAGCGAACGCAAATCATCACGTAGATTATTCAGAGAATAGTGACGGTTTGCCTGAATTTGACAGAAAGCCTCTAGCGCCCAGTCCTTTTCTGCGCCGCGCTTTCCTGTTTCACGGTCAATTCGCAACAGAAAAGCAGTTATTTCGTTGGTTTGCAATAGGTGTTCTTTTATCTTGTGGGCATTAGTATCTTTGTAACCAAAGGGAGGACGCGGGGCCACCCAAACGTGAAAGGGGACTTTTGGGCGATAGCGGTAGAGCTGTTGGGCGCACTCGGTTGCAGTTTGTGAAACTGCATGGAATACACCAAACACCAAGTCAAAATGATATTGGGCAATGTCTACACCAGTCCCCAGGCTAGGAGAAGTGAACAAAGCATCAAGGTTTTTGACGGCATTGGTGATATCCTTAATAAACGCAATGTTTTCCTCACTGCCGGAGTTGTCTGAATGCACAGACCAAATGCGTAGTCCCGATAAATGATTGCTGGCTGAGTTGGAATCGGATGATTCTTCTATTTTTATTGTTAGTGACTTTTCAAGTTTCTTGATGAAACGCTTGGAGTCGCTAACTACCATGATTTTCTGTCCTGCCATCAGTGCCGCCGAAATCTGCGCGACTATGGCACTGGAATTATCCCCCTCATACCAGTAAATTGTGCGCTCTCCATTTCGCCACTCGTTCTTGATAATGTATGGGATTTCATCTGTTGGTCGCATGGAGCGGAAGAAATCCACGGTTAAATCGTCCATGTGTGCATCAGCGATGACAACCAGTGGCGCATTGTATACTATGTATTCGAGTACCTCCAAGATGGCAGCTCGGTGTGCCTTGCAAGTATTACTGTGCAGTAGGTGAGTGAGGTATTGGCAAGCTTCATCAATAAATATGCAGCCGTATGTGAGGGCTTGAGTGTTGAGCTTGTACAAGCTGTCGATAGTAATCGACAGAGCTGTGGCTTGAGCTAAACCCATGTAACCTAAGTCTGAGTACATCGCAGTTCTCAAGCGATCACTGAGATTTTTCAGCAGGTTAACGCGATGCCCGTTGTTGAGGAACCGAGCGTCGGGGTTTTGGTCACGCCACCAGCGCATAAGTTCAGTTTTGCCCGTACCCATATCGCTCCATAAAACCACAAGTCCTAACATGGGAAATCTAAATTGTGGGCGAGTATGAGTTTTTTCGTTTGAAATTCCGCCAGAATCCGTCTTTTCCTCCTCCTTTATCTTTTCTCCTTCAACAGAAGGTGTAAACAACTTTTCTTGAGCAATTTCATAAAGAGCCGGGACGTTGGAGCATTTTTCCTGCAAGTTAGGAATGTTGAGGGCAAGACTCAGATATTGAACGTTGACTGTCACATCGGGTTTATACTTGCTCAGTCCCCATTTTTTCGCGCGATAGCCGCGTTGGTAATCAGCAAGCGATTTGGCATCATCAATAATTGCAGTCAACAGAGCGTTGGCATCTTCGCCGCGACCAACCACAAAATCATCCACACCCTTCTCTGGCCCTGGCAGTAATGCAACTTCGCAAGTAGCACCCGCAGCAACAATAGCCTTACCTGTCCTTAATGTTGCTTGAAAAACTGACCACCTGGTATTGCTTCTGGTTTCGTAGTCGAATAATATAATGAACTTGCGTCCCGGTTGTGCCAATGGCATTAAGTCTGGGTGCAGTCGTTCATCAAAGTCCCGTTTGCCTACGCGACCATTCCAAATTCCTGGCAGCGCGATCGCCACAAACCCCATAGAAAGCAAGCAGGCCGCCTTTTTCTCGCCCTCGCATAAGATTACGGGAATCTCCGGGTGAGAGATCACCCACTCCCAGAACAGGCGTGGATTGAGTATATCTTGTAGCCGCAGCGCCAAGGGTGAGAGATGCCGCTTAATGCAATGACGTTTGGCAACCTGATCCCAAACTGGGTTGGCGACATCGAAGTAGGTAACACGGTTGGCGGTTTTGGGGGGTGATTCGTACTTAACGGGCTTGCCTTTCTCCCAGTCCATGCGGGGCAAGTTCGGTTTAATCCGCCCCCACTCCATTGGCTGCCAGTTTTTGAACGGGTCAAGTGACTGAATCCATGTACCACCCAGTAAGAGATGTTGATACAGCTTTAAGTATCCATCAGTGACTCGACCTGCATTTTTCCGGGGGATCTTATCGGAGATGAACAGGAAATCATAAACCGATTCTCCCTCGATGTGGAAGAAGTTGCGCTCAACCAGTGCCGGGTGAATCGCACTGCCAACTGTTAGCTCATGGTAAACGGTTGCCGTGAGGTTGTTGGGATATTCAATTGGGGAATCGTTCATTAGCTGATGCCCCCCGCAGTTAGGGAGCGCCCTTGTTCGTACACGAGTGCTGTTGAAGAAACAGAACTGTTAATTGCTAGTTCTTTGGGACTAATGGTTTTTGAGCCACACCCGTCCTGTGGATTGCTTTGTGTAAAAAGGATATGGGTGCTGAACATCTCCCCAGTCTCTAAAACTGTGCCAAATACAAAATCAAGCTCTGGCGAAACCAACAGCAATAGCTCCGCTTGTGGGTCTAACTCAAAGACTGTGTTAGCTAACTGGTTCTGTTTTATTAAGATTTGTTTGAAATCATTGCTACTACAAGCAATGATTGCAACTGCGTGATCCGATATCTGGGTGCTGTTTCCTCGATGCCAAAACCAGTTTGTACGCTCCAACAAAGCCGCCCTAGTGAGGACATTTTGAAAGCGAGTTTCTCGAAAATAACTTGAATACTTCTGTTGCCCATCAAAATTGGGCTGCTGGGATGGCACACAAACAACCCCCGACAGCCTACACCTGACACCCTTTTTTATGGGGCGATTACCATTTTTCACAGTATTTACCTCTGATTAACTTGGTTGACAAGTTCAGAGGGGGTTATTCGCGCTGCACATCTTTGTAACTACAAAATTCTCACTCTTTCTTCATCAAACTTCACATCTTACCAATTTGAAGAATTTTAACAGCCAAAAATTTGCCACTACAGATAGCATTCTGGTGACAACCCGTATATAATACGGAAAGCAGCGCGGATTATACTCTCGGACAAGTTTAGTATTCGTCTCAGTCGGCAAACTTCAGCGAAAACTTCTCTTGTTCCTTCGAGATCAACCCCTGCTCTGAGGTTATATGCAATTTAAGACCCGCAAAAAGCGCCACTCCTTAGTGGTGCTTTTTGCGTTAAATTGTTGCTGCATATTGCATCTTTACCTCCTCTATGTAGTTTGTTTAGCAATAGCCTGATTTTACAGAAGTTTGGGATTTTTAGTATCCAACAATATATTTATTGTTGATTTTACGGTTACTGGATTTGTGAATCTGTAAGCAGACACAACTGTGACAACGTATTTAGAAGTACGATATCACTACTTACGAAAAGTAACATTTAAATCATATACCCTAGAGATGATATTGAAAATAGCATGTTTATTAAGAAAAATAACTAAACTATAGGTTTTATCAAATAAATTATATATAAAACACTAGATTATATAATTACATCAAAATTATACGTATGCCATAAGGAAACCTAAAAATGAATTCCGATACTAGTTTAGGGATAGAGGAAATATTGGATTTTGTGGGCGAAGAAGTCCTTCGCCACCTTGGAAGACGCTTGTCCAAGGCTGAAGTAGCTGTCATACAAGGAACTTGGGATGGGAAAGATTATAAAACAATAGCAAGCACTTCAGGGTACAACGTTTACTATTTACAGTCAGCTGTAGGGCCTCAATTATGGATAATGCTTTCTGAAATTATAGGTGGTGGGGTTAAAGTTACAAAAGCGTCTCTGAAAGCAAATTTACTAAAATTAGTAAAGAAGGATTATGTCAAACAACTAGAAATATCTGAGATAAAAGAAAAATATTTAGTAGGAAAGATTAAGCTTTATGGAGACTTGCCGACAATAAAATCTTTTTATGGACGAAATGATGAACTTGATTATATAAGAAACAACGCTAAGCTTTTTAATGAACGATGTATATTCATAGTTGGAATAGGAGGAATAGGTAAAAGTTTATTGGCCTCAAAATTTGTAGAAGAAATTCTTCTAGAAAATTCAGATAGATATCAGTATGTAATTTGGCAAAGGGTGAACCATTGCTCATCAGTTAATCAAATAATTACAGAATTATTTGATGTTTTAGAGTTAGATGTTAAAAACAGAAGTTTAGAAGCAAAAATTTCTTTACTATCAAAGTATTGCCATACATCTAACTATCTAATTGTACTAGATGGGTTAGAAGGACTAGCGCAATCAAAAAAATTTGAAGAGAAAGTGAAAATGGGAAATTTCCTTTTTCAATTCAGAAAAGCAAAACATAAAAGTTGCATAATACTCACAAGTCAAATACCTTTAGAGCAAGTTGCTTATACAAGTACAACTTTTGTTTCCGGATACATACGGCTACAAGGTTTAGCAGAAGATGCCGCAATGCGAATCTTGCGCGAAAATGGTTTAGATGGAGAGGAATGTAAAAAGTTAATAAAAAATTATCGTGGTAATCCATCAGCTTTAGAAGCTGTTTGCGACCGAATAAACCAGTTCTTTGGGGGAAGTGTTAAAAGATTTTTCGATTATCAGACTACTTTAATTTCAGAGCGTTTGCAAATTATGCTAGATCAACATTTTAAGCAAAACGGGCTTTTAGATGATCTTCAAAAAGAAATAATGATTTATTTAGCTGAAGAGACTGTAGAAGATTTAAAACCTATTAGTTTTTATCAAATTGTTGATGATTTAAAAAAACGATTATATTTAAATTTATCAATTTCTGAAATAATAACTGCACTTGATGCTTTAGAGCAAAGTTCATTAGTTGAAACTAACAGAAAAACAACTACTCAAGAAATTAGCTATAGTTTAGAACCAGTTATTAAAAAATATATCACAATTGATCCGTTAGGATTAGTGCATAGAAATTTAAACAATTCAAAAATAAGCAGTAATAAGCAGGAGTAAATGTGGCTTACTGTATAAATCACATTTGTAATCAGCGCCACAATCCTGATAATGTTGAAAATTGTTTAGCCTGCGGAACTCCCTTGTTAATAGATGAGCGTATCCGTTTGCTACGCCCATTACGACCTTTAGAAAAAGGTATAGACAGCTATACAGATGTTTTCGAGGTTGAAGATATAGACCCTCAATGGGGAAAGAAGCCTCGAATAAGAGTAATGAAAGTATTGAAGTGGGAGGAACCTAAATACGTTGAACTAATGCGACGGGAAGCACAAGCATTAATCACCTTGTTTCATCCAGGAATCCCCAAAGCTACTGGTAGTGATTACTTTACTTTTACGTTACCAAATGAACCACATCTAGAATTGCATTGTTTAGTAATGGAGAAAATAGAAGGAGAGAATTTAGAGCAGTGGCTAAAAACTCATGGCAAAGTTTCTCAAAATGATGCTCTAGATTGGATGTTGCAATTATTAGATATTTTAGAGCATGTACACAAACTAGGATATTTCCATAGGGATATCAAACCAACAAATATTATTCATCAACCAAATGGGAATCTGGCACTTGTTGATTTTGGAGCTGTACGGTCAGTAAGTAAAACTTACTTAGCAAAAGTAGGCTCTAGTGGCAGAGACAATATTACAGGAACTGGTAGTGGGAATGAGGTAACAGCAATTTTTACGGTAGGTTTCTCTGCGCCGGAACAAATAGATGGTCGAGCGTTACCGCAATCTGACTTTTATGCGCTGGGACGAACTATTGTCAATTTGGTTACTGGCATACCAATAATGGAGCTACCAATAGAAGACAGAACAGAAAAGCTAATCTGGAGAGATAAAGCACAGCAGATTGATCAGCCTGTAGCAAATTTCATCGATGAACTGATACATCCCTCTCCAGGATTTCGACCACAAACTACGGAAATAATAAGAGAACGAATACAAAGGCTTCCTTGGGAAAGTCAAGTTCATCATTTTCTTAAGTCTAAAGTTTTTGAGATTGGAAGATTGGTAGCAAGCGGATTAATAATTCTTGGAATTGGGCAGCTATTTGCACCTAGTGTAGCTAATTATTTTGTTTATCAAGGAGAGAAATCAGGGGCAAGGAATGATTATCAAAGCGCACAAAGTCTTTTTGGCTGGGCAATCAAAACTAACCCTTCAACTAAACTTGCTATTTCTAAGTATTATTTTGATAAAGCTTATCGGCTGATGATTACAGGTGATATTAAAGCAGCCAAGAAGGATTATGAGCTTTCTATTAAATATAATAATCAAAATTTAGATGCCTACAATTTCTTAGGAATAACCTGTCAGCAATTATCAGATAGTTCCTGTGTAGAAAAGGTTTATAAAAGATTACTTGAATTCAACCCAAATGATTGGACAGCCCATTATAATCTCGGACGTTTTTATGATGAGCAAGGAAACTATGAATTAGCAGAAAAAGAATATAATATAGCCATTAAAAGCAGTAGCTCAGCGATAATAGCTATTAATAACTTATCCAGGCTGAATATTAAAATCGGGGATTACAATACAGCCATTTCTTTAGCAAAGTCTGGATTAAGAAAAAATAAAGATCCCTTAATACAAGCTGCATTATATAAGAATTTGGGTTGGGCAAGTTTAGAACAAAATAAAATAAGTGATGCTGAGAAATATTTAGAGAAAGCACTTAGTTTAGATGAGCAAAGAATAGATGCTTATTGCCTGTTAGCTAAAACGCAAGAAGCATTAGGTAAAATCGATGAGGCGAGATTTTCTATAGAATTATGCTTACTTGCTAAGTCTACAGATTCAGACATTCCTCTATTCAGACAGGAACTGCTAGATCGGATATTAAAAAAATGATAAGATCCTGAGAGAGAATAATACTAAATAACCAAGAAAAGTTGTGAAAAGAAATACAAAATATTGGTTAGCTTTATGTTTAACTGTTTTGATATCAACAGATATACCATTGCAGGCAAGTGTGTCATTAGTAAGAGTCAAGAGAAATCAAGTTCGTTGTGATCCAATTGGTAGATTAATAGATAAGGGTGACAAGCGCTTTGATGCCAAAAGCTTAATTTGTGAAAAAGAAAGCATAGAAGTTTTGAATGGTGGTACGATTAGATTTTTCTGTTACAGTTCTGGGAAGATTTTAAAATTATCTAGTGGTGTTGTTTCAGACAAATGTCCCAAGGCTGAATCCATTAGTGCTAATTGTAATCGTGACCATGTTGTGGGGTGCTTTCGTCCCAAAGGAGGCACAGAAGAGAGCGATGAGCCAACAATCATTTCTCCTTACAGTACCGCAACCTTGAATCCTCGGCCAGAGATAACTTGGACTCCTGTTAAAGGCGCTACTTCTTATAAAGTCCAAGCAAAAAGTTTTGAGTTTGGGTGGGAAAAAGTTGTGAATCAAACTCGGCTTGCCTATCCGAGTGATGAAAAGGAATTTCAGCCGGGGGGTATATATACAATATATGTCTTTGCTTATAAAGATGGGAAAATTTTGAACTATGACTCATCGCCTGTTAACCTATTGCATACAGCTTTACAAGAAGAAATTGCACAAAATATTAAACGTATCAAAGAGTTAAAGTTACCGTCAGATGAAACTGTTCTTGATACAGATGCTATCTATGCGGCAGAAAATCTTTTGAATGAAACAATTGAGATGTTAAAAACGGCAACAGCGACTCCTAGCCGAAATCCAACTCTTTACAGAGTACTGGGCGATCGCTATTTGATGGCTTGGTTGCCAAACGAAGCTAAACCTCAATATACTAAGGCATTGGAGTTAGCGAAAAGTAGTAATAATTCAAAAGAATTAGAAAAAGCGCAAGAAGGGTTGAAGATGGTGGATTTTTACAACCAACTTCCAACTAGGAGGAATGGAGCCCAGTAGTAATATTTTTTATATTGGGGATTTGACAGTAAACTCAATTGTGCCTGACGTAGTGCTTCTGCCTTGGTTAAACCATTGTTCAAGCCTTTGTAAAATTCCTTCATGAGCAAAGCAGTAGAGTTGGCATCTACACGCCACAAAGTAGCGACAGTACTACGCGCACCTGCCTGGGCAGCTATTCCCGCAATGCCCATCACTGACTGCTTGTTGCCTTTTGCAGTTTCGCAGGCGCTGAGGACAAGTAACTCAATAGCATCTTGACTATTTTGAGTTTTACCTCTAATTAAACTGTCAAAGTCTTTAATATTAATTAGCTGATCATAGGCTACCAATACTGTTTTGAGTGGGTCAGAACTGAATTGACCGTGGGTAGTAATATGGACGATGGGAAAATTCTTTTGAGTCAGTTCTTCCTTAAACCTTTTAAGAGTGAAGTTATCATCTAATAAAGCTAGTGAAGATTTAGTTTGTTTTTCTACATTTTTTGCCTCCTGTGTAGATTGTGGTAAATCATCCATATTTTCAGGCGCATTTGGATCTAATGAACTGGGGCCAGGTTTAGATAGTCCAGCTATTAAAGCTCTCATCTGGTTTTCACGTAGTATTTTAGGCTGTCTTATCCTGGAACCTAGAGTTTCTGCAATACTGTAATGTTTGATTAAATAATCTTTTCCGTCATATAGCAATGCCATTGGTAAGCTTTGGAAAGACTTATCTAAAGTGAACACTAGTGTTCCTGATGGGGGAAGATATTTTTTAATTGGTGCAATTAAGTTCTCATAAATGGCCTGAGAATGATAAGTAATAGCACTCTCACTAATGGCAATAAGTTTTTCGCCTTGTAGTACTTCTAAAAGCTGATTAATATGGGAGCTAATTAGCTTAGATGCAACAGAATGATGGTGGAGTGAACCATCTGCTGACTGGAGAATTACTTCTATAGTATCTCCTAAATCAATAATATTAATTATAGATGGAGCGCTTTTGAGATTTTGAAGTTCATTCAAAGCAACAAGGTCAAGCTTACCGCAGCGGAGAAAGTTTTCTAAGCGTGCTATTTGCAGTCCTTCATTTATTTGTATTACTCGTTTTAGATCCGGATTAGGAGATGCTAAGAGTAATCGAATATAATTGCGATATGTTGGTTCCATCTCCTCCTGAAAAGAAAACTGCAAATCTCCATTAGTTGATAAAAGGCTATCGCGAACTTGAGTCATATGTGCGATCGCTGCACTATAATTCTGAATCGCTAGGTCGGTTTTGCCCTGCTTTTGGTAAATCTGCCCTAACTGTTGTTGCCATTGATAAGCGATGTCCGAAGCCCGAATTGATTGGGCTAATCCTAAAGCTTTGTTAAAATATACCTGTTTTTGTTCTGTTTGAGTTTCTAATTTACCTAAAGTTCCAAAACTATAGGATAACCATCGTGTACTATTAATAGTTTGAGCCATTTGGAGAGCCAGCTTACTATATTGAACGGCTGCTGCTTTCAACTGTTCGTTTGGTATCTGGCTCAGGTTATTAGCAAAGTTCAGTCTAGTATAAATAGAGGATTCAGGTGGTAGCTCCAAAAAGGCAGAAGAGTTTTCTTCTATTTGAGCCACCAGTGTTGTAATCTGCTGATTAATTTGAGTATGCAGGCTTGCTTGATTTGGTTGATTACTTAGCCATTTCTGCCAATTTATTAATAAAGTTAAATGATTTAGTTGAGCTTTTAATTTAGCTGAAGAAGAGATATTGGGTATGCTTTCTACTAGTTGGTAATATTCTAATGATTTCTGCACCCTTTGTGGAATAATATCAGCAATACTCTGTCGAAAGCTTGGTTCTTCTACCCAGGAGTATTTATTTCGCAATTGGTCATAGCTTGCCTGTTCCAGATTACCCAGAGACAGATAAATATCATAAAGATTTTCTGATGGTGCTAGTTTAGCCAGCCTTAATGCTTCTTGCAAGACTGTTTCAGATTCATTTAAATTACCTAAAATTCGTAAGACATTTCCTAGATTTTGTAATCCACGCAAATTAACTGATGTTGCTTTTTGCTGAGCAATCACTGCCATCAGTTGCTCTTTGGTCATAGCTTTTTGTGATGCAGCGTTGCAAATATCTAGATTTGCGTCCAACTTTAAAGCCTGTAAAAGTTTAATACAAGCTTGTTCATGTAAACCTAAAGATTGTAAAGCAAGATTTTGATTAATTAGGCTTCTGGCAATTCCTTCTTGGTCATTTAGCTGGCGATAAATTTTTGTAGATTCTGACCAAGTTTCTAGGGCTTTGTTTGCCTGATCTACGGCTAATTGTTTGTAACCCAACGAAGTTAGAGACGCTGCTTGATTATGTTTTGACTGTTTGTCTACAGCTTGGGTAGGAGAAGATGATTGGATTACAATTAGAGACAGCCCTAGAATGCCTGAGAAGAGATATTTAAAACAGGGTTGAGATAAAATCATCATTATTTTTATTACTGTGGTGCTGAAAAACAAGAACTTGCGGATAACGAAGCAGCATCAGAGGTTGGAATTGCTTCGTTTGTCGTTAAAAATAAATTTCCTTGAGAATCTCGGCTTACACTATTGGCTTCTATAATTTCTATAGGCTGCTTACTTGTTGATGAATTCGGGGACTGCAAATTATTGACCGCTTCAACTGCATTTTGCTCAAGATTATTATCCGCTATCCCATTAGGGTTAGGTTGTAGGCTACGAAAATTATGAACTACAATGTTACTCACTCCTGTGCCTGCTTGGGCATGACAGGTTGAGGTGACTTGAGGATCTTCTGAAATTCCTTTTACTTTTAGTTGAATAGGGTAAAGGTGAGGATCAACAATGTTAAATTGAACAGTACCATTAATTCCGAACTGAGAACTTGCTGTAATAAAGCTATCAAAGGAAAGGAAGAGTCCTTTAGCATTAATTGTGATATTTCCACCACGACCCTCAAAGGCATCTGCGGCAATACCACTGTTCTTTAAAGCAGATATTATGTCTGCATTGAGAACAATATTTCCCCCATTCCCCTTATTATCTGCGGACGCGGTGATAGTACTTTCGTCATTCAAAAGCAAATCTCTTGTATTCACTTGAATCTCACCACCTTCACCGGAAGCAGTTGAGGCAGCAACAGAACTTTTCTTATCTAAAGAAACAGAAACAGCATTAATTGTGAGCTTACCACCAACAGTACTGGTTCCCTCATTTGTGATACTAGCTTGTCCACCATTTGTTATATTTAAGCGTTCAGCATTGATAATTACTTCTCCAGGGGAACCACTTGGGAGGGAAGGAGAACCAAATAGTTTTTGAGTTGCTATATCTGCTCTGATGGCAGAAGAGTTTACTGTCCCGCTTACTTTTATATTACGAGCATTAATATTAAGAGTTCCGGCATTACCAAATCCTCTAGTAGAAGTATTAAGCTTTGCGTGTTCTCCTACTACTAAGAGTGAAGTGTTAAGGTTTAAACTCCCAGCATTTCCCTGCAATACAGTCTCAGCAGATAAGTAACTAGGAATATAGTTTATGTATTCTTGACCTGAATTAATTAATTCAGCGGAGTTTAAAAGTTTTACATAATTGGACGCATTTATATTTACATTTCCTCCATCTCCTGATCCACGAGCTAGAGATGTTATTGCTCCTCCGTCTTGGGCTGAAAAATTTCTAGTTGATACTGTTATATCTCCTGCTTTTCCCGAACTTAAAGAAGTAGCATTTATGGCACTATTATTAGTATATTTACTAGATGAAAAACCAGTTAAATCAACTGATTTAGCAGCATCTATGTTGATATTGCCGCCAATACCATCACTATAGTTTCTAGTACCAATAATTCCTCCTTCTTGAAGAACTAAATTATTAGTAATAATTTTGATATCTCCTCCAGTACCAGAACCTATTGATTCAGTTTTTAAAAGGCTAAGAAATTTACCATTTGAAGAAACTCTGCTCACTTTAAGCGATTCGGAGGCATTAACTTTTATAGCTCCCCAATTTTGCGATCCAAAGTTCTGGATTAGAGCTATTGAACCTTCGTCAAAAGAAATCTGCTTTCCTTGTAGGACAATTAAGCCACCGATATTCCCACTGGCATCTATTAATGATTGTTTCAATAAATTAATGTTTTTAAAGTAAGGCGATCCTTCGTAGCTCAGAGTCCACCCTTGATTTACTGGGCTAAGGCTAACGAAACCAGAATAAACAGCACCTAACTCAATTATTCCTTGCTCTGCGGTTAAATTACCGCCCTCTAAGTTAATATCACCTCCCACCAAAGCTAGTGTTTTTCCTTGAGCTACACGTAATCCAGAAATACTAATGTTTCTCTTAATAGGAGAGTTAAGTCCGCTTGGAGCTATCAATCCATTAGCTATTCCCTGAACTTGGATACTTCCAGAATTATTGGTTATTTGTAAACCAATGGGTCTACTAATAGTCAAAACTGTTTCCGTTTTGCTGCCATTTGTTTTGAAATCAAAACCATCTGCAAATTTGATAGCATTAGCAGTACTTGCAAAAAATGAACCCCCGATGTTTAATTGGGCATTGGGGCCAAAGATAATTCCGTTAGGATTGATTAAGAAGACATTAGCGATACCGTTGGCTTTCAAAATGCCATTGATATTAGAAATTGAATTTCCTGTAATTCGAGTAAAGATATTTTGAATATTTATACTATTATTAAAGTAAGCTGTACTTCCTGAGACTATAGAAAATTGCTCAAAGCTATGGAACCAATTATTACCTTTTTGAGTACCGCCCTCAATGACATTAGTATTACCCTGGGGTGTGACTTGAGAATTAATAGGTAATGTTTTATCTGGTGATATTTGTGCTGTGACTGATAAACAAGTAAACAGCAGATAAGATAAAGCACTGCCTTGAATACTCCAGAATAATACTTGACTACGTTTAAATTTAGGATTTTTATTTAATCTTTTTTTTAAGCTTTTCATAAATTTTACTGAAAAATCCATAAAATTAACTCTATAATTTTTAGTTTTTGTAGAAAGTCCATTGTTTTTGATGTTATTGTACTACTTATCAACTTTTCACCTCATTTAGCTTTTGCTTTTAAAATAATATGAAGTAGAGATTTGAAGTATAAATATAATAATCTCTACTCCATATAAACCGATTATTTTAAAAGTGCTTTAACAAAAAAATAGTGAGGCCCATAGACCTCACGAGGCGGAAATTTAAGAGTAAAACGACCAAAGTTAGCTCCTTCATCTCCTGCTTGAACAACTAATGCATCCCAGCCGTAGATAGAAAAGAACTTTTCTGGTTCGTCACATTCGTATTTAAAGTATTGAGCTAGAGGTTCATTTCTTTGGGATACAAGATAAGAGTTCATGATATCAGCCAGAAACCAGCTACCCGAAATACTTAATTGAGTAATTACTCTAAGCAATTGATGTACTTCTGTTTCATTGAGATAATATAACAATCCTTCTGCCAGCCACACGGTAGGTATTTCTAATTTGTACCCTTTAGCTAAAAGTAAATCTGCCCACAATTCTGTTATATCTACTCCAAGAGAATAGCGACTGCATTCGCTAGGTGTATTCCCTAAAACAGAGTTTTTATATTCAAGTATTTCTCTACGATCCAATTCGTACAAATGGGTATTAGGTTTCCAGGGAAGTCGGAAAGCTCTGGTATCCATTCCGGCTCCTAAAATAACAACTTGTTGTATTTTCTCTGTGTGCAATATTAGGAAATCATCAAAAAAACGGGTACGTACAGCAATAATTGGTTTCCCTTCTTTATCATACTCTTTAACTTTAGGCTCTATTTCAGCAATAATTTCTTTTCCAGCAAGTACAGCTGCTAATGGATCTTTGAATAAACCATCGGCTCTTTGTGTTTCTAAAGCCCGAACAGCAGCCGCCATACGTGCAGATAAACTAACTAAATCTTGAGTTTCAGACATTTTTATTCAGAAATAAATTTTGTAGAGATCAGTTCAAACTTGCCATAATTAGTAAAAGTCTTGAGCTATCAAAGCCAAAACTTTTTTGTATTAATCTTCTGTATGTATCTGATACTTTTATTGCATAATGTGGAAGTTTTAATTAAAATACTAGAATTCATTATGTTTAATTAGTAGCTTTAGATAAATATACCATCAATATAATTTACTAATACTAAAAAATATTAATAAGTATAATTAATTTGTCCAGCGAGTAATTGGAGCAATTAAAATTTTATCTAGCCATTTGCTAGAACAATAAAAATTATTTATTTAATCTCGTATGATTCTCATTAAGAAACTAAGGTGTGGATAAGGCTTAGAAAAACGTACACGATTTTTTAAAAAATTTTAGTAATTCAGCTTCAAAAGTAGAATAAGCTTCAAAAAGGATTATACTGCACGGAGAAGTAAAGCCCGTTTTCCTGCAACGTTGATTTCTTTGAGTCAATAGATACTAAAGGGATACCCCAGTCAAGACGAACGGTGAAACGATCTCCCTGTGACCAGCGTAACCCCAGACCGGCAGAAGCAAGGGTGTTGTAGTCTAGTTTATTTGTATAAGAGTTGTTCCAGACAAAACCAAAATCAACAAAAGGATTTATCTGTAATAATCCTTTGATTTTAGGGATGCTTAAAACTGGAATTTGGACTTCAGCTGATGTAAAAGCACCACTATCAGCAGGTAATAAGTCCTGCCGATACCCCCGTACACTTTCAATTCCACCAAGGCTAAACTGTTCTAAAGATGGTAGTGGTCTAGATCCAATTTGAGTATTTAGCCGGAGTAAAAGTAAGGTGTCAGGAGCTAATAAGCTTACCCACTGTGCTTGCCCTTGCCAATAAAAGAATCGACTGTCAGGGGAATCTTTATTCACAGTTGCATCGAACACACCTATGCCGAGGTTGAATTGTGATCGCACTGCAAACACTTGAGTACTGTCACGAGTAGTCCATTCTTGAAAAAACCGCAAGGCCGACACTCTAGTGTGTCCTTCTCTGTCAGAACCCAATTGAGGAAAACCGATACGTTCTCCTAGTGGAGCATAAGTAACTTCGCTTCCTCGTCGGGAAGCAGTCATCCCTAGAGCAAATTCATGATGAACAGTTTGGATTATTGGCTGGCGAAATGTTACTTCATAATATCGGAAAGCCGATTTGATATCTAAAGTATTGAAAGGACGTTCAATCACGTTGCTGTTGGCAGTACCGTAGTTAAAAGAGAGCGTCCCGTTTCGAGGGTTGAGAGGTAATGTGTAACTGGCGTTAATAAAGTTACTTGCATCAGTATTACTATAACCAACACTTAGACTATCCCCCGAAGAAAGCAAGTTAGCTTCATTTACTTGCAGTCGGCGTTGAAAACTTCCGACTGCAGGTGTTCGAGCATTGTCTAAAATTATTTGAGTGCTAAGGGTTTTCGCCTCTTCCACGTCTATGACCAAAATACTCTCACGAGGATTATTGTCACCTTGCAAATTAGCAGACAAGTTTTTAATCAGAGGATCAAGTTTTAGTAGCTGCAAGGTTTCCAATATTCTTTGTTGATTGAGAACACCATTGTTAGCGACAGTTATGCGAGAGCGGATATAGTTAGGATTTAAACGGCGAGTTCCTCGGACAGTAATACTTGTTAATTTACCTTCAACTACCTGAATTTTGATGATGCCAGATAAAATTGGTTGGGTTGGAATATAAGCGCCAGAAGTTATATAACCCTTACTCACGTACAAGTCAGTAATCTTGGAACGAGCAAGATATAGCTCTGCCAGTGAGATAGGACGATTAGTGAATTCTTCAAGAACTTTAGCTAACTCTTGTTGAGTGAAAACTGTACTACCAACAACTTCAAATTTTTCCACAATGAAAGTTTCAGTCAGATTGCTAGGAAATTGTTCAGAGGGCGTAGGAACAGGAGTCGAAGGAGCCAGTAGTTGTCGAGAAGGCTCTTGCTGTGGCTCCTGGGGTTGGAGCGGGGCAGTAGAAGGCGGCTGAATATCGCTAGGTATGATTTGTGGAATTGTTGAGGGGCGCTCTGGAACTTGTGCTTTCAATGGTTTGGAAACTACGGCATTAAGCATAAGAAACACACCCAGAACCGCAATCTTTCTAGGGAACTTATTGGTCATTCATTAAAACGCTGTTACTTTGATGCACGGTATTGCCATCAATAATCCTTAAAAAGGCTTTTGATGGTAATGTCATAAAATGTTGTTAATTGCTGTCAACTAAACGAATATTATATCAGTAAATTAAAATGCGTATAAGTTTTTTATCAGTGATTTCTAAATAGTGAGTTAAATTTTTTTTGGTTATACTTCAAAATGTCAAAATTTCTGTCTATCAACCTGATATTAATCATCAAAGCGGTGTTAATAGCGCGGCGAGCATCCTTGTTTACTTTGTAATTAAGTCATACTCGAATTCAGGAAATTGACTGTTTAAGTGTTAAAGATCAATGCTGTGTTTCTTTGAGGTTTGTAACTTTCCAGGACATTAATAGTTGACTTAGGTTCATAAGTATTGTATACAAAAAGACCATTCGAGTTTTGGGATAAGCATGGATATAGCACTGCGGGTATTTAGACATAATCAATACCTTGAGTTATTGCAAGCTAGTGATGTAGATGCAGATGATTTAACTGACTTAGTATGCCAATGCGTAGAATGTGGAAATTTTGTAGATTGGATACCACCGAATTCACCGGAGGCATTAAGAAAGAGATCAGCACACTTTCGTCATCCGCGGAATGTAGATAATAAATTGGCAATATATTGCGAAAAGCGAGTAAGTACATACAGTAGTGCCAAAGTTAAGAATTTGCAAAAAAGTATTACAGAAGCTCGTTCACGATATGTACGTAAAGAGTTTTGGAAATTGATGGCTAACTACTATTGTGAAGTACTCAATTTTCAGGTAAATGACATTCTCTTGGATGCAGATCCGAAATATCGAGAGATGGGGAGCTTATTAGCTACTAACTTTCGTGAAGAGCCAGGAAATTTCACAGATAACATTTTGTCAATCATGGATTACGTCTTTCAAGGAATGCCAGTCTGGATCACTCATCCTTATCTAGGAAACAAAAGACGAATCATGCCGAATCCAAGTATGCAAAAATATTTCATGGAACACATGACAGGGAAGTTAAACAAAAAACTACATTACTTAATTTGCTTAGATGTTTTAAAGTTTATAAAAGAGTGTAAATCTTCTTGGGAAATATGTATTCGTTTGTTTACATTGGCTGCTTTCTGTATTATAGATTACTTTCAAACAGGTATACTACTAGGTTTAGAAGCTCCAGATGGAATGGAAATACTGATATGTGAAAAAGACGAACAAGGTAACATAAATTTCAATTTTTGGGAGAATGATAAAAATAAGCTAATTATTTACCATTATGCAATTGGTCATGTTCTGGCATGGGTGGCGCTGACACCATATAATCAGACGATCCCTCAAGCTTCACCGAACTGACTCGCCCTAAAAAAATCTCGCCATGTGTACATACTTGAAATTCGTATGCCCCTTGTAACCAGAAGCCTTCGCTAGGTCTTTGAGATTTTGTACCCCGCTATACTGACGGCTATTGATAACCCATGTGGGGACACCGGGGATTTTCGCAGCGTCGCACCAGTCGGGATGAGCATTTAGACCCCGGCGATGTCTGCGACACGCCGCAAAGCGTCAACGCACTCGATTTTCACACTGTCGTTAATTATCTGGTACGCCTCTTTCCCAAACAGCAGCTTCTGCTCGTGGCAATGAGGACACCATCAGGACACGTACTCTTTCGCCCCAATATTGGCCAAATGCCTCGCCAGGGCTAGTTCAGCTTCGCCGGAAGTAGTAGTGATTGGCCAGCCAACTCCAGTCCGAGGTTGTTCGTCGGGACGGAAGAATATTTTTTGCTCTTGTTGAGACTGAGTGGTTGTAGGGGCTTGTGCAGATAGTGAACTTATGGCACCGCAGGTAATTCCCACGGCTAATAGTCCGACTGCCCACAATTGTTTAGCAAACATATTATTGAACATAATCAGGCCAGTGCCGGATCATCTCATAGACATTACCCGCATTGCAGGACTTGAAAAAAATATTGTTTTGCAAGGAACTCATTGATATTGATTGAGGTCTGAATTAAATAATGTAGCCATCGCGTGTGAAAATAGTAAGTTGACTTGAGCCATGTAGTAGTGGTGAAAGAAGACTTAGCCATTGTTTTAACTCCGACCAGAGCCGAGGGATAAAACCAACCTGCTCAAAAGTAGTCAAGGAGAAATGCATGACTGTTAGCAAAAAGCCTTACACCCAACCCTTACTCACTGTTTATGGTGAAGTCTCAGCTTTAACCCAAGGTCTTAAAGATGGTAGCGCTTTGGATAAAGATTTTCCGACAGGAACTCCTAGAGGAAAGCTGACTTTCTCTTAATCAAGGCAAGGATAACTGAGCCGAGCCACTCCATACCTTTAAGTTGTGGAGTGGCTGAATTAAAAAAAATCTCTGAGATTGTTAGGCAATTATGATGAATAGCAAGTAAAAATATTGTATTTAATATTACTGACAACAGAAATTATCTACGCATATATCCCACAATACATTAGACAGTTGCCAGCTAGAGTTACTAACCGAGCGTAGAGATATAGTTCAGATAGTGGCCTTCGACGTATGCAGGTAGTGTGGCTTCATTACGCTGAGCGTGATTTTGGTGAAGAATAACGTGGGAGAAGAGTTATATGTTCAGTAATGAAGGTTTCCGCGATGGGCTGTGGTTCATGAACCCGATGACCGCAGAAGACTTACAGCAGCAGAAATTACGTGAGTTGTTGATAGAATTGCCTAGCACGCCGGAAGAAATGTGGACGTTCCTGTCGCCGGAGAATTTGAACCGGAATCATCTACCCTTTCCAGCGTCGGACTTTAACCCTGTTCTGTCACTTCCGGAAAACAATAATCGTAGCGAAACGCTGGAACTTTTATCTAATCAAGCTTTGAGCTTTTCTTTTCTAATAGAAACTACAATTTGTAGCCAAAAACCCAAAAGTAAAGCTCCCAAAGGCTTTCAGGCACTGGTTGCTCCCAAAGTGACAGAACAGGATTAATCTTCCAGGCATTGGCGAGTGCTGTGGAGAGGAGCTAGCAGTTTTGTATTCATCAGAAGACGAAAGGCTTTTTGTACGCTCGTATAGTGGAGTTGTATCGGCGATAAAGCGCTCTGATGTCTCGCTTCGTGAGTGGTTAGGGTTGTGGTTGATTGCCCTTGTTCCTAGAAAATAGATGAAGATATGCCTCCGATTGGGGGCATTAGTTTTTTTGAGCTTGTTTCATGACAAGCTTAAGCAATTGGGTGCAACGCTAACCGGAGTGGTGGATCGGATGAAGATCGTAAGCTCGTGTATCGAGAGCGTGATCCTGGCGATCGCAGTATTGTCAGAATCTGGCTCACGGATGAAGGAAGGAATTTAATGAAAGTCTTACCATCTGTGGGCGCACAGACAATCAACAAGGCAGCTGAAGGTATATCAGAGGTGGAATCAAAAGCCGCCTTGAAGATATTGGATCAAGTGGATGAAAGCCAATTGCACTATTTACTAACTAGTATTTTACATCCTTTGAATATTGTTTTATGGCTCAGGTAGAATCATCGCCTAGCAAGCCTTTGAAGCTATTTAAGTTTAGGACAATGTATTTATTCTTACAGAAAATCTTAAGAACTATGTCTATCTACAGAGTATAGAATATCCGCTGATCCTAAGCGATATTGAGAATGTATAAATAGAAAATTTAAATAGAAAGTTTACTTTGTTTACCCCCTACTTTCCAATATTAGAGATTGTAGGGGTTTATTTAACTTTTGTTATTGAAGTACTTGAAATTAATGTTCAGCCTTTGGTCAGGTCTAAGTATTAGTCGTATGCCTTCGTAAACTTGACTATTTCTTGGATAAAAGGAAAGGCTTTTAATCCCTTTCCCTTTAACATGAACCCCAATCTCCAAGAAAACTTTTTTTGTTTGGCAAATTACTATTCGCTTTATCAAGCAAGAGTGATTTCAGCTTTTGGCTCCGAGTCGAATGGCACGCTTGGAAACGTGAAACTTGGTCTAGGCTCTTTGTTGGGAGTAGAGCGTAGAGTGTAGTGCTGTGAACTTTTCTGCTTGATTGCGATAAGCGAGAGCTTAAGCCTTGGACTTAAGAGCGGGAGGCTGTGCCAATGGAGATGAAGACAGCAAACGGCGATCGCCCTGCTTTCTGTGCTTGCCTCAACGAATAGGTAAAGGAGTAGGGGAGCAGGGGAGAGGCTTGTACAAGTTATTTCTCCTCTGCTCCTGGAGCTAACCGCTATGCAAAGTTTATGAGAGCAGAGTATTACATATAGAATTTTATTGGCTGACTTTTTCGCTATTAGGCAAAATTTGAGTCGATAATCTTCTAAATAAACAGCGTTACACAATCACTACGATACGATTGTGCAACGCCTAATTTGCAATACCTTCAGAAAAATTCTTCTTTTATTTAATCAACTTTCATCACTATGGTATTGCCATTGATATGAAGCAATCAGCGAAGGCTCAATCGCCACTGTGAGAATTCTTGCCATCTTCATGACCAATCAGGGCCATGTGTTCTCTATGTTGGCTTATGCTTGACCACCCTTACGCCCAGCTTCACGAGCTTCCTCGGAAGTGAACTCATGAGCAGTACCTTTCTCATGGGCAATTTTTCCAGCTTCACTAGCTTCTTCTGAAGTGAATTCATGAGCAGTGCCTTTTTCATGGGCAGCTTGTCCACCTTTGCTTGCGATTTCGCGCTGCTTATCTTCATCCATAGAAGCAAAGCCGCGGTTGCTAGTATCTGACATAATAGAACTCCTTGTAAATAATCAAAGGTCTGTAGCTTTTGAGCTCGTAAAAACCTCAAAAAGCTTTTGATTTGAGTTGTCTTATTGCTTAAAGTTAGCTCTGCAAATGTACTAAATTCATGGTTCTTTAGAGATAAATAGTTACACCTAAGGTGATTTCTAGGAAAGAATTTACCAATGGAGGTAAAATGTACCCTTAATGCAAAGAAAACAGGAGCAAGCATTTGGATACGTTAGCCACAGCCACCGCACCCAAATCATTAACACCATCGCAAATTGAAGACTTGCGGTTGGCAGCATCGAAAATGAATGGAGTAGAACGTCGCAGTTTTCAGGCAGAGATGGCATTGAAATATTGCCAGGGAAGCACAAGGCTTGCAGAAAAGTTATTTGGCTGGGGTAGACAGAATATAAAGGTAGGATTGGCAGAAAAACGAACAGGGATAACCTGTGTAGGATTACAGTCAAC
This sequence comes from Nostoc sp. UHCC 0302, assembly GCF_038096175.1. Classification (NCBI taxonomy): domain Bacteria; kingdom Bacillati; phylum Cyanobacteriota; class Cyanophyceae; order Nostocales; family Nostocaceae; genus Nostoc; species Nostoc sp. UHCC 0302. The sequence continues at coordinate 329,245 of NZ_CP151101.1, forward strand.
CTTTAGTGGAGCAAAGCGTTGGGAGGAGAAACAACCGGAAGTTGCATTGTCACTGCAACAGCTTGCAGAATCTTATGCTCAACAAGACCCAACATTTAAAACATCATTAGCCTATACCAGACTAACAGCAGCATCGGCGTTGAAAGAATTAAAAGAGCTTGGATTTAGCCAAGAGCAATTGCCAGGAGCCAGTACAATGGCACAAGTATTGAACCGAATGGGCTATCGTCTTCGCAAAGTCGTAAAAGCCAAACCTCAAAAAAAATTGCACAAACAGACGACATCTTCAACAACATTAAAGAATTTCAGAATCTTGCAACAAGCGAATCAGTCAAGAGACTAAGCATAGACTGTAAAGCCACCGTCAATATTGGAGATTATTCGCGTGGCGGAAAAACCAGAGGGGACAATCAAGCTAGCGACCATGATATGGGATGCAAGGAAAAATACATTCCTTGTGGAATTGTAGACGAAGACAATGGGCAACTACATATTATCTTTGGCAGTTCCTATAAAACCAGCGATTTCATTGTTGATAACCTGATTCATTGGTGGAAAACAATTACACCAGAACAAAGACGGGATAGCGAACTGATACAAATTAAAATTGATAACGGTCCCGAAAGTAGCGGAGTACGAACTCAATTCTTAAAAAGGATGGTTGAATTTGTTGATCAGATTAACAGACCGATTCAATTACTTTACTATCCCCCCTACCATAGTAAATATAATCCTATAGAGCGCTGCTGGGGCATTCTTGAACAGCATTGGAATGGAACCAAGCTTGTTGATGTTGAAACTATGCTCTCATGGGCTTCTAGCATGACTTGGAAAGGGCTACATCCAATTTTGGCTTTAAGCAACATTGTTTACCAAAAAGGGATTTCTCTGACTAAGAAAGCCATGAAGCAAGTCGAGTCGAGATTGCAGAGAAATCCACTTTTGCCCAAATGGGATATCTTGATTCGACCACTTTAGCTGGTAATTTCTTTTTCAAAAATCACCTAAGTTCTACTGAAGATATATAACTAAAGTTATCATTGCTATAAAGTTCAATCTTGAAATTCTTCTCAAAAAGACCAGTATGACTTCGTAGATTGCAAATTTTCACAGCCGAAGATAAAGAACTGTCGGCAACCATGAGATTAATATATACATCCAAGTCACTTAAAGGGTTACAGTATACTTGAATTTGTGTAAACCTAATTGAGGTAACTAGTTAAAATTATAAGCTTGTCTTTTACTTAGCTATATTCGCTTAGTCAAATTCACCACAGAAGTCATCCACCCGGATGTCGCGCCACACGTCAGACGGTTGCCAACCGGAGTTACCAACCGAGCGTAAGGGGCGATATTCGGGAAGGTAGGTGGTTATTTTTTCCCACGAATTATTGAATCAGACCCAGAATAAGTAAAGTTTGTTGTCTCGGTTTTAAACGCTCTGCTTCGCCCGCCTTAACAATGAAGCGCTCGCTGTTATTGTTGTGAAACTTGACTTTTGCCATCACATACTTTACAAGATTCCCACTTGTAACCCCTTGTAGCCAGAGTCTTTCGCTAGCTGATTGAGGTTCTGTAGTCCGCTATATGGAGTGAGAAGAGTTTAATACTTGCTGATCAGTTAATATCTTTAACAAGCCAATTTTCTAATTTTTTAAAACTATTTATTATGTAGTTGTCTGAAAATAAATAGACACAGACGCGCCAAGGTTCTAACACAGGCAGAGGGTACAGCTAATCTCCAGTCACGGTTTGGACAATAGCCGCGAGCAGGCATAAACCTGATTATTCCGTTGAGATTTTTCACGTAGTTTGCCAACCGACAATGCGATCGCTAATGGAACTTTATGAGCGTCTTGGGTATAAGATATTCAAGAGTGAGGAAATAAACCCAAATCTTTCATTCGTGTTAATGGAGAAACACAAGTAAAAGGTTCCAACAAGCGACAGAATAAATAGTTGGAAATCGCTATCTCGCTGCCAATGAACGAGTTATTCCTGTCTGCACTGTCATTCGGATTAGCTGCGGGCATCAAACCGGGGCCGCTCGGCGTCATTGTGATTCAACAAACTTTATCGAAAGGACTTCCCGCCGGAGTGCGAGCAAGCCTCGCCCCGCTGATTACCGATGGCCCAATCATCATTGCTGCGCTGTGGTTCCTTTCTGAGTTCAAGAGCATTGACCTATTTGCCGCTGCCCTAAGTTTGGTCGGCGGAGTCTATCTGCTTTGGCTGTCTGCAAAGATGCTTCGCGTCAGCGAAATTTCGTTAACTGGAAAGCTCAAGTCACAAAGTTCATTCGCTACAGCAGTGAAGGTAAACCTTCTCAACCCAGGCCCTTATCTCTTTTGGTTCACTGTCGGCGGGAGCTACATCATTCGCGGCTCTACCGCCGAGAGCCTGGTCTTCGTAGTAACAGCTATTGGAACCCTTATCGCTTCTAAGGTTGCTGTTGCCGTTCTTGCCGTACGCTTCTTCCCTTCCTTGGAGAGCCGCGGCTATCTCCTAACGATGAAGTTCCTTGCTGGCACATTGCTCTGGTTTGGCCTCGTGTCCATTGTGAGGGCGGCTGAACTTGTCCTTCACTATGCCCGCGATTTCTAACCCTTCGTTGCAGCGGCGGACAAAAAGCTACACTTTTGTCCGCCGCTGAACTCAAGCGTTAGGCAGAGAACTTTTCACTAGAAGTGAGATTTAGTGTGATTCGTTTGACAGCCCATTTTTTGTTCATAGCTTGCCTTAATAACCAAATTTAATAAATTATCTAGACTAACTGCTTGCCAGATTTAATCACAGCCTACTTGCCGTCAAACCATTTTCAGCACAGCCTCCCGCTCTTAAGTCTAAGGCTTAAACAGGAGATGCTTGTTATAAAGCGGACGAAACAGCGCCATCACTCTGTTTTTTGCACAAGGGAGGAACTTTTCTCTTAGCAAAGGTAGAAAAAGACATAAGCTCAACAATTACGTCTAATATTTTCATCTAATCTGATTCTTTTCTCCAGCTAATTACCAAGATAGGTAGAAAATTTCACAAAAATTTAGTACTTTTGTAACTTCAATAATTTTCAGGATTATAATAACTGTTCAACAAAGAGCATAACAAAATCATTTACGTCTAAATTTTTAGTTTGATATTTAAGATTTTTAAACTAATTTGAAATTATAGCCAATCATAGCTTCCCTAAAAAGCCAGCTATTAAAATAAAGGATTATTTGAGATGTTTGATGCAAATTCTGCCAAATTAGTTGAAATCCTTGACCAATTTGGGTTTACGAATGGAAGTTTTACAGATGAATTAGAACGTAGACTTTATCTGCTACCAGGATATGAAAATTATCGTTTAGGCTTTAGATGGATTAAAGATGATAATTTTTGTTCAGATGCAATTGAAGTCACTTTAAGTAAATGTTGGGGCGGATTAATCATGGTGCAGTGGCGTGTGGATTTATTTTTATTCGGGCTAGTTTTAAGGCAAGCTCAGATGTTTGCTTCTGAATTGGAATCACTTGATCAAGTGGAAAATAGTTAAGCGCAAAAAGAAGTTTATTGTTCCGGTTCCAAAAAATGTAATCGTACCCCTAAACCAGTTAACTTAGTTCAGTTTTGGGCGATAATCTATTGGGAAAGTAACTCCCAGTGATGACCTTGGAACCGAATCAGCTAGACCTCTTCTCAGATTTACCCCCAGCATCAGCACGTCGGACAGAGACGTTGGCTATGAGTGCTGATGCCCTGCTGAAGTGGAAAAGGCAAATTTCGGAGTATCAGCAGAAGGTAAGAGAGAACAAATCACCACAGCAGACGGCATTATTTGACATTGCACCTAAGCACTGCGACCCAGAACGGATTGATCCGCTCTTGCTGCAGCTTGTGCCATTATCTTTTTGGAGGATGCCATCAGACAGCCCAGGGGAAGCGTGTCTCTATTTCATCATTGACTTGGCTGCTTGTGTTGTACTGTATGTGGGTGAAACTTGCAGCAAGTTTTAAGCGCTGGAAGGGCATACACGCCTGCAAAGACTATATCGGCAGCTACCAAGATTTACACTATCGCTATGGGATTGAGACTGCGGTCGATGCGGCATTTTGGTGGGATGCTCCCGTTGACCGAGGCGCACGACAAGAGTTGGAATTGAGCTTGATTTTGAAGTGGGGCTCACCTTTCAACAAAGAGAACTGGTAACGATGGGGGCAGCCATTTGGGTAGAAAAAGTAAAGTTTAGTGTCAAAGTAAATCTCGTGTTTAAAAAGAGTGATAACTTATTAATTGAAGCTTTATAGCTTCATAGGCAGATTTAACAGCCCAAGTTCAATTAGTTAAGAGGTAAAAACGCTGTTGTATTTCAATCTGTCTCGTCAACTAACAACACCCAACTCGAACGCTGATATTTCCTCCTAGTGTTAAACAGAGGGCGATGTAACTGATTTCTCAGTGGAGTTTAATTAGTACAACCCTGAATGAATGATGGATGTGAGGAAACAACTAAGTGACTAGAGTTTGGGTGTTGTTGTTTTGAGAATATAAGCAACGCCTGACTGCATTATTTCCCTTCAATAGCAGATTTATTAATTGAGCATCTACGTGCAGGAATACCATCAGTCAAAATAATTCGTAATTACAATTAGTGAGAGCTTGAACTCGTTACTAAGAGAAAGTGGGAGCTTGTACCCTCTTAAATTACGAATTAGTAATTATTTGGTCACCCTACCATTCTTTGCAGATCAACCAATTTGGGGTGAAAAGTTAACTCGCCTGGGAGTCAGCCCTGCGCCAATACCGTATAAGAAATTATCTACTGAAACTTTGGCGGAGGCGATTGAAGTTGTACTAGGCGACGAGGTGATGAAGAAGAAAGCCCAAGAGTTAGGACAGAAGATAAGGGGTGAAGATGGTGTAGCAAATGCTGTTGAAGCATTCCATCGGCATTTGAGGTTATTGTGAGATGAGTAGTGATGAGCGATGGCGTACCCGCCCACCATAGGTGATCGCAGGCGATAAGCTCTCGCTTAAGCCGAATGGCTATCGCAGGAGCTTATCGCTTGGCACAACTATACAGGTAGCACTAAAACACCCTGACGAAACAGCAACTATTTATACAGCAACTAAATTGCTTTTTCTCCAATTTTTTCAAGGCTATCTTCATTAGAACTTACTACACTTTTACTGAATCAAGCCGCTAATAAGCTTGCTGTATATAGATAAAAACTTACTACATATTTTTATTTTGCATAGGAATAATAAAAATTATAGCTCTACTGTTTGTTAGAGCTAATTACCTGAGTTAAAGGTATAATTTAATTGCTTGACTCACTCACAGAAATCATCCACTCGAATATCCCGCCACACGTCAGACGGTTGCCAACCGGAGTTACCAACCGAGCGTAAAGGGCGATAGTATTCTCTAACGTGGTCGGATTGGAATACTTCGATGTATGCGGGTGGAGTGGGTTCAATTACTGGTTCAGGAATATCTTGAATTTCCGGTATCTCAGTAGCTTCGGCAGGTGATGGGACTGGGTATATTTTCTTGCGGACTGACTTTTCAGATTTCTTGATGAGTCGGCGCACATCCATAAAAAGTTTTGGGGAAGATATAGGTCAGAACCTCCCAGGTTAACAAAAATGAAAGGCAATGGTAGTACTCTTTCCTCGTTCGTTTCCAAATGATCCCCTTTTTTTTAGTACCTGCTAAAACCTGTCAGGAATCAATGTTAACCTTGCGTTCTTGTTCTAATTTTTGGACTAATTGAACGCTGTTGTATGTACGTGGTTCTTTCTCCAAACATTCTTCTAAAAAAACCATGTCATCTTCCGTCCACCTTGATTTTCCTCCCCGTCCTGGTTTAGACCAAAGTCCTTCTAAACCAAGATCCTCCCATCTATACCCAGTCCTTCTGAATGGGCTGCGCCCCGCTATGCTAACAGAATAAAGACAGGAATTTATCAAGGTATTGATACATGATTAGTATGTTTATTCACTAAATTTTTTACTGATTTTTTAATTATTCTGATGAATGTATTCAGAAGGACTGAATTCTTACCTTAAAGATAAAATTGCTAATTTAATAGACGGAATACAGCAGTTTTAGATGTAATAATTCAGAAGCCAGAATTCAGTCCTTCTGAATAATAGAAGAACCAGAAATTAAATTGGTTTGTGAATATACTTTTAATACTAAACTTCCTATAAATTCTGTTAGCGTAGCGAGGCGCAGCCCCTTCAGAAGGACTGAGTCCTGAATTCTTACTTTTAGATTAAGCCAAGTATTGTGGACAGTAACCCAATCCTTTTATAACATCTGTTCGGAAAACCTCAATTTTATCGCACTCAGGAACCCCATGAGAAACTATAGAAACGTCATAGTGGCGCATCACTTCAGTAATCGTTGCTCCTGACTCCAATTTCATTAACACTGAATTTATTAATTTGGATGGGGTGTAAGCTACTCCTAGTTCATTGAAAACAGCTTGAATATTTTTTTCCTGTTGCGGCTCAATAGTGGATTTCATTTGCATGTTAATTATCCACCCATCTATTTGACTAATAACTGTCACAATGTTAGGAGAGAGATAAGAACAAGTGGCTAAATAATTAACTAGGCACAGTGTCAGACTGGCATTTTCTAAATGATAGAGATATTGCTTATCCTTACTTAAACAGGTGCGGTCATAACCTAATAATGAAGTAAATTTTTGCAGGAAATTACTATTTTTTTTAGTCATAATTTTAATTATTTTGTAAATTCTACTTTCTAATTAAAAGTGATTAATTTTTATGCTAATTAATACATCTTGAATATAAATTATTATCTAAAAGCTGATAATCTGTCGTCTATCTTGAGTAATGAGTGTAGGATTTTTTACTAAATATTTAGTAGTACAGCAGTTTGCTGATTAATATATTAACCTTGGGAAGCATATGGTGTCCATTACGGACAAGTTATCCTTCCAGCGGTACAAGCTAACTCCAGAATTATCCCTCACCCCTTTGATGCAGAGTATGTACAATACTCTGTCATAATTTACCTAAGTAGTATTTTGCAGGCGATCGCATCTATCTAAATTTAAAAATTTTATATACTTCTAACTAAACTATTTAAGGCTGTCTTCGCTACTAATTCTGCTCTGGCACTAGTTATTTTCTGATAGCGTAAGGTAGTTTGGATATTTTCATGTCCCATCAGCGCCCTTAGCTCTTCAATCGCCATCAGACCAACCCGTTCGGTAGCAAATGTATGGCGGAGGTCATGCAGTCGAGTTTCTTTGAGTTCTTCATGTTGATCTACTACTTTCCTCCAGTCTGCATTCACTGTTCTGTACGAAACTGGGGTTACAACTTTAGTCGTCGGGTGCTGGGCAGTGAATAATGCTGTACTATTTTTATGACGATAATATTTAATATAGTCTTGTAAAGCATTCTCTGCATCTTCACTGTAAAAACACCAGCGTTGTTTGTTGCCTTTACCGACCACTTGAAACTTGCGTTGCTCAAAATTTAGTTCTGATAACTGTAGAGATAATAATTCTCCAATTCTGGCTCCAGTTCGATGTAGCAAGTAAACTATCGCCTCTAACCTTGCATTCGACTTCTTCACACCTGCATACAAGACATCCAAGCCAGCTGGTGTGAAATAACGTATGATCTCGTCTGTTTTATGCTCTCCTCGCTGACGTTCTGGTTTTCTCTGACTTAATCGACTGACAGGGTTCGATTGAATATAACCTTCTTCAACAGCAAAATTAAACAGGGCGCTGATTATTGCTTGGTGACGATTGTGTGTTGTGTAGCTTAAATCATCTAAACTCTGGAGATAATCTTTTAGGAGTTGACGGTCTACTAGTTCTATAGGTAGTCTTCCATGTACTTTGAGCAAAGATAGTAGTGTTTGCTCGTAAGATTTGAGTGTACTTGTAGCTAATCCTTGTCTGGAGAGAAAAGCTGTAGTAATTTGTGCTAATGTAGTTGTCATGTTTCACCCCTAGATTTGAATAAAAGCAGTAAAATTCATCTCAAATACGCACTTAAATAAAATAAATAACTATATATTTTAGTACACATTAAAAGTATGGACAACACCCCCAAACCCCAAGAAACGCTGGCTCTATACGTAAAAAGAATACGCACAAGCCTTTCGCTAAGTCAAAATGATTTAGCGCTAAAGGCAGGTATTCACCTCCAAAGTTTGGGTAAGATTGAACGAGGGATGACGACTAAACTTAATAGCAAAAGCCAGCGTGGGCTAGCGGTTGCATTGCAAGTTCCACCGGAGTACCTCGATGCTGTTGTCCGCGGTGTTGCTGTCGTCACGTCAGATGTTCTAAAATTTTGCCCCCAGTGTTGGCAAGCTGGTACTCCGCCAGAAGACATATGGTTGTTGCCGCGCTCTAAGTTTTGTTTTCTGTGCGGTACGGGATTACGTAACAGTTGCGCTCAATGCAATGAACCAATTACGTCTTTAAAATTCCGTTTCTGTCCCTACTGCGGTTTTCCTTACAAAGAATCCAAAGACTCCAAAGACTCAAAAACGAATGTTTTCCATTAGCCCCTAAAATATTGATATCGTCGCTGATATCCTTATGCCAAAAAAGCCGGAGAAGGAAGATACAAAGCCGCTAAAAAGCAAAATGATTCGGGTTCCAGTTGCTTTGATATCAGCGGTGAGAGAACTATCGAGATTACACCGAGATGGTCATACAGGTGCTATTCTTCAGGGATTGCAGTCGTTAATTAGTGAAATTGATAGCCTTGATGATGCTTATGGCATTAATCCGAGTCAGCAACAATCGCAGCAAGAAAACCCTGATGTGAAACAGTTAGAGCAACAAGTTTCGACTTTAAGCGAACGCATACAAAAACTAGAGACAGCGTATAACCAGTTGGCGACTTATATCAATACGCAAGGTTCAAAACGGCAATCATACTATCGCCCTGGCTCGACAGCAAAGCCGAAGCAACTAATACATACAGAAGTTGAATTAGCTTCCAGGTTGAACGTAGATATCGAAACCTTAAAGAAAGTACGCAGTAACTCGAAAAGTATAGGTGAATTTATTAGCTGGAGTAAATCGAAAGACCCCAGTGGATTAGGTTGGGAGTATAACGATAAAGACCAGCGGTATTATGTAACGCAGTAAGTTTATTTATATCAAAAAATTGATAAGGCATTTTCTAAGCGCTCCTGTAATCGCGTATATCGCAGTTGGTCGTGAGTAGAGCGGATAGCCAAAGATATCGCTTTCTTGGAACCAACGATGATCACTAACTGCTTAGCACGAGTCAACCCAGTATAAAACTGTTTACGGGAGAACATCATATAATGCTGTATATAGATAGGCAGAATCACCACCGGATATTGTGAGCCAAGGCTTTGATGAATGGTAAGGCTCCAGGCAAGGGCAATTTCCTGAAAGTCAGCGTAAGTCCTAACGACAGTACGCTCACCATACTGCACTATTACCTGCTGCTCTTGGTTATCAATGCTGTTGATAATCCCCAATTCACCGTTGAAGACTGAGCGGTTGTAGTCATTGGTCAGTTGAATTACGCGATCGCCTTCTCGTAACAAATTCCTGCCTATGGTAATCTCTACTTTGTCGGGGCTGGGCGGATTAATCAACTGCTGCAATACAGTATTGAGGTTGCGAGTGCCAATCAAACCGCGCAACATGGGGCAAAGGACTTGGACATCAGTAGCCGGATTAAAACCTAAGCGAGGAATTAAGTCTGTGATGATTTCGGAGATTGCTTTGACACCATGTTCAGGCTGATGACCGCCGCCGTGCCATAAGCAGTCAGACAAAGGATTATCTGAGATTGGTTCCATTGTGGGAAACTGCCCTCGGTTAATTTGGTGAGCAGCAGTGATAATTGCGTTGTTTTTAGCTTGCCTAAAGACCTGAGTCAACTGCACCACCGGAACGCGACCAGAATCAATCAAGTCTGCAAGTAGTTGTCCTGGGCCAACTGAAGGTAGCTGGTGGATGTCTCCCACTAACAATAGTTGAGCGCCAGCAGCCATAGCCTTAACCAAAGAGTAAGCTTCAAACAAGTTAAGCATACTAGCTTGCTCAACGATAATTACAGTCTGGGGTAAAGGATTTTCACTATCGCGCTTGAAGCGCTTCAAGAGTGGGTCAAATTCTAGCAAATAATGTATCGTTTTTGCTTCGAGTCCGGTCAGATCACCTAAGCTCTGAGCAACTTGAAGAGTTGGTACAGCTAGGGCGATAGATTTGCCCATTGCTTGATATACAGAGACTATAATTTGGGTAGTGAAAGTTTTGCCACAACCAGCCCCACCTGTAAGAATCATGATCTGTGAATAGGCAGCCATTTCTACCGCCAGCCGCTGCTGTGGGGAGAGCTGAATTTTGCAGATGTTGGTAAAGCGCTCAATCGAGTCACGGACACGACGCATATCAATTGCTAGTGGTTGGCTTAATCGCTCTTGTATTAATTGAGCAAAGTTCTGTTCGGCGTGAAAGTAAGTTGGTTGATAACACAGCAGTGTTTGGTCTTCACCCTTCTCTCGGATTAAGTCATCGGAGAGTGCCATGTTTTTGATAATGTCAGTTATTACATTCTCTGTGGGTTCATGGTCTGATGTACTCAGCAGTTTAATGGCTCGCTCAATTAGTTCTGGTTGAGGTAAATAGCAATGACCATTAACAGCAGCTGACCCCAGAACATGAATTAATCCAGCACGGTAACGCAATTCACTGTCTGGCAAGACTCCCAAACTCTGAGCAATCTTGTCAGCAGTGAGAAAACTAATGCCGTAGATATCTTCGCCTAACTGGTAGGGGTCAAGAGTGACTTTCGCTCCTGCTTCGTCCTTGTACTGCCTGTAAATTTTTACGGCTAGAGTCGTAGAAACGCCATGACTTTGGAGAAATAGGATTAAATAGATGTAAGAAAATAAAAGAAAAATAAGTTGATAGCTAAATAAAGATGTTTTGAGGCAAAGCAGAGACATTATATTTGGGTTATACCATCGGCGACGGCGACCAGGACGCGAACAATCCCACAAACTACCCAGTTTGCCCCAATGCCAGCGATGAATTGTGTCGCGTACAGTCTGTGGATGCCATTTTAAGTATTGTGCGATTTTTAGTACTGTCCATCCACGTGCTGACAAGCGTAGAGCAGTGGCGCGACTTTGAGTTCTTGGTGGTATACCTTTTGCTTGAGTGAGTGTCAGTAGGGCTTGATCTTCTTTTGGTGAGAGGTCAACTTTTAAAGGCGCTGGCATGATGTCAGGGGTGAAAATATCTGTGACTCAAACAGATTATCCCAACTTGATGTACCATTAGGGTCACCCGAAGGGCGATAACGCCTTAAAGTGATCGCTTTGTGGAAAGAGCTTGACCCAATCCTAAAAGAGCGGATGTTTGGGTTAACAGGCAGCGAAGGCAATCATGGTGAGGATGCTCCCATTAGCAGTTGCGATTGGATAAAATTATAACCCTGATCAAATCGCGGGTTCATCCGGCATTTGAATCGATTGAGTTCATCAATAATATCAGGGCATATCAAAGTTAGTGCCTTGGTGTTAGCAGTAGGATTTTTCTTCGTGATGGCTCACAAGGGACATCTGCCTCACAAGTTCAAAAAGCTTTAAGCAACGTTATAGTTGATGGATATTATGGCCCAGAAACCGAGCGCCAAGTTCGTAGTTTTCAAGCAAGTAATGGTCTACTTGTAGATGGCATAGTTGGGCCACAAGCTCTAAGTGTATAGGTGGTAAGGCAGGATAATCTCAAAAAACAGGAACTAATTTAAATTCTCAACAACTCTTGGTTCTATTACTGTACCATCTAGGAGCAAAACAACCTCGCTACGGTCTAAATAGCCAATATATTCACCACTGACAGGGGCGAAGGCAATATGCCAAAACCATAAAAATGGCTTTAGATAAGGTTGCAGAGATTGAATCGAAGCAGCCGTGCAAGCATAAGACTCAAATTGAGGTCGCTTTCGGTAAGCTTCAGCCCTAGCAATAGAAATTGCATCGTTCATCGATAAAGGTGGATGTGCTGATAATTCAGGATTCCACACGGAAACTTTTTCAAAAAGTGAAATAGACACCTCGAAATAAAGCTTTTCTGATTCTGTAGAGCAAATTAGCAAGGGAATTTTTCTATCTTCAAGCATCAAAATAATTTGTAAGTGTTCTAGATAAATTTAAGTCAACAATTCAGCTTGACTTTGAAATACTATCGTCTTAACTTAGAATCGCCGCGATTGGGGTACTGTCTAGAAGATTCAAAAATAGTTATTAATCCCTCTTCTACAAGGAGCCTAGCCCATTTCAACCTGCTGACGTTGCTTTTGCTTTAAAGGTCTCAAAAATGAGTTAATTATTTTCGATGTGATTAGCAGTTTGACAAATTAATTGCCAAGCCTGTTGTACGTGTGTTTGCTCTGTGGTTGCTTGTCCAATTGACATTCTTAAAGTTAATTTTTGTCCCAGCTTGGTGGAAGTGAGATAGATTTGACCTGAAGAGTTGATATTGTTAAGAATTTCTTGGTTAATTTCATCACTAAATTTGTGGCGAAAACATACTAAATTTAACGGGGGATTAACAACTAGCTCAAAGCGAGGATGAGATTTTACAGATTCAGCAAATTCTTGTGCTAGGGCGATATGCTTCCTTATATAATACTGTAAGCCTTCTATACCATAGTGGCGAATTACAAACCAGAGTTTGAGACTTCTAAATCTGCGTCCTAAAGAAATCTGCCAGTCTCGATAGTCAATGACTTTACCCGATGTGGTGGCTTGATTTTTGAGAAATTCAGGCATGATCGATAGTGCCTGAATTAGTTGAGTTCGGTCTTTGACATAAAAACACGTACAATCAAAATTAGTCAGCATCCATTTATGAGGATTAAAACAATAGCTGTTTGCTAGTTCTAATCCTTGGTGAATCCAGCGATACTCAGGGCATATAGCTGCTGTACCGCTCATAGCACCATCAACATGGAGCCAAATATTATGTGCTTGAGCGATCGCGCCTATTTGTGTTAATGGATCTATGGCATGAGATGAGGTTGTTCCCACAGTAGCAGCAATATAAAAAGGGATTAACCCAGATTGAATATCTGTAGCAATCTGCTGTTGTAGTAATTGTGGACACATTTTATAATCAGCATCAACCTCAATTAAGTGGACATTTTCTGGCTTAATTCCGGCGATTTTGGCGGCTTTCTCAATAGAAGAGTGTGCTTGAGTAGAAGTGTAGACAACCAGTTGATTAATATCTGATGAAGACTGAACTCTTGCTGCGATCAGAGCAACTAGTGAAGCACTACTGGCTGAGTCTTGGATTACTCCTCCTCCTGTGGAGGAAGATTTAAACTGACAGGGAAGTTCTAACATATCTATTAACCAGTCTAAAACATGAGTTTCTAACTCAGTACAAGCTGGAGAAGTTGCCCACAACATTCCCTGAACTCCAAGCCCTGCACTGACTAATTCTCCTAAAATTGATGGTGCAGAAATACCTGTAGGAAAGAAAGCAAAAAAGTTAGGAGACTGCCAATTAGTCAATCCTGGTACGATGATTTTATCTAAATCTTGTAAAATGTCTGCAAAAGACTCCCCTTTTAGTGGGGCTGTTTCTGGTAGTTTGGCTCTAATATCTCCAGGTTCAACTTGAGATAAAACAGGCAGTTGCTCTACTGTTTCTAAATAATTAGCTATCCAATCAATAGTTTGATATCCCCAATGACGAAATTCATCTTTTGACATATGGTATTGTTGGTTATTTTCCATATTTGTCTACCGATTAAAACTTATTATTTGATACCACATCATCAAAATCTTGGTATTGCTGCACATCATTTAATCAACAGTAAACCCAACATCATGAATTTTCTTAGTGATAAATCCTAGAGTAGCAATTAATGTCTAACATTGGGCAAGCTTTGGCACAAGAGTTGCAGCCCAACTAATAGCTAAGCCTGACTTGAAAAATGGTGCAGCTCTGATATGACCCACGGGGGCGTCAATTTTAAAAATCAGTTCCGAGTACTTTTTCCAAGTGTAGTTTAATCGCTATTCCACAGCATCACTAAATTTAGCATAATCTTTATCTACATTCTCTCAAATGCGACTTTGTACAGAAGACTCAAAACGTTCTTAACTATGTTTGACCCATAGGGAGCCAATAGTTTGAAGATCCAGTTGAACTCTCGTAAATCAGCTACGGTATTGAGAGTAAAACGTTTTTCATATCTAATCCTATATTTGAATTTTAAGGCAAATATTAGCGATCGCATTCTTCAAAACTGAAGAGAAATTGCGATCGCTTCTTCACTCGCATGAAATTAACTTTGATAAGGGCGCGGTAGTTGGCGTAGTTTATGAGCCGTATCTAATTCACTGTTGTTTTTTCTGCCATATCCCCAACCCAATATCCGGCGATACTCACCCATGATGCCACTTTCAATCAAATCATCCTCATCGACTGCAATCTCAGTATGAGATTGCGGTGCAACATAAAGCGCATCCACTGGACAATATGCCTCACACATGAAACAAGTTTGACAGTCTTCCTTGCGAGCAATTACGGGTGGTTGGTTTGGAATTGCATCAAAGACATTAGTCGGACAAACTTGAACGCACAGATTGCAATTAATACAGAGTTTATGGCTGACAAGCTCAATCATGATTTTATTCTGGTTACAACTTTGATATGGCGGGTGTGGATGGAGTAGTTTGTAATGGTGATGTAACAGGCGCATCCGTTATCCAATCACGTCTTACCCACAGCTTATCTAAGCCGCCTGTGGCTTGATAATACCGCTGATTGGGATCGGTATGAGGATAGTCCACACGAATGTGTTCGCTGCGGGTTTCCGTGCGATGTAAAGCACTAAAATATGCCCATCTGGCAACAGCAGTCAGAGCAGCCGCACGACGAGAAAATTCTATATCGCGTACATTATCCTGTTTCGGATGACCTTGTGCCTGTTGCCATAAAGTTTCTAATTTAGCGAGGGAATCAAGAAGTTTCTGTTCCGAACGCAAGTAGTTCTTTTCCAATGGGAACATTTGGGCTTGAACACCGCGCACGATTGCCTCATGATCGAAAGTATCAGAAGTGGAAGAGTGCCTCGCGCTACCCATTCCCATCTGACCAGATGCACGTGCAATCCTTTCATTTGGACGTGCGCCCAAACCCTTGGCAAACTTAGCCGCCCCTTCTCCTGCCCATTGCCCTGTAGAGATTGCCCAAGCAGCATTAGGGCCACCACCCCCAGAAGCTAAACCAGCTAAAAATTCCCGCGATGCCGCATCACCAGCCGCATAAAGTCCAGGCACTTTTGTAGCACAACTATCATCGATAATCCGAATTCCACCTGTACCTCGGACTGTCCCTTCTAAAATCAATGTCACAGGTACTCTTTCTGTATAGGGATCAATACTAGCTTTTTTATAAGGTAGAAAAGCGATGAAATGAGACTTTTCAATTACTGCTTTGACTTCCGGTGTGGCTCGATCTAAACGAGCATAAACAGACCCTTTCATCAAAGCATTTGGAAGGAACGCAGGATCGCGACGACCATTAATATAGCCGCCTAGCTCATTACCTGCTTCATCGGTGTAACTAGCCCAGCCAAAGGGAACACCCCGTGTTACTGTGGCATTAAAAGCAGTTGAGATTGCATAGTGATTAGAAGCTTCCATGCTGGAGAGTTCACCGCCAGCTTCTACTGCCATTAGCATTCCATCACCTGTATTAGTATTGCAACCTAATGCTTTACTCAAGAATGCACAACCGCCATTGGCTAAAACAACTGCACCCGCACGAACTGTATAAAAACGACGATATTGTCGCTGTATACCTCTTGCCCCAGCCACAGAACCATCTTCAGCCAATAAAAGCTCTAGAGCGGGACTTTGGTCAAGAATCTGCACTCCAGAACGCAACAAGTTTTTCCGCATTACCCGCATATATTCCGGGCCATAATAACTCTGACGCACAGATTCCCCATTTTCTTTGGGAAAACGATAGCCCCATTTTTCTACTAAGGGCAAACTGAGCCAAGTTTTTTCGATGACACGCTCAATCCAACGTAAGTTAGCGAGGTCTTTTCCTGCGCGATAACGCTCCGATGCAACTTTGTCCCAATTCTCTGGAGAAGGAGCCATGACGCCATTACCACTAGCTGCAGCTGCACCACTTGTACCCAGAAAACCTTTATCAGCAATGATGACTTTAACACCTTGGGATGCGGCTGCCCATGCTGCCCAGGCAGCGGCGGGGCCACCACCAATTACCAGCACATCAGCAGTTAGTTGTAGTTCATTTTCTGTTAGCAATTCCTTTTCCTCCTATTTTCCACTCAGCTTCATACCTTGTTACCGTGAACGGCTTCTACAGGCGAAAACCTATCCGCCTGCATTTCTGCTAGTAATTCGTCATTAATGTCATCTTCGACAATGAGCTACTATACTGGCGTGTTTTGCTTATCTGCTTTTTTGTCTATTGAATTGCGTTAACGGTAGCGATAACTTAGTTATCGCTGATTTGTTTGTGACTAATCAATGCTCAATGCTGCTTTGTCTGAGTTTGCATGATATTTACAAAGAGTGTGTAGAGCAAATCACACATAGTATCATACTCTAATTATTAGCTTTTCTAACAATAAGTAGTGCAAGTTAATTTTCTATCTGGTTGAAACGGTTGTGTCGCAAAAAACTTTTAGGGACAAATGAACTGAAGTATTCGTGCTGCTTTATACTGCAATTCTAAAGATTGCTTCATAAACTTTACTTGAGACACACTGCCCAGTTCTGACTGTTTCGTAAATACTAATACACATTCTCACAGCTTCGTTCTTTATTCAAAAACAGGATTGACAACTAAATTTTTGGTGATGGTGTAATTCAAGCCCTTCAATTGCAGGAGTGGCAGTAAGTCCACCATTTTAGTTATCCACATAACTTTGACTACTGGCTAGATATAATACATGGGGTTTTGCTGCTCACGAGCCTGTTTTTTTTGGTATAAGTCTTGGAGAGTATAACTGTCTAAAACCTGCATAAATGTTGCTTCGGCTTGCTCGCAAATTTCGTAAACTAGATTTCTTTCTAAAGTGGGAGCATCAAAGATTTCTGTATGTTGAGACTCACTTTCTAGTGAGGTGATAATTTCCCTGACGGTAATCTGCTCTGGATTGCGAGCTAAAACAAAGCCTCCTTTTGGGCCACGTTGACTGTATACCAGACCACCACACCGCAGTGTAAGCAAAATATGCTCCAGATATCTTTCAGGTATAGGTTGCATAGAAATAATCTCCCTCACAGCCAGAGGAACTTTTTTCTCGTAGTGGCTTGCCAATTCTAAAAGTGCCATCAGTGTATATTTAATTTTGGGAGACAGGTAATGGAAAGGGTAGTTTTGGCTATTCAAGTTTGTACTGGAAATATTACAGTTCATTGATTAATGTTGTTTACCTGGTTTGTGACGACTTGAGCAATTTAGTGTCAAGTAAAAGTAATTGGTAATCTTTGTTGGGTATGAATGACTGCTGTAGTATTTATTACCAACAATTTTGGTATAAATAAATAAACTGATTTTACTCTAAATAAAGTTTATGTTAATGATACTTTTAATAGGAAGTACCATTAGCAAGTTGACAACTGCTAAATATACTGTTGATTAAGTACAGTGATGGTAAAGACGTAGTAAGTTTTGATGTAAACAACCGCCTTGTAAAACGGGGAGGTAGATTTCGCTTTTTAGGGCTTTCATCGTTCGCTGCCTTCGTCTCCCTTGGAGACGGCTGGGCATTTGATTACGGGTTTGGGCTGGCTTATTACATTTTTGCTACAGAAAACTGCCAGTAAGCTTGCAGATATACATAGAAGCCTCGCAACTTTTAGCCTAAAACGTAACTGAAAATGCACGAGTTAAGCTCTATTGACTTTAGCCTTGAGAATCTCACCAAACTGATAACTAATAACGTTTACCTGTCAAGTGTTCGGGAGAAAAATACGATAAGATTCGCTGTCAACCAAAATTCTGAAACCCAGCCACATCAGAATGAAGGGGAAAATCTTGCTAGCATAACGGCTGAGTATCAAAGCGATACCAGGTAGACGAGTCAGATTATAGGACATAAACAGCCAGCAAAAAACAATGAAATAGCAAACTGGTACGATCACAGTGAGATTTTGGATTGAGCTAGTGGCAAACAGGGGGATATAGATGCCAAGATTGTTACCGCCATTGGCAATTGTTACTGAGGAGACGCGATAGGTTTGCGGATCGCGGATTACGTCCCAGAGTGATCGCTTTCTGGAATCAAATCCTCGAAATTTAGAGTTTCTTTTCAGATTAGCTGACTTATCTTGAGCTGAGTCATCCTTATTCAGGTTAAGCAAATTGTTCAAGCCAATGAGTATCGGTAGAATCCCCAGTAAACCAGTCCAAGTTGATGGAATTACTAGACCCAGTAAGAAACCAAGTAAACTTACTATTACTAATGCCGTGAAACCTAGAATCTCACCAACTACAACATGTTGAGGACGAAAAGTCCGATTGACCTCACTGAAGAAGGCCGTTAGATAAATATTGTCATCAAATGTTGTTGCCACAGCCGTAGCTAGCCCAATTTTAATTGTTGCAATTAACCAATCCATCAACATTCCTCACTCAACACCTATCTGATGACCAAAACTAGCGATCGCTCAAAGTTTGTAGAAAATCCACACAATATCGATATGATAATGTGAGTATCGCATATTGGGTGTAACGAGCGAGCAAGTTTGGTAGTTACATATATCAAGTGGTGCTTTGACTTTATTCCCCATCTCCAATTCATCCGGCAATTTGCATCAGATAATTTATCAAAGGAGTCATTATGATTAGCCGTTTGATTGACCTTCTGCCTAAATGCACAGGTCAAAATATCTTACGGTCGTTCAGATGTGCGACTCGTAGATCGGCTACTTACAGGTTTGCAATTCGATTTTCCATCGGACTTGTCTCGATTTTGGTCTTGCCTCTAGTTTTTGATGGTTATGCTGTTGCTGCTTCTGAATCTGGTAATCAGTTCCAACTATCCAAAAGCTCCATAATCCAGTTACTGGAAACTGTGGGACTGTTCATGGGGGGGATAATTTTCTGTGTAGTTTTGGATCGTTGGTTTTCTCAGCGTTCTGCTCAATCAAGCAACACGCCATTAGCAGAGCAAGCGCGGCGGCTCAAGCAACTCAAAATTGGCTATCCAGAGGGGATGACAAATCTGGAAGTTCTCCGGACTCAAGGCTTGCTGGAGACACGTTTGCGACCATTTGGACTGATTGTCACCTGGACAAGCTTTTTATCAGCCTCTTCTCTGATAGAAGCACTTAGCAACGGGACAATTGACTTTTGCGGCGGCGGCGGCACGGCTAGCATCTTCTCTCAAGCGGCAGATCATGTATTTGTGCGGGTGGCTAAGGAAAAATATACCGCTCCCAAAGGTCAAGCGATTCTGGTACCGGAAGATTCGCCGATTCAGAAGCTTGCCGACCTGAAGGGTAAAAAGATCGCTTTTGACAAAGGCTCAAGCGCACATTATATACTTGTGCGAGCGCTGGCAAAAGTCGGACTAGATTTTAGTGACATCGAGCCAGTTTATCTGACACAACCGGAGGCGCTACCCCGATTCCGCCGGGGTGAAATCGATGCTTGGGCGATTTGGGTTCCCTACACAGCTACTCAGGCCCGAAGCGCTTATCCAGGGCGATCAATTACAGACCTAGAGAGTATATTTGGTGATAGAGCCTCCGTGGAAGTTCCCACCTATTACTACGCGATTCCAGAACTGGTACGCGACTATCCCGACTTACTCAAGGTGATTTTAGAAGAGGTAAACGAAGCTGGAACTTGGGCTAAGAGACAGGAATTAGAAGCTGTTCAAAGATTGGCAGAACACCATGAAATCGATCCATCCATTCTAGAAATTTTACAGAAACATAGTGGCGAACGCGCCATCATTCCGATTGACGACCAATCGCTCGATGCTTTACAGCATCAGGCAAATATATTTAGAGATTTAAATCTGATTCCTGAGCGGGTGAATGTGAAAGATGGAACCTATAGCTTACAGACCAAGCAAAACTGGACTTATTAAAATAATTCGTAATTCGAAGTTAAATTAATTTATAGCACTATATTGTACTGATTTAGGGGTTCAGCCGTGAGAAAGCCAGCCAGATTATGGATTTGCGCTTTTCAAGCGTGCCATTCGGCTAGCAGCCTTGTTGACCGTTAGCGATCCTCTTGCTTCGTCTGCCTGGAATAACTGCGGATATTCCTTTACACGATTGGCTAAACGGTTGCTGCTTGCGTAGCGTGCCAATTTGAGGCTAAGGTGCGAATTGTCTGGAGTTCTGATGGTGAAATACGTTCTAGATTACGCAAAATTTGAGTCATGCGTGGTTGGTTTTTGAGTTTGTCATAATGACGAGCAAGAAAATCCCAATAAAAAAAGTTGAAAGGACAGGCATTTTCAGTAGTGCGCTCGCGGGGATTGTAAATACAATTCTTACAGTAGTCGCTCATGTTGTTGATGTAGTTAGCAGAAGCAGCATAAGGTTTAGAAGCGATCATTCCACCGTCAGCAAACTGCCCCATGCCAATGACGTTGGTTTGCATTACCCAATCGTAGCCATCAATAAAAGCGGCATGAAACCAGTCTTCAAGTTCTTGGGGGGAGATACCTGCAATTAAAGCGAAGTTGTTCAGTACCATTAAGCGTTGAATATGGTGAGCATAACCTATCTGTTTAACCTGAGTTAGAATTTGGTGCAGACAATTCATCTGTGTATTGCCAGTCCAATAAAAAGCAGGCAGTGGATGAGTGTGGTTAAACCAGTTACTTTCTTGGTAATCCTGTTGTAAGTAAACATAGACACCGTGCATATACTCTCGCCAACCAAGTACCTGACGGATAAAGCCTTCAACGCTGCTCAACTCCCAGTTGCTGCTGTTGTAATAAGCTTGTTGCGCTGCAATCACAACTTCTAAAGGATGCAGCAATCCAATGTTGAGATAAGGAGAAAGCATCGCGTGCCACATTGTCTGTTCGCCTGTCACCATTGCATCCTGATATGGCCCAAATGAAGACAAACGTGTTTCGATAAAAAACTTCAGTACAAGTAGTGCTTGCTGTCGGGTTACACCCCAGCGAAATGGTTCTAATTGCCAGTAAGAGCGATTGTCCTGGAATGCCTCAGATTGCTTAATGAAGTCAATAACATCTTGTGTGATTGAGTCTGGTTCAAACCATAAAGCTTCGGGTAAGGTGAGTTTGCCCTTTGGTGGTTTGCGATTTTGCTTGTCAAAGTTCCATCGACCGCCAACAGGCTGGTTGCCGGACATTAGAATGTTGAACCGTTGCCGTCCCTGACGATAAAAGTCTTCCATGATTAAACGTTTGCGACCACTGGCCCATTGTTGGAACTGTTGGTCACTCCAGATGAAGCGATTATTGGGTGTAAAAGTGACTTGAATTGTCAATTTTAGGTTTTGAATCAACACAGCAAAAGGGCGATCTGTTGGAGTCATCACCCGCAGTTCGGTAATTTGGTATTGCTCAATCCATTGAAGTAAAGGCGTGTTGAAGTCTTGGCTTTGAGCGTATGTTACTGCCCAGCCGAGCGAGCGCAATTCGTCCGCGAAGTGACGCATGGCTGACCAGACCAATACCAGTTTTTGCAAGTGATAAGGAAGTTGCCCTGCATGGGTTAGAGATTCAATAAAAATTACGGAAGTCTGTTGCTTTTGTTGCAAGCAACTTTGCAGTGCTGACTGCTGTGACCAAAGTTGATCTCCGAGAACCCAAACACCAATGGTCATCCTCTTGCTCCCTCTCATACCGTGCGTTGGCAACGTGACGACAAAATGTTACAAAAGCTTTCTCAATGAAAAAGCGGATGAAAGCCCAAAACTCGCGCTAGTGCTAGTGTACTATTATGGTGATAAGTTTCTCAAATATTCAGAGCGAATCACAAATTTACCAGAGATTATAGTCGTTCCCGCCGCTTGGTAGAAATGGTAATACTTCAACAACAATGCAGGCTAGAAAAATAGTTCACGTTGATATGGACGCCTTCTACGCATCAGTAGAACAACGGGACAACCCTAGCTACCAAGGCAAACCGTTAGTAGTTGGTGGCAGCCCGAATCAGCGAGGTGTGGTTACAGCAGCCAGTTATGAAGCCCGCAAGGGCGAATCGGGTTCGTAAGTCCGTTGGTGCAGAAACGAATGTCACGCTTGAAAACGTGAAATCTCGCGCTTGGCTATCTTGTTGGGTGTAGGGTGTAGGGTGTGGTGTTTAAGACAATTAAACTTTAGTTGCGTCAAGGAGTTCAACATTTTCTTGATTTCCCAAACCTGCAACCCCACACCCCACACCCTCTCATCCAGTTATATAAGGGGTTTACGCTTAACTTAGTGCCATTCGGTGCAGAAACCTCATTCGCACAGGACTTAAACGATGTCGGCCAGATGTTGCAGGAACTCGAAATTATTGCCCAAATAGTGGAGCAGCGGTTAGAGCAGCACGAAACACGGGGGCGCACATTACAACTCCCTTTTTTGGTCATGGAGATAAAGGATTGAGAAAATTCCGCCTCGGCAGCACAGAAGTAATCCTCGCTGAGTCAAAAAAACTCGTTCTAAATTTCCGTCTAAGAAACCTATTCATCGTGGCACTGGTACTCAACGTCAGCCACTCAATTTTTCCATTATCAACACTGCTTAATTCTTAACCAAAAAGTATTGGTTTTACTCGATTCAATCACTCAAACCATTCACTCTTTTAAAACCAGTACATAGGTTCAATCGTTCAATCTATTCTATTAGCGCTATCTAGCAAGTCCATTACAAGATATAAACGATTAAAACGTACAAACTAACTTGAACGATTTAATGGGCTTTAATGGTCAAAATAATGCCCAAGTTCTGAAAGCCTGGGCAAATGATTGAATGATTTACTGGATTGGTTGTGTAAATCCAAATTCCAACTAAAGTTGGAATGATTTATCAATCATTCTATTGAGTAAAAATTTCAACTTTTAGGGGACGACAAGTTAGAGTTGATTGCATATTATTTGTACAGTATTCAGAATTGGTAAAAAAGGCGGAATACATTATGGATGTTTGGAATTTGGGTAAATTAGGAGTTGCAATCGTTGGTGCAATAGTTTTGTCTGGAAACTCTGCTATTGCCACAATCAATCCGGATGTGACTCTAGAGAATAATCTGAATGCACCTACCTTAAACACAGCGATAAAAAAGCACAATACATTAGGTAGCAATGCGCTGAAAATTAATTACAGCATTAAACAAACTCAATTTCAAAATAGAAATGCTGTAGATAAGAAAAAAGTTTTACTAGCAGGCTGCTGGAAACCCGGTGCCCCCTACTGTTTTTAAGCCTTAGCGTTTTTTATTTCAACCTAATAAAAAAGTTGCTTAAATCACAGCCAGCTTTTTTATTAGGTTGGATTACAATACTGTCGATTATGATCGCTACAAAAAAAACGCTCCATTGACTACTATGGAGAAAGTTGATACAGCAAACTAATTCAACAATTATTTAAGCTTTTAAAGCTAATTCATGATTGTAGATTCCGACAATCAGATTAGACCTTAATCCAAATCTGCGATGACGATTACGATATTGGTTAGATAAAATATTGAAAATCTTTAGACGACCATTAACGTGTTCGACAACAATTCTTAATCGATTCAGTTCTCGATTATATTCCTTCTGTTCACCTCTTAAAACTCAAGCAGATGGGCATTGCATTATCAATTGATGATTTTGGGATCGGCTACTCTTCATTAAGTCGTCTTTCTAGCTTTCCGATTGATATATTGAAAATTGATCGCTCTTTTATTACCTCAATGAATGCAAGCAGCAGAAATTTAGAGGTTTGTGAAATCATCATTACGTTGGCAAACAAACTTGGTTTTTTGCCCAGTATAGAAGGTGTGGAGACACAACAGCAACTAGCACTTTTGAGAAAGTTGAAATGTGAATCTGCCCAAGGATATTTTTTCTCCCAACCGTTGGACAGTTTAGCTGCGACAGCATTAATTGCCACCAATACTCAGTGGTAACTTTTTTGAGCTTAATATCTTCCTAGAAGTTACTCAAACATTTGTCATTACTTGCACATTTTTATGATCATCCTCAAAGCCATACTCTATGAGGTTTATAAAACGTGCAAGTTAGAAGTAGACAAACTTAAAGGGTGTGGATTTAAGTTAAGGTGTAAGCTAGATGAAATTAATTGCTCAACCGAGAAGCTATCAAGTGGGGGTGAGAAGAAGTATCCCTGTGCGTGTTGGCATTGTTTGATTCGAAGTTGCTTTAGTTGTTCGATTGTTTCCACACCCTCGGCAATAACATCGATATTTAGAGAGTCTGCAAGAGAAATAATCGCTCCAACAATTGCCCAGTTATCTGCATCAGTACCAATGTTGGAGACAAATGAACGATCTATCTTCAATGCGCTAGAAGGGAAACGGTGCAGGTAACTCAATGATGAGTAACCGATGCCAAAATCATCTAGATGTAACTGAATGTTCATCTGTTGTAATTGCCAAAGCATCGCAGTGGCAGAATCAGAATTTTCCATCAGTACAGTTTCAGTAATCTCTAACTTTAAACTGTTGTTTGCTAGACCAGTATCTTGCAGAATCAGGTTAATTTGCTCAATCAGATTAGCGTCGGAAAACTGTCGGCTAGAAATATTGACACTGATAGTTAAAGGTGGGTTATTTGGATATTGCAATTGCCAAGAGTGCATTTGATGACAAGCTTCACGTAACACCCAATAACCAATTGGTACAATCAATCCAGTTTCTTCTGCTAGCGGAATAAACTTATCTGGAGCAATAAATCCTACTTCTGAATGTTGCCAACGTACAAGAGCTTCAAAGCCAATAATTTGATAAGTTTCTAGCGAGACGATTGGTTGATAGTAAAGTTGAAATTCCTGGCGTTCAATGGCTCGTCGTAAATCCATTTCTAACTGTAATAACTCGGCGGCTTGAGCGTACATACTAGAATAAAATATCTCGTAGCGTGCTTTGCCTAGTTTTTTAGCACGGTACATAGCAATGTCTGCGTCACGGATCAATTCTTCTGGCTGATTGTAAGAGCTTGTGCCTAAAGCGATACCGATACTTGCACTAGTAAATACTTCCTGTCCATCCAAATTAAAAGTTTCTGCCAAATGTGCGTTGATTTGTTCAATTACATTGATAATATCGTCTAAGTCTTGGATATCATTTAGTAGGATAGTGAACTCATCTCCACCTAAGCGAGCAACTGTATCTGCTGGACGTAAGCAACTTTTTAATCTGTGTGCCACCGCTATTAGTAACTTATCCCCCATCAAATGACCCAGACTATCGTTGATAACTTTAAAGCGATCTACATCTACGAACAGCACAGCATATCTGTAGTTAGAATCTAGCTTTGCTTGCTCTATTGCCTGCTCCAACTTTTTGACAAATAAGGCACGGTTTGGCAATCGGGTAAGTGAATCGTGAAAAGCATCATGAATTAATTGTACTTCGACTTCTTTTTGCCCTGTAATATTTAGCACTGTACCAATAAAGCGTAACGGTTTTCCATCAGCATCAAAGTAGGCTTTTCCTTTCGCCCTCAGCCAGCGTTCAACTTGATCAAAGATGCCAATCGTGCGATACTCCGTGTCATAAGCACCACCAGATGCTGGGTTAAGTGCTTCTTGAACAATTTCCTCAAGACGAGAGCGATCATCGGGATGCAAGCCTTCAAAAAACACCTCTATGCAGTAAACCAAAAAGGTTTTCTCTAAAGAGCGATCGCTAAAATCCTTGCATTTTTTGATACACAATTTTCTAACCAACAGACATAGTATAGATTATGATTAGTTATGATTAGTTGGGAGAGAAATTATCATTACTAACCTGATGGAAGATAGATGCTTTCAACTACTTGATATTTACGCTGTAGGGCTTGAGATAAAAAGGCTAACATCTGTTTAAGTGTAAAAAGTGTGCGATAAATTAATCGACTTCCTTTCCTTTTACGACTGATTCTAGTCCAAAGCAAATTTACCCAAATATTAACTAGAAGAAAGGAAATACCAATAAATAGTAATCTTAAGACAGGATTTTTATTATTTGTTCTAATTCGACAAATATTCTTGAGTCGATAGCTAGTTTCAATTCCAAATCTTTTGCGATAATCTTGATAGATATAATCTAAATTAGTTTTGATTTTGTAAGTCACGTAAGCAAAGTATTGAATCCCATACTTTTTACGCTTCCCTTTTCTATATTTGCAAACAATCCATAAGTCAAATGTGACTGAATCATCTTCACTTCTTGTAATTGTATAGGTAGTTTTATAGCTTTTTTTACCCTTTAGAAATTGTTTGATTCCTCCTTTTTTTCCTGTCTTAACAGCAGGCATCATAAATGGAATATCTAATGCCTGCAACCATCGGATTACAGGAGTATTAAAAAAGCCTCTATCTAGGTATAGCTTTTTTATATCTATTTTAAGAGATTCAAGTTCTGCCAATAAATAAGTAATGATCGCTACACTAGTATCTAGTTTGCGAACTCCTCTAACCGCAAGAGTTACACGCTTATTATTGGTAATAACATATAAAGTGGCATAAGCGTAAAATGAATGAGTACCAGATTTAGCTTGACTTCGATATATGTAAGGTAATTCCTCTAATGTTGGCTTACCATAATAACAAATTAGATTTAAATCAATCGCTACTTTTAAACAACCTTTCTTTAATCCTAAAGGAATCCGGCTTTTCAGTGATTGATTTATTTGCGCCTCTATTTCTTCAAAATTATTGATTTTATTGAGGTGGTATCTAATATCGTTGGCTGTAGGAACATTTTTTAATAGTTTAGCTGTGTTCTCAATACTATCTCCACTGCTGGCTGCTTTTGTGAGAATCTCAAATAAAGTTTGTTGATCACATACCCCTTGAGTTTCAATCGAAAAATTTTCTACTAAACACTCAATCACTTCATCAAGAGTTTTTGAGTCTGTTAAAATCGGTTCTTCTGGAGACTCGCTCTTCTTGGCAATTCGATGAGATGAAACAGTCAATTTCAAGAGCCAATATACGACACACTACTTTGATCATTTCACATTTTGAACTACTGCAAAATATGATAATTATTTTTTATAGCTTACGTATTATTTGATACCTATTTCTCAGTATTCATTCATTGGTGATATCTGCTGTATCCCTAATGGTTCGCCCTTTTGAGAAAACTTTTTGGTTTACTGGAAAGTTGGTTTCAACATAAATATTCACGCAACCGCCTTATAATCAAACTTGCCTCCAGCTATAGCAGCATATAATCCTGAATCAATTAACCAGCGTTCAGATTCATCTATATGTTCAGGAGATTGAGAATAAATAATTTTTCCTAACCAGGATGCAATAATTAATTCAAGGCTTTCCCCACTGATTTGCTCAGCCGTCACTCCTGCCCGTTCTAAGTAGGGCTGAAGAATGGAATGTGCATCAACAGCATAGTCTGCTTCGCTCTGCTCCAATTGAACTTCAGCATTTGTCCATAAGTAAAACCGATCTGGAAAGACCATCAGAAAATATGGTGCTATTGGAAAAGTTCCATGTGCAAAGATATTACGTCGCAACGAGGCCGCCCACTCTGGCGATGCATTAAGTTTACTCTTGACCTCAACAACCAGAGCAAGTTGACCGTTGCGGTTATTAACCGATAAATCCCAAGCAGAATCAGAGTTAACAGCCATGATCTTGCTCACTTTAAAGACCAACTATTCAACATTCTGACACGGCTTGCTTATCTTTGAATAAATGAGATAGACATTTAATATAGAATCCATTCGTCTGAATCAATGAATGGGGGATTCAAACCCGCCACTTATTATTCACCCTATAGCCCTTTGGACGATGAAAGAGTAAATGGTGTAAAATCTACAGAGGATAGGGTAGCAATAGAAACTCTGGAGTCAAAAATCTGTACTATGAAATAGTACGCTCAAAGGTACTGCTGAAAAAAAACGTTTCTGCAATTATTTTAATATTCCAAATTCTGCATTGATATTTAGGAGTGTATTATGGAAAGTCTTGCTTACTCTTATATGTATATGGCTCATGAAGAGACAACCAAAAAGATGGAATCTCTTCCAAAAATTAAATTTAATTGGAAAGGAATTTTTAAATCTTTTAATACAGTTATTCCCAATCAGCAGGTAAGCAGAAACACCAAAAATCATCTCCCGAAATTTCAATTCAATTGGAAAAACCTCCTGAAATCTTCTGTCTGGTTAGCTTTAGCTGGTGTTAGCGTATTGGTAACTGCTGTTAGCCAAATTCAGATAGCCTCAGCAATGAACTATGTCAGTACAAACGGCAGATGTCTTAATATCCGTACAGGGCCGAGTTTGAATTCACAAGTGATTAGATGCGCTCCTTATGGTTCAAGCCTCCCAGGTGTTGTCAGGGGAGCGTCTAGTAACGGGTTTGCTACACTTGCAGATGGCACTTACGCCTATAGCAAGTGGATTAACGCTAGTCCTCCACGGGTTTATCGTCGTAGTTCTCGCATTAACGTTAGCAGTAGGATTTTTCTTCGTAATGGCTCACAAGGGACATCTGTTTCCCAACTTCAAAAAGCTTTAGGGAACGTTACAGTTGATGGATATTATGGCCCAGAAACCGAGCGCCAAGTTCGTAGTTTTCAAGTAAGAAATGGTCTACTTGTAGATGGCATAGTTGGGCCGCAAACTCGAAGAGCATTAGATGTTAGTTAGGCTATAAGCAGGCAAGTACTCCGGGAGCAGTGGTTGTTTGGTGACTAAAATCCCAAAGACCGTATACGAATGGCACGCTTGTTAAGCCTAGAAGTAAGCAGTGTATGGATTGCAGAGGGGTTCTTGAGGCAGTGGAGGATGGGGAAGCAGGGGGAGCAGGGGAGCAGGGGAGGAAATGGAAGAAGAATTAAAAAATGCCTTCAATTTTCCTCCCCTCCTCCCCTGCTTCAAGAGCTTCTCTTCTTCCCCTGCTCCCCCTGCTCAAGAAAGCTGCCTCGACCATTTACCTTTTCAAGCGTGCCATTCGGCCGTAGACTCTGCTTCTTGAGTTTCCCCT